>NZ_JCBAJY010000006.1:0-304201 GCF_059766615.1 Nocardioides sp. Z43_10 | reverse complement strand
TACGAGACCCCCGACCGCCTCGTCGAACGCCTGACCCTCATCGACCACACCTGCGTCTTCCCCTGGTGCACCCGACCCGCCCGCAACGTGACACCCGACGGCCATCGCGCCGACTGCGACCACATCCGAGAACACGCCACCGGTGGCACCACCTGCTCATGCAACCTCGCCCCACTCTGCCGGCGACACCATCGCCACAAGACCCACAGCCCCTGGTCCTACACGCACCTCGACACGGGCACCTACCTCTGGACCAGTCCCCAGGGCTACCAGTACCTGCGTGACCACACCGGCACCCTCGACGTCTCCCGGGACCGCCGACGGCACCCCCCGCAGCACTGGAACGATCCGCACCCGCCTCAGCAACCCGCCGCGACGTCAACCGACCTGCCGCCACCCGACCAGTAGCTGCTCCGCCCCGCACCCCGCCCAGGCACCACCCGGCGGGGCCAGCGGCATGCCCAGGCACCGCCCGGCGGGGCCAGCGGCACGCGCGGGCACCACCTGGAGGAACGCGCGCCAAGCACTCCCCCGCGCGGCCGGCGGACGATGAGGGCGAGGCGCCGCCTTCGCGGCCACGCGGCCAGCGGAACAGCCCCGGCACACAGACACCGTCCAGCCCGGCGCAGTCGCTACCCGTGGCGGTGCCAGCCCCCACCGCAGGGGGACGTACGGAAGCCGAAGGGCCGAGGAGCGAGGCCGCCAGCCGGCCCGGACCGCAGAGCGCAGAGCGGGTGAGGTGGGCCGCCGACCCGAGTTGCCCCGAAATGACCTCGGTCCGCGAACACGACCTCCAAGGAAGTCCCGAGATCTTCCCCGAGTGGACGTGTTCGCGGACCATGAGACGGAGCCGGTCAGCGCGGCACCTGGTGGTGATCGGCGGCGCAGACGCCGGTCACCGGTTCAACTGCGGCGGGTTGCCCGAACAACCTGCCGTGCAAAACAATGCAATACGGAGCGACAGAAGGCCAGCACTTACAGACTGCATGTCCTTGCAATGCAGCAAGTTGCAGGAGTTCGCCCGGCCGCGGTGGACGCCCTCAGCCCCGGCGCGACCAGCCGGCCACGATGTCGAGAACATCGAGAAGGCGGTGCGCCACTGCGTCGGGCTCGCCCTCGGTGTGGCCCACCTGCTGGGCAGGGATGCGGCTGTGCGGCACGTGGATGGCGCGCAGCCCGGCGTTCTTCGCCCCCCAGACGTCGTCGAAGAGCCGGTCGCCCACATAGACGCAGCGACCGGGGTCACGGGCGCCCACGGCCTCCATCGCCGCGCCGAACGCCCGCGGAGACGGCTTGGTCCACTCGATCTCGCTGGTGTAGACGTCGCCGTCGATCAGGTCGAGGACGCCGTCTCGCTCGAAGAACCCCCGATGCCACTCCCGCGGCCAGATGGTGTTCGACAGCACGCCCACCTTGACGCCGCGCTCGCGCAGCGCCTCGAAGACCGGCCGCACGTCGGGGTCGGTCGCCGTGTGCGGCTCCCAGAACTCGTAGTAGGCGTGCAGCAGCTCCGGGTCGTGCTCCAGCCCCGCCTCGTCGAACAGATCCGCGACGGTGGCGCTGCGCTGGTGGTCGCGCGAGCGCCCCCAGACCGCGTCTCCCGCGGCATGCAGGCGTTTGCTCGCGGAGTCCAGGTCGTGGTCGGTACCGACCACGGCCTGGGCCAGTGCCAGCGACTCGGCGTGGAAGTCCACGTCGCTCCAGCGGGTGAGCGTGCCGCCCCAGTCGAAGATGACCGCCTCGACGTCCGGACCGCTCACATGTGACCCGTCTCGAGGAACCGGCTGTGCCAGCTGAGCGCCTCGTCGAGCAGGTGCGGCGTGTGGCGCGCGGTGGGTCGCGCGGCCTTGGCCCGGTCGACGTAGTCCTGGAGCTGGTCGCGGAAGTCCGGGTGCGCGCAGTTGGCGATGACCCGGTCGGCCCGGTCGGTCGGCGAGAGCCCGCGCAGGTCGGCGAGGCCCTGCTCGGTCACCAGCACGTGCACGTCGTGCTCGGTGTGGTCGACGTGGCTGACCATCGGCACGATCGCCGAGATCGCCCCGTTCTTCGCGGTGGACGGCGAGACGAAGAAGTTCAAGAAGGCGTTGCGGGCGAAGTCGCCGCTGCCCCCGATCCCGTTCATGATGCTCGAGCCCATGATGTGGGTGGAGTTCACGTTGCCGTAGATGTCGGCCTCGATCATCCCGTTGATCGCCACCACGCCGAGACGGCGGACCAGCTCGGGGTGGTTGGAGATCTCCTCGCTGCGCAGCAGGATCCGGCCCTTGTACGAGCTCACCTCGGAGAGGAAGCGCTGCACGCCGTTGGGCGAGAGGCCGAACGACGTCGCGGAGACGCCGACCAGCTTGCCGCTGTCGAGCAGGTCGAGCAGACCGTCCTGGATCACCTCGGTGAAGGCGATCATGTTGTCGAACTCGCTCACCTCCAGCCCGGCCATCACCGCGTTGGCGACGTTGCCCACCCCGCTCTGCAGGGGCAGCAGGTTGCGCGGCATCCGGCCCGCGGCGACCTCGTGGCGCAGGAAGTCGACAAGGTGGTCGGCCATCGCCTCGGACAGGGCGTCCGGCGGGGTCAGCGGGGTGTTGCGGTCGGGGCTGTTGGTCTCCACCACCGCGACCACCTTGGACGGGTCGACGCGCAGGTACGGGTCGCCGATCCGCTGCATCGGCTGGGTCAGGTGGATCGGGCTGCGGTGCGGGGGCAGCGCCGCCCCGTAGTAGACGTCGTGGAAGCCCTCGAACTCACGGGGCTGCCAGCTGTTGACCTCGAGGATCACGCGGTCCGCGCGGTCGAGCCAGGTCTTGTTGTTGCCGATCGAGCTGCTGGGCACCAGCAGGCCGTTGGGCAGGATCGCGGTGACCTCCACGACCGCCACGTCGAGCGGGCCGTAGAAGCCGAACCACATGTGCTGGGCCGAGTGGCTCAGGTGGGTGTCGACGTAGTCGACCTCACCGGAGTTGATCAGTGCCCGCAGCGTGGGGTCGGAGTTGTAGGGCAGCCGCTTGTCCAGCCCGTGCACCGAGGCGAGCACACCGTCCACCTCGGGGGCGGTCGACGCACCGGACCACAGCCCGATGGTGAACTCCTCGCCGCGCGCGTGCGCCGCCTCGATCCGGCGGGCCAGCGCCTGCGGGATCGCCTTGGGGTAACCGGCTCCGGTGAAGCCGCTGATCCCCACGGAGTTGCCATGGTGGATGAACTCGGCCGCGGCCTCGGGGGTCGTGACCTTGGTGGCCAGCGACGGACAGCTGATGCGTGACATACGTGCTCCCGTGAGATGGGGTGACCCGAGGATCGGGATCAGGGCCGGACGACGGACATGAGATGGGCGACGACATCGGCGACGGGGACGTCGAGACGCTCCCCGCTCCGACGGTCCTTGACCTCGACGGTGCCATCCGCGAGGCCCTTGCCGACCACCGCGATGGTGGGAACGCCGATGAGCTCGGCGTCCTTGAACTTGACGCCCGGGCTGACCTTGCCGGTCCGGTCGTCGAAGATGACGTCCACGCCCGCCGCGCTCAGCTCGGCGGCGATCCGCTCGCCCTCGGCGAACAGCGCGGGGTCCTTGCCGGCGGCGACCAGGTGCACCTGGGCCGGCGCGACCTCGCGCGGCCAGCACAGGCCCAGCTCGTCGTGGTTGTCCTCGGCGATCACCGGCACTGCCCGGGACACGCCGATGCCGTAGGAGCCCATGGTGACGGTGACCAGCTTGCCGTTCTCGTCGAGCACCTTGAGGCCCAGCGCCTCGGCGTACTTGCGGCCGAGCTGGAAGATGTGGCCCATCTCGATGCCGCGAGCGGTCTCCAGGGTGCCCTGGCGGCCCTCCGGGGCGCACTGCGGGCACGCGTCGCCGTCGCGGACCTCGGCGGCCTCGATGGTGCCGTCCGGGGTGAAGTCGCGCCCGGCGACGAGGTCGAGCACGTGCTGCCCGGCCACGTCGGCGCCGGTGACCCAGCGAGTGCCCTCGACCACGCGCGGGTCGACGAGGTAGCGGATGCCCGAGGGCGACTCCTCGCCGAGCGCGCGGGGGCCGATGTAGCCCTTGACCAGCTCGGGGTGCTTGCGCAGCTCCGTCTCGTCCATCGCCTCGACCTCGATCGGCTCGAGCTGGCCCTCGAGCCGCTTCTGGTCGACCTCGCGGTCGCCGGGCAGCCCGATGGCCAGCGGCTCGCGGGTCCCGTCGGGGTGCTTGAGCACGACGAGGACGTTCTTCAGCGTGTCGCCGGCCGCCCAGGGCCGGTCGTCGCGGGGGAACTTCTCGTTGAGGTGGTCCACCAGCGTGTCGATCGTCGGCGTGTCCGGCGTCTGCTCGGCGTGCGCGGCCGGGACGTCGTCGTAGCCGCGGGGGGCGGGGGCGGGGACGGTCACCGCCTCCACGTTGGCGGCGTAGTCGCACGTGGTGCACTGCACGAACGTGTCCTCGCCGACCGTCGAGCGGGCCAGGAACTCCTCCGAGCGCGACCCACCCATCGCGCCGCTGGTGGCCTTGACGATCACGTAGTCGAAGCCGAGCCGGTCGAAGGTCTTGACGTAGGCCTCGCGGTGGGCGTTGTAGGAGGCCTCGAGGCCGGCGTCGGTGGTGTCGAAGGAGTAGGAGTCCTTCATCACGAACTCGCGCCCGCGCATCAGACCGGCGCGGGGACGCGCCTCGTCGCGGTACTTGGTCTGGATCTGGTAGAGCCAGACAGGCAGGTCCTTGTACGACGAGTAGAGGTCCTTGACGACGAGGGTGAACATCTCCTCGTGGGTCGGGCCCAGCAGGTAGTCGGCGCCCTTGCGGTCCTGGAGGCGGAAGAGCCCGTCGCCGTACTCGGTCCACCGGCCGGTCGCCTCGTAGGGCTCGCGGGGCAGCAGCGCCGGGAACTGCAGCTCCTGGGCGCCCATCGCGTCCATCTCCTCGCGCACGATCCGCTCCACGTTGCGGTACACCCGCAGGCCCAGCGGGAGCCAGGTGTAGATGCCGGGCGCGGCCCGGCGGATGTAGCCCGCACGCACCAGCAGCCGGTGACTCGGCACCTCGGCGTCGTTCGGGTCGTCGCGCAATGTGCGGACGAAGAGCTGGGACATACGCAGGATCATGGGAGCCAGGTTATCCGTGGCGCGCGCCCCGACGTGCATCCGATGGTCCCCTGCGTCACAGACGACGCGCTCGAAGCCATCGGGCGAGGGCGCCCGCGCTCAGCCTCGGGCAGCCCGGAGGGCAGCACGGATCATCGGCAGCTGCAGCGGAAGCCGACCGTAGGCGATCGCCTTGAACCGCCTGCTGCGCGCGCGCCTGGCGTCGTCGGCCATCTTCAGGTTGCCCGGGTAGACGCCCACCAGCACCGCGGCGCTCGCCCACCCGGCGACCCGGCGGGTGCGGGGGAACACCAGACCCGCGGCGCACGCCAGCTCGGCGATGCCGCTGGCGAGGATCAGCTCGCGGTGCGCCGGCAGCGCGGCCGGCATCACCGGCTCGAACGTCGCCGGCCGGACCAGGTGGATCACCCCCGAAGTGGCGAAGGCGGCGGCGAGCACCCGGGCATCCCAGGGCAGAGCAGAGGTCGACATGGCGAGAACCTAGCGGCTCAGAACATGATTGTGGAGAACCGGGCGCTCTCGCGGAAGCCGGCGCGCTCGTAGGCGGCGCGGGCGGGGTCGTTCCACTCGTTGACGTAGAGCGAGACGGTCGGCGCGATCTCGGCCAGCACGATCTCCGCGACCGCGGCCATCCCCCGGGTGGCGAGCCCCTCCCCACGCCGGTCGGGCGGCACGTAGACGCCCTGCACCTGCGCGGCGTACGGCGAGGCGCAGGCGACCTCGGCCTTGAACACCACCCGGCCCTCCTCGAAGCGGGCGAAGGACCACCCGCGCGAGACCAGCTGCATCACCCGTGCCCGGTAGAGGTCGCTGCCCCCGCCGAACTCCGGGGAGACGCCCACCTCCTCGGTGTACATCGCCACGCAGGCGGGGTAGAGCTGCTCGAGGTCCTCGCTGGTGGTGCGCCTGACCTCGGGGTCCCCGGCGATCGCCGGCGGCCCGGAGAGCTCCAGGTGGGGCTGCCGGCGGCGGATCTCGCGCGGGCTCCCCCAGCTGTCGCCGACCACCCCCCAGAAGGCGGAGACCGCCTCCTCGGGGCCGACCAGCGTCGAGACGGACCGTCGCTTCGCCAGGGCTCGGGCGGCGAACGCCACGGCGTCGTCCGCGCTGGCCTGCACGGGCACCAGGTTGGCGCCGACATGACAGGCGGCGGTGAGCCGGCCGTCGTCGAAGCGGCCCCACATCTCACCGCCCAGCCAGCGCGGGTCGAGGTTCGTCGTACGGGCGCGGTAGTCCGCGAACACGTTGACGACCGGGTCCTGGGCGGTGAGGGCCAGGAACTCGTCGAGATCCGGCGTGCCCAGCAGGTGCACGCCGTGCCGGGTGGAGAGCACGTCGGGAGCCTACTTCTCGTCCGGCTCTCGCGCTCAGCTGACGCTGACGGAGGCTTCGGCGCCCTCGACGGGCTCCATCTGCTCGGCGAGGCGCATGGCCTCCTCGATCAGGGTCTCCACGATCTGGCTCTCCGGCACGGTCTTGATGACCTGGCCCTTGACGAAGATCTGGCCCTTGCCGTTGCCCGAGGCCACTCCCAGGTCGGCCTCCCGGGCCTCACCCGGGCCGTTCACCACGCAGCCCATCACGGCCACGCGCAGCGGCACCTCGAGCCCGTCCAGACCCGCCGTGACCTGCTCGGCCAGCGTGTAGACGTCGACCTGGGCGCGCCCGCACGAGGGGCACGAGACGATCTCGAGGCGGCGCGGGCGCAGGTTCAGCGACTCCAGGATCTGCAGCCCGACCTTGACCTCCTCCACCGGCGGCGCGGAGAGCGAGACCCGGATGGTGTCGCCGATGCCGCGCGAGAGCAGCGCGCCGAACGCGGTCGCGGACTTGATCGTGCCCTGGAAGGCCGGGCCCGCCTCGGTCACACCGAGGTGCAGCGGCCAGTCGCCCCGCTCGGCGAGCATCTCGTAGGCCCGCACCATGACCACGGGGTCGTTGTGCTTGACCGAGATCTTGAAGTCGTGGAAGTCGTGCTCCTCGAAGAGACCGGCCTCCCAGACCGCGGACTCGACGAGCGCCTCGGGCGTCGCCTTGCCGTACTTCTCCAGGAGCCGCTTGTCGAGCGAGCCCGCGTTGACGCCGATCCGGATCGAGGTGCCGCGGTCCTTGGCGGCCCGCGCGATCTCCTTGATCTGGTCGTCGAACTGCCGAATGTTCCCGGGGTTGACCCGGACCGCGGCGCACCCGGCGTCGATCGCCGCGAAGACGTACTTGGGCTGGAAGTGGATGTCGGCGATCACCGGGATCTGCGAGTGCTGCGCGATCTGCGGCAGGGCGTCGGCGTCGTCCTGGGAGGGGCACGCGACCCGGACGATGTCGCACCCGGCGGCGGTCAGCTCGGCGATCTGCTGCAGCGTGGTGTTCACGTCGGAGGTCAGCGTGGTCGTCATCGACTGCACCGAGATCGGGTGGTCGCTGCCGACGCCGACCTTGCCGACCTGGATCTGCCGGGTCGGGCGGCGGGGGGCCAGCACGGGCGGGGGTGCTGCGGGCATGCCAAGGCTGACTGCGGTCATGTCCCGATCCTAGCGATGTCACCCTCGCCTCGGCGCCGCCGCCTGCTAGGACTCGTAGAGCGACAGCGGGACCACCAGGTCGCCGACGATCAGCACCGCGCCCATCACCAGCAGAGCGAGGCCCACCACGTAGGCCACCGGGAGCAGCCGAGCGACGTCGACGAAGCCGGGGTCGGGGCGTCGACGCAGCCGGGCGAAGCCGCGGCGCACGGCCTCGTAGAGCGCCCCGGCGATGTGGCCGCCGTCCAGCGGCAGCAGCGGAACGAAGTTGAACATCCCGATGAAGAAGTTGAAGCCGGCGATGAGCATCAGGATGAAGACGGTCTTCTCGGCGACCGGGAACGTCTCGTGCGAGACGGTCTCCCCCGCCAGGCGTCCGCCGCCCACCACGCTGACCGGGCTGTCGGCGGCACGCTCCTCGAGCCCGACGATCGCCTGGGCGACGTCGAAGACCTTCACCGGCAGCGTGCCGAGCGCCTTGACGGTCTCGACGGTCATGTCGCCCATCTGGCGCAGCGTGTAGAGCGGCCCGCCCTCGGCGAAGCCGGCAAAGGTCGGGGTGACGCCGAGGAAGCCGACCTCGGTGAGGGTCTCGTCGGTGGCCGACGTGGGGCGCGACTGCACGGTGGTGCTGGTCCGCCCGGTCATCTCCTCGCCGTCGCGCAGGTAGGTGATCTCCGCCTCGCCGCCGGCGTTGCCGCGGATGGCCTTCTGCAGCCCCTCCCAGTCGTCGATCGGCGTGCCGTTGAAGGCGACGATCTCGTCGCCGGGCTGCAGGCCGGCCTCGACGGCCGGGCTGACCGGGTCCTTCGCGGTGCAGACCCGGTCGCTCTCCTCGTAGGGGACGACGCAGGCGGACACGTCGTCGACGACCGGCTCGAGGACCGGGTCGTTGGGGTTGCCGTACGTCGCGAAGACGCCGGCGAAGATCACGAACGCGATGGCGATGTTGACCGAGGGGCCGGCGGCCATCACGATCACCTTCTTCCACCAGGGCATCCGGTAGAAGAGCCGGTCGTGGTCCTCGGGCGAGATCGTCTCCCACTCCGCCGCCCGGGCGTCGGAGATCAGCTGGGTGAACATCCCGGTGTTGGACTTGCGCACCTTGTAGACGTGGTTGCCCGCGGCGTCGATGCCGTCCGGCTCGGCGATGTTGCCGGCCCCCGGCGGGAGCATGCCCACGATCTTCACGTAGCCGCCGAGCGGGATGGCCTTCACGCCGTACTCGGTCTCGCCGCGCCGGCGCGACCAGACGGTGGGGCCGAAGCCGATGAAGTACTGCGTCACCTTCCCGCCGAACTTCTTCGCCGGGATCATGTGCCCCAGCTCGTGCAGTCCGATGGAGACGAGGATGGCGAGGACGAAGACGACCACACCGAGGATGTAGAAGAGCGCGGTCATGCGGCGGGGAACCCCTCCCGGATCAGACGGACGGCCTCTGAGCGAGCCCAGACGTCGGCGGCGAGGACGTCGTCCACGCTCAGCTGTGTCGTCTTCGAGGGTACGCCGTGCAGGGAAAGAACGGCGGCGATCGTCGCCACGATGTCCACGAAGCGCAGCCGGCCGGCGAGGAACTCCTGCACGCAGACCTCGTTGGCGGCGTTGTAGACCGCCGGCGCCGTGGCTCCCAGCGCGCCGGCCCGCTTGGCCAGGGCGACTGCCGGGAACGCCTCGTCGTCGAGGGGGTGGAACTCCCACGTCTCCGGGCGGGTCCAGTCCACCGGCGGCGCCGCGTCGGCGACCCGGTCGGGCCAGTCCAGGCCGAGCGCGATCGGGATCATCATCGTGGGCGGCGAGGCCTGCAGGATCGTGGAGCCGTCGCAGAACTCCACCATCGAGTGGACCACCGAGGTGGGGTGCACCACGACCTCGATGTCCTCGAAAGGCACCCCGAAGAGCAGGTGCGCCTCGATCACCTCCATCCCCTTGTTGACCAGGGTGGCGGAGTTCACCGTGATCACCGGGCCCATCGCCCAGGTGGGGTGGTTCAGCGCCTCCTGGGGCGTCACCTCCAGCAGGTCCTCGCGGCTGCGGCCGCGGAACGGCCCGCCGCTCGCGGTCAGCACCAGGCGGCGCACCTCGCCGCGGGCACCGGCACGCAGGCACTGCGCGATCGCGGAGTGCTCGGAGTCGACGGGCACGATCTGGCCGGGCCTGGCCCGCTGGGTGACCAGGGACCCGCCGATGATCAGCGACTCCTTGTTGGCCAGGGCGAGGGTGTTCCCGGCGTCGAGCGCGGCCAGGGTGGGCCGCAGCCCGACGGCTCCGGTGATGCCGTTGAGCACCACGTCGCAGGCCATCGCCGCCGCCTGGACCGAGGCGTCCTCCCCCAGCCCGGAGAAGGCCGGGGCGAACTCGCGCACCTGCTCGGCGAAGAGCTCGGGGTTCGAGCCGCCCGCGGTCAGCGCGACCACCCGGAACCGGTCGGGGTGGGCGCGCACCAGGTCGAGGGCCTGGGTGCCGATCGAGCCGGTGGAGCCGAGGATCACGACGTCGCGACGCTGCGCGCGAGAGGCTGGAGAGGTCACCGCGCGATTCTCCCAGCACCCCGCGCGGCAATGCCGCAGCCCCCGGCGCGGCGCCCGGCGGGTCGTGTCCTCACGGGCGTCGCAACGCGGGGCGCAGGTCGTCGAGCACGGTTGCGTCCTCGATCGTCGAGGGCACCTTCGGTTCCTTGCCGTCGGCGATCTCACGCATCGTGCGGCGCAGGATCTTGCCCGAGCGGGTCTTGGGCAGTCCCCCGACCACGGTCACCGACTTGAACGCCGCGACGGCGCCGATCTCGCCGCGCACCAGGGCCACCAGCTCCTCGACGATCGTGTCGGGGTCGGCCTCGACACCCGACTTGAGCACCACGAACCCGTGCGGCAGCTGCCCCTTGAGCGGGTCGGCCACGCCGATCACGGCACACTCCGCGACGGCCGGGTGCTGCGCGATCACCGCCTCCATCGCCCCGGTCGAGAGCCGGTGGCCGGCCACGTTGATGACGTCGTCGGTGCGCCCCATCACGTAGAGGTAGCCGTCCTCGTCGACGTACCCGCCGTCCCCGGTGAGGTAGTAGCCCTCGAAGGTGGACAGGTACGACGTCACGTAGCGCTCGTCGTCGCCCCACAGGGTGGGCAGGGTGCCCGGCGGCATCGGCAGCTTGAGGCAGATCACACCCTCGGTGCCGGCCGGCACCTCGCGGCCGTGCTCGTCGAGGACCTCCACCTGGAACCCCGGCACCGGCACCGACGGGGAGCCGGCCTTGAGCGGCATCGGCTCGAGCCCGCGCAGGTTGGCCGCGATCGGCCAGCCGGTCTCGGTCTGCCACCAGTTGTCGACCACGGGCACCCCGAGCTTCTCCCCCGCCCAGCTCCAGGTGTCGGGGTCCAGGCGCTCCCCGGCCAGGAAGAGGGTCTCCAGCGAGGACAGGTCGCGGCCCGCGGCGAGCTCGCCCTCGGGGTCGACCTTGCGGATCGCGCGGATCGCGGTGGGGGCCGTCAGCAGGGCCTTCACGCCGTACTCCTCGATCACCCGCCAGAACGCCCCGGCGTCCGGGGTGCCGACCGGCTTGCCCTCGTAGAGCACGGTCGTGGCGCCGTTGATGAGCGGCGCGTAGACGATGTAGGAGTGGCCGACCACCCAGCCGACGTCGGAGGCCGCCCACCACACGTCACCGGCGCCGCAGCCGTAGACCTGCGGCAGCGACCAGGCCATCGCGACCGCGTGCCCGCCGTGGTCGCGCACCACGCCCTTGGGCTTGCCGGTGGTGCCGGAGGTGTAGAGCACGTACAGCGGGTCGGTGGCGGCCACCTCCACGCACTCGGCGGGCTTGAGCCGGCCGATCCTCATCGCCTCGTCCCAGTCCACGTCGCGCCCCTCGACCAGGGTCGCCTCGACCTGGGGGCGCTGCTTGACCACGACCGCGCTCGGCTCGTGGTCGGCGAGCTCGAGGGCCCGGTCGACCAGCGGCTTGTAGGCGATGGTGCGGCCCGGCTCGATCCCGCACGAGGCGGTGACCAGTGCCTTGGGGCGTGCGTCGTCGATGCGTACGGCGAGCTCGTGCGGCGCGAAGCCACCGAAGACCACCGAGTGCACCGCCCCGATCCGGGCGCAGGCCAGCATCGCCACGACGGCCTCGGGGATCATCGGCAGGTAGATCACCACCCGGTCGCCTTGCTGCACGTCGAGCGCGCGCAGCACGCCGGCGAAGGCCGCCACGTCCTCGAGCAGCCGGCCGTAGCTGACCCGGCTCTTGGTCTCGGTCAGCGGCGAGTCGTAGATCAGCGCCGTGCGGTCGGCGTGGCCGGCGACCACGTGCCGGTCCAGGGCGTTGTAGCAGGTGTTGAGGGTCGCGTCGGGGAACCAGCGGTAGAACGGCGGCCGCTCGGCGTCCAGGGCCCGGGTCGGCTTCTTGAACCAGTCGACACGGGTCGCGGCCTCGCGCCAGAAGGCGTCGGGGTCGGCGACGGAGGCGGCAAAGGTCTCGCGGTAGCTCGGCATGGTCACCATCGTGGCGTCCGGGGTCGGGAGCGTCCACCCGGGTCCCGGGCCGCGGTGAGCGCCCGGCTCAGACCAGGCCGTTGTCCGCGGTGCGCGCCGGCCGGGTGGTGCCTCGCAGCCAGGCGTCGAAGAACCCGGTCAGGTCCTCGCCGCTGATCTCGGCGGCGAGCGCCTCGAAGTCGGCGACGCTGCCGTTGCCGCCGGCGCGCCCCTGGGTCCACGCCTTCAGCAGCGTCCAGAAGTCCGCGTCGCCGATCCGGTGCCGCAGCGCCTGGACGACCATCGAGCCCCGGTCGTAGACCTCCATGTCGAACAGGTGGCGCGGGCCCGGGTCGGCCAGCTTCAGGCGCCAGAAGCCGCCGCCCGCCAGGCGCCACTGCTCCAGCAGCCAGCTCTGGGCGGGCGGGCCGCCGTGCGTCTCCTCCCAGAGCCGCTCCATGAAGCTCGCGAACCCCTCGTTGAGCCAGATGTCGCGCCAGCCGTGCACGGACACCGAGTCGCCGAACCACTGGTGGGCGGTCTCGTGCACGAGCAGGCCGACGTTGCGCCGCCCGCCCACGAACGGGTAGGTCGAGCGGGTCTGGTTCTCCAGCGCGAAGCCCACGCTGAGCCCGGTGGTGAGCCCGCCGGCGATCGAGAACGGGTACTCGCCCAGGTAGCGCTCGCTCCAGCGCACCACCTGCGGGGTCCGCCGCATCAGGGCCATCGCCTGGCGCCGGGCCGCGGGCCTCAGCGTGCGCGAGACCGCGGACAGCCACCGCACCCCGCCGTCGGTGCCGCGGGCGATCTGGAAGTCGCCGGCGGCGAAGAACGCCAGGTAGGGGGCCATCGGCTCCTTCGCCCGCCAGTGCCAGGTCGTCTCGGTGCGGGTGCGGGTGCGGCCCACCAGCTCGCCGTTGGCGATCGCCTGGCGGCCCCGCGGGACGCTCACGTGGATGTCGAAGGCCGCCTTGTCGCGGGGGTGGTCGTTGGCGGGGAACCACCAGGCGGCCATCTGCGGCTCGCCCATCGTGACCACCTCGCGGCGGTCCGCCAGCCACGGCCGCTCGCCGCGCCAGCGCTGGCCGCCCGGCTTGCCGGCGTAGGCCACCCGCACCCGGAACGTGGCACCCTGCGCGATCGGGCGCTGCGGGACGACCCGCAGCTCGTGGCGGTTGGGGCGGCTGAACGTCGCGGGCCGGCCGTCGACGGTGACCTTGCCGACCTTGAGCATGAAGTCGAGGTGGAGGCTGGACAGGTCCTGCTCGGCACGCGCCGTGATCCGGGTCCAGCCGCTGAGCCGCCCGGTGGCGAAGGCGTAGCGGTCGTGCACGTCGTAGTGGGACACGTCGTAGCCCCCGTTGCCGTCCTGGGGGAAGTAGGGGTCCCCGATGCCGGCGGCCCCCGGGGCCGGGGCCACCCGCTGGCCGGCGCCGTGCGCGGTGTCCTGCCCGCTGGCGGGAACGACGGCGGCGCCCGCCACCAGCGCGGCGGTGCTGAGCGCCACCAGCGCAGCGCGGGCGCGTCGAAGTGGCTGAACGGTCCTCGTGCTGCACCTGGATGTCATGGCGCTCCCCCCTGTCGCAGTGGGCAACGTATCCGAAAACCCGTTGCCGACCCGCGAGCGGGGCCACCACGATGGCACCAGCGTGCGCCCGTCGGGGCGTGCCCCGATCGAGAGGAGCCGTGCCATGACGACTGTGCCCGGCCTGTCCGCAGACCACCCCTCGATCACTTGGAGCACCCCCGATGCCACACGACTTCAGCGAGCCCGTCACTGACGCGCCGCACCCCCACGACGAGCGTCTCGCCGGGCTCGACCCGGCGTTCGTCTTCGACTTCACCCCCGCCGACGAGCCGGACGGGCCCGGCCGGCGCTGGTCCACCTGGGCCAGCGTCGAGCCGCTGTGCCGCGGGCCGCGGCCGCGCCCGGCCTGGGTGGTCACCGACCAGGGCGCCCTCGACACCGACCTGGGCATCCTCAAGACCGGCAAGGAGGCCGACGTCTTCCTGCTCGACCGCGCGGTGCCCGGCGGCGCCTCGGCGGTGATGGCCGCCAAGCGCTACCGCGGCGCCGAGCACACCAGCTTCCAGCGCTCCGGGGTGTACGCCGAGGGCCGGCGCACCCGCAACAGCCGCGATGCCCGGGCGCTGGCCCGCAAGAGCGCGCACGGTCGCGCGGTCGCCGCCGGCCAGTGGGCGTGGGCCGAGTGGGAGGCCCTGGTGCGCTGCTGGGGGCTGGGGCTGCCGGTCCCCTACCCGGTGCAGATCGACGGCACCGAGATCCTGATGGAGTGGATCACCGTCGAGGACGAGACGGCGCCGCGCCTGGCCCAGACCCGGCCCGCGCCGGCGCTGCTCGCGTCGTACTTCGATCAGCTGCGCGAGGCGATGGCCGAGCTGGCCCGGCACGGGCTGGTGCACGGCGACCTCTCGCCCTACAACCTGCTGGCGGCGGGTGATCGGCTGGTGATCATCGACCTGCCCCAGATCGTGGACCTGGTCGCCAACCCGCGTGGGACGGACTTCCTGATGCGCGACTGCACCAACGTGGCCACCTGGTTCCGCTCGCGGGGCCTGGGCGTGGACGAGCACGCGCTGTTCGCGGAGCTGGTGGGGCACGCGTTCTGAATCCGGCGCGCGGTGCGCCGGGTCCGCACACCGCCGCCTAAGGTCGCGGCATGAGACACAGCCGTGGACGGGTCATCGAGGTCGCCACGCTCGCCGACCTGGAGCGACGCCTGGCGGCCGGGGTGACCTCGATGAGCGGGTGGCACCTGCAGGGCCTGGACCTGAGCGGGCAGCGCGAGGCGCTGCGCCGCTGCCGGGTGGCCGGTGCGCTGTTCGTCGGGTGCCGCTTCGGCAACGGCGACGAGGAGTCGGTGCGCGCCCGCGGGGCGATCGTCTTCCCCGAGGTGCCCGGGGTGCCGGTCGACAGCTACCGCACCGCGCTCTACTCCCCCACCGAGCTCTTCGACAGCCGCACCTACGCCGACACTCTCGACGCCCGGGCCTATGCCTGGGCCCAGCAACCCGGTCGCGCCGGGCGGGCGGTGACGCTCGCGCGCGCCCTGCACGACCATGCCGTCGACGCGGCCCTGCGCGGCTGGGTGGCCCAACGGCGGCGCGCGGGTCGCCCGCTGGTGGGGGTGATGGGCGGGCACGCGCTCGCGCGCGGCAGCGAGGAGTACGCCGCGGCGGCGCGGCTGGGCCGGGCCCTGGGGCGCTCGCTCACCGTGGCGACGGGCGGCGGGCCGGGCGCCATGGAGGCGGCGAACCTGGGCGCCTACCTGAGCCGGCAGCCGGATGAGGCGGTCGAGGAGGCGCTGCGTGCGCTGGCCGCGGCGCCGTCGTTCCGGCCCTCGGTGGAGGCCTGGGCGGACGCGGCGTTCGAGGTGCTCGCGCGGTTCCCCGAGGGCGAGCAGTCGCTGGGCATCCCCACCTGGCACTACGGCCACGAGCCGCCGAACCCGTTCGCCACCGCGATCGCGAAGTATTTCGCCAACCCGGGCCGCGAGGCGGTGCTGCTCGAGGTGTGCGACGCCGGGATCGTCTTCCTGCCCGGCGCCGGCGGGACGGTCCAGGAGATCTTCCAGGACGCCTGCGAGAACTACTACGCCGACGAGTCGTCGTTGGCGCCGATGGTCCTCGTGGGTCGCCGCTACTGGACCGAGCAGCTGCCGGCCTGGCCGCTGCTGCAGGCCCTCGCCGAGGGCCGCCCGATGGCGCCGCTGGTGCACCTCGTCGACACCGTCGAGGAGGCCGCCGCCCTGATGACCCTGCGGTGCGCCTGACCCGGTCGGGGCGGCGGGTCCGGCGGGGTCAGGCCTCGGTGGCGGCGAGCTGACCGCAGGCGCCGTCGATCTCGCGGCCGCGGGTGTCGCGCACGGTCGTGGAGATCCCCTTCGCCTCCAGCCGGCGCACGAACTCGCGCTCGTCGGCGGGGTCCGAGGCGGTCCACTTGGACCCGGGCGTCGGGTTCAGCGGGATCAGGTTGACGTGCACCCAGCCCCAGTCGCCGTAGGAGTTGAGGACGTCGCCGAGCAGGTCCGCGCGCCAGGCCTGGTCGTTGATGCCGCGCATCATCGCGTACTCGATCGACACCCGACGCTTGGTCTTCGCGGCGTAGTCCCAGGCCGCCTCGACGGTCTCCGCGACCGAGAAGCGGGTGTTGATCGGGACGAGCTCGTTGCGCAGCTCGTCGTCGGGGGCGTGCAGGGAGAGCGCCAGGGTGACCGGGATGCCCTCCTCGGTGAGCTGCCTGATCCGCGGCACCAGACCGACGGTGGAGACGGTGATCCCGCGCGCGCTCATCCCCAGGCCGGCGGGGGCCGGGTCGGTCAGCCGACGGACCGCGCCGATCACGGCCTTGTAGTTCGCGAGCGGCTCGCCCATTCCCATGAAGACGACGTTGGAGACGCGTCCGGGGCCGCCGGCGACCTCGCCGCGCGCCATCGACCGGGCGCCGGCGACGACCTGCTCGACGATCTCGGCGGTGGACATGTTGCGCTGCAGGCCGCCCTGGCCGGTGGCGCAGAACGGGCACGCCATGCCGCACCCGGCCTGCGAGGAGACGCAGACCGTGGCCCGGTCGGGGTAGCGCATCAGCACCGACTCCACCAGCGCGCCGTCGAACAGCCTCCACAGCGTCTTGCGGGTGGTGCCCTTGTCCGCCTCCATCGTGCGCAGCGGGGTCATCAGCCGCGGCAGCAGCGCCTCGACCAGCTCCGTGCGCTGGGTAGCGGGCAGGTCGGTCATCTCGGCGGGGTCGTCGACCAGCCGCGCGAAGTAGTGCGTGGACAGCTGCTTGGCCCGGAAGCCGGGGAGCCCGTGGCTGGTCAGCAGCTCCTTGCGCTCGGTCTCGGTGAGATCGGCGAGGTGCCGCGGGGGCTTCTTGCGCCCGCGCGGCTCGTCGAAGACCAGCTTGAGAGGGGTGGTTCCGGCAGCGGCGGGGGTGGGCTCGTCAGACATCACCTCGATCATCCCACCGAGGGGAAGGATGGACGAAAACCTCAGCCCTCGATCATCACCATCAGCCAGAGCACCAGTGCCCCCACCCCGAGCACCACGACGAGGGTGGCCAGCATCCCGAGCAGCATGTACAGCCCGAAGCGCCGGCTGCGCTGGGGGACCAGGAGCGCGAACGGGAGCGCCAGCGTCAGCACGACGAAGGGATACAGCCCCCGGGCGGTCTCGTAGTGGAAGAACAGCCGCAGGATCGTCGCGAACGCCCCGGGCACGAACACCATGAAGAGCAGGCCGGTGAAGAACCCCGCGATCGGCGTGAACGTCGGGTGGTCGCGGTGCCACCAGCTGGGCGCCCGCTCCTCGCGGAGCCGACCGTCGGAGGTCTCGGTGGGGAAGTCGGTCATGAGTGCATCTGGGAGGTGATGAGGTAGATGAGGGTGAGGCATGCGCCGGCCAGCACGATGAACGTCAACGCGATGCCGATGATCGCGCCCAGCGCCCACCAGCGCGTCGCCGGATGGGTGAGCCCCGCGACCAGGCCGACCACCATGGTAATCGCCAGGCCGAACAGCCCCCCGCTGCTGAGCACGCCGTCCAGCCCGGGCACCGAGGCCAGCGCATTGACGAAGGTGCCGCCGAGGACCAGCAGCACCGGGCCCAGGAAGAACCCGACGGCCAGGCCCACCCAGCGCATGGTCCGGTCGGGCCCGCCGCCGTTCGGCCCGGGCGTGGTGTACGGCGAGGGGTAGGGGCCGGGCCCCGGCGGAGCGGGCGGTCCATAAGGCGAGGGCTGGCCGTACGGAGCGGGCTGGCCGTACGGAGCGGGCTTGCGGTACGGGTCCGGCGGGCCCGCCGGGGCGCCGTACGGCGGCGGCGCGCCCCAGCCGCCCTGGGGCGGTCCCTGGGGCGGTCCCTGGGGACGATCCTCGGGTCGGGACTGCCCCCCGTTCGGTGGCTGCTGACCCGTCGGTGGCTGGCTCATTCGGACACACCCCGCTCTCGCGCCTCATGGTAGGGCTCGAGGGGGCGACGTGGGCGCGACGCGCGCAGGGTCCTCACCGGAGCCACCACCAGATCCCGGCCAGCCCGGCGGCCACCAGCAGCGCCAGGTAGGCGAGCACCAGCCGGGTGTCGCGTAGCAGGCACTGCGAGCGGGTCAGCCCGGCCCGGCGCGCACGCCAGTAGCCGACGAAGCCGAGGCCCGCGAACCCCACCAGCGCGACCGGGCCGAGCACCCAGCCCAGCAGCGCGACGGTGGCGAAGACGCACAGCCGCAGCGGGTCGAAGGGCTCGGCGCCCGGGGCGCCGGCCGCCGGGGAGGGCACGGCGCGCGCGGGCTCCACCAGGCGCGGGTCGCGGCTCATCGCGGGCCCTCGACCAGCGGCAGCCGCGGCCCGGCTGCCGGTCCGACACCGGCCCCCGCGGGAGCCCCGGTCGCCGTGGAGAGCCGGGTGCGCCCCAGCGGGGCCCAGGCCTGCACGGCGCAGAACGGCGCGCACTGGTGGGCCGCGGTGTCGGCGTTGACGGTGCCGACGTGCACGCAGCACTGGGTCAGCCGCTCCTCGATCATCGTGTTCATGTCCATGAACGGCTTCACGGTCACCCGCAGCACCCGCTCCCCCAGCATCCGCCTCAGCCGCTGGTGCTGCCCGGGGAGCTTGGAGGCCACCAGCGTGCTGAGGGTGCCGATGCCCAGGTCGCAGTTCTGGCAGATGTCGCGCCAGATCGAGGTCATCGACGGGTGCGAGAGCGACGACTGCTCCGAGAGCAGGTCGAGCAGGGAGTCCTTCACCACCGCCCGCAGCGAGACCGGGAGGGAGTCGTCGGCGATCCGGTTCGCCAGGGTGTCGGGCTCCAGGTCGAGCCACTGCTTGAGCCGGTCGTGGCCGATCAGCGCGGTCAGCGAGCGCCAGCTCCCGGAGTCGTCGCGCAGCAGGTAGCCGACCGAGCAGCAGTGCGGGTGCGAGCAGGGCAGCGCGGTGAGGTCGCGCCAGGTGACCACCCCGGCGGTCTGCTCCTCCAGCCGGGCCAGCACCCCGGTGTGGGTCAGCCGGTCCAGCGCGTCGATGGCCCCGGAGCGGCCCGAGCCGAACACCGGCTGGATCGTCACGCCGCCGACGTAGGGGGTGTCCAGGGCCCGCTTGAGGACGTAGCCGATCTCGTCGTCGTTGACCCCCAGGGCGGCGGTCATCGTGAGCGTGGTGAACACCCCCGCGCCCGAGAGCCGCTCGATGGCGCGCTCCTTGAAGCGGCGGATGTCGGCGCCGCGGTGGTGGCGCGATGCCTGCGCGGACTCCCCGTCGTACTGCAGATAGACCTCGACGCGCTCGCGGTGGCGGCGCAGCAGCGCGAGCAGCTCGTCGTCCTGCGCGATGGCGAGGCCGTTGCTGTTGATCAGGATGCGTACGACGGGGCGCGCCACGACCGCGTCGAGCAGTTCGGCCAGCCACGGGTAGAGCGTCGGCTCGCCGCCGGAGAGCATCAGCACGTCGATGCGTCCGTTCTCGCGGGCCAGCCGGGCGTCGATCGAGGCGAGGACCTGCTCGAGCGGAGCGACCGAGGCCAGCGCCGGCGAGGACTCCGCGAAGCAGGTGGGGCACTTGAGGTTGCAGTGGTCGAGCAGGTCCTCGAGCAGGATGCAGGTGTGCTGGGTCTGCATCTCCGGCAGTCCGTGCTCGTAGGCCGACGGCACCGGCCGGAAGTTGCCCCTCAGGTCGGGCTCGTGGACCTTGGTGGGCGCGGTCCACTGCTCGAGGTAGGTGAGGATCTCGGGCGACTCGTCGTACAGGGTGCGGACCAGGCCGTGGCTCGGGCAGCCACGCTCGAGCCAGATCCGGTCGTCGCGCTCGACCAGCCAGCCGCTGAGCCGCTGCACCTCGGCCAGTGGCCGGTCCGGATGCTCCTCGTGGCACAGCGGACAGAACGCGTTCACGTAGCGGTGGATCCGGTCCCCGCGCAGCGGCATGCCCGCCCCGCGCTCGCCCTGTTGTGCCGTGCTCATGCGGCCACCTCCGGTCGGGCCGGCATCGATGGCCGGCGATAGGCGCCCCGCCGGTAGCGCCAGGCGATGCGCGCCAGGAGCAGCGGGACGGTGAGGGCGAGGAAGAGCTGGGGGCGGGTCAGGCCCGCCCAGGCCACCTCGTTCGCGCGGACGAACTCCACGAGGAAGCGGAAGACCCCGTAGCTCGCGATGTACCAGACGAAGGTCTCCCCCGGTGGCAGTTCGCGATGGCGCAGCCAGAGCCAGAGCACCGCGAACGCCGCCGAGTGGAAGACGATCTCGTAGACGAACGACGGATGCAGCCCCACCCCGGCCGGCGCGCCGACCCGGGCGGCGGCGTCGGCCTGGAGGGTGATCCCCCAGCCGCCGGCGGTGGGCGTCCCGGGGGTCTCGGTGAGCAGGCACCCGATGCGCCCCACAACCATCCCCAGCGCCACCGCCGGCGCGAAGAGGTCCCCGGTGCGGGCGCGGTAGCCCACCACCCGTTTGGTGACGTGCACCCCCAGCCACGCGCCGACCAGCCCGCCGAGAATGGAGCGGTTGCCGTAGAGCCACTGCTCGGCCAGGGAGGCGTTCTGGCGCAGGTCGACGTGCTGGAGCCAGGTGCCCATCCGCATCATCACCGCGCCCCCGACCAGGGCGCCGGCCACCACGAAGACGAGGCGCTCGTCGGAGCTCCCGCGACGGCGCGCCTCCAGCGCGAAGACGACGCCCGCGGCCAGCACGCCGAGGGCCACGAAGAGCTCGTGGGTGGGGACGGGGAGGCCGAGCAGCGCCTCGAGTGTGGGATACATGTCCGCCTCAGCCCAGAGCGGGTGTGAGGGCGGACCCGCAGACGCCGCTGCCGACGACGATCCCGATGGCCAGCCCCATCACCACGCCGGCGCCGGCCTGGCGGGTGCGGGGAACGACGAGCAGGACCAGCGCGAGCACCAGCGGGATCAGCGCGGCGGCGATGACGAGCAGGGCGAAGTTCCACGAGCGCAGGAAGCCCTCAGCCTCCGCGTTGTAGGCGATGCCCAGGCCCCCGAACACGACGATCGCGATCCACAGCCAGCTGAGCGCGAAGCCCAGCACACCCCCGGCCACCAGCGCGACGGGATGCACCGGCCTCGCGGGAGGGGGCTGGTGCGGGTGGTCCATGCTGCCTCCTGTGTGCCCAGCCGTCGCGGTCGCCCCACCCTTTCATGGCGGGGCGCTGCGCAGGCGCGGTTCACGCAGAGAGGGACGAGTCGAGCCCGGCTGGGCCCGGGGAGGTCGCGCGTCAGCTCACAGCACCAGGTAGTGCAGCAGCAGCCAGGTGGGGGCGATGGTGGCGAGCAGAGAGTCGAGACGGTCCATCAGGCCGCCGTGGCCAGGCACGATCTGGCTCATGTCCTTGACCCCGAGGTCGCGCTTGATCACCGACTCGCACAGGTCGCCCAGGGTGGCCATCACCACCACGATCAGGCCCAGGACCACGCCCACCCACCAGTCGCCGTCGAGCAGGTAGACCACCAGCAGCCAGCCGGCGACCACGCAGGCAACCGCGGAGCCGGCGAACCCCTCCCACGACTTCTTGGGCGAGATCACCGGCGCCATCGGGTGCTTGCCGAACAGGACACCGGCCACGTAGCCGCCGGTGTCGGAGGCCACGGTGACCAGGATGAACGCGACGATGCCCTTGGCGCCGTCGTCCTCGGCCAGCAGCAGGGCCACGAAGGAGCCGAGGAACGGGACGTAGACGAGGGTGAAGACCGCGGCCGAGGCATCGCGGACGTAGCCGTCGACTCCCCCGCCCAGGCGCAGCAGCATCAGCACCAGGGCGGTCACGGCGGTGGCGGTGACCAGCGCGGGGGCGCCCCAGAAGTAGGCCACCACCACCATCACCACACCGCCGACCATCAGCGGCCGCTCGGGCAGCACGATCTGCTTGGCGCGCAGCCCCTGGTGCAGCTCCCAGATCGCCACCACGACCGCGGCGGCCACGATGAACATGAACGCCGTCTTCCAGAAGTACAGGGAGAGCGCGACGGCCCCCAGCAGGACCACCGCGGAGGTGATCGCGGCCGGCAGGTCGCGGCCGGCTCGGCCGTGGCCCGCAGGGGCCGGTTGCTGGGGTGGGGACGAGGGAGAGGAGTCGGTCATCAAGGGGTGGCTCAGACCTCGAGCAGCTCGGCTTCCTTGTGCTTGAGCATCTCGTCGATCTGATCGGTGTGCTGCTTGGTCAGCGCGTCGAGCCGCTTCTCGGCGCCCGTCACGTCGTCCTGGCCGACCTCGCCGTCCTTCTCCATCTTGTCGAGGGTCTGCTTGGCGTTGCGGCGGATGTTGCGCACCGAGACCCGGCCGTCCTCGGCCTTCGCCTTGGCGACCTTGATGTACTCCTTGCGACGCTCCTGGCTCAGCTCGGGGAACACGCAGCGCATCGTCTTGCCGTCGTTCGAGGGGTTGACGCCGAGGTCGGAGTCACGCACCGCCCGCTCGATGGCACCCATCGCCCCCATGTCGTAGGGCGAGATCAGGATGATGCGGGCCTCGGGCGCGGTGAACGACGCGAGCTGCTGGATCGGCGTGGGCGAGCCGTAGTAGTCGACCAGGATCTTGTTGAACATGCTCGGGTGCGCACGACCGGCCCGGATCGCCGCGAACTCCTCGCGCGTCGCCTCGACGGACTTGGTCATCTTGTCGTCGGCCTCGTTGAGGACTTCCTTGATCACGGGTTCTCCTTGTGTCGTGTGGTGCGTGGGGGCGTCGACGGCTCAGTCGCGCGAGAGCGTGGTCCCGATCTTCTCACCTGTGACCGCGCGGCCGATGGTGCCCGTCTCGGAGAGGTTGAAGACGATCATGTCCATGTCATTGTCGCGGGCCAGGCTGACCGAGGTGGCGTCGGCGACCAGGAGGCCCCGGGCCAGGAATTCGTCGTAGGTCAGGGCGTCGAACTTGACCGCGCTGGGGTTCTTGTGGGGGTCGGAGTCGTAGACGCCGTCCACGCCCTGCTTGCCCATCAGGATGACCTGGCAGCCGATCTCGAGGGCCCGCTGCGCCGCCACGGTGTCGGTGGAGAAGAACGGCATGCCGGCGCCGGCGCCGAAGATCACGACCCGGCCCTTCTCGAGGTGACGGATCGCGCGTCGCGGGATGTAGGGCTCGGCGACCTGTCCCATCTCGATGGCGGTCTGGACCCGGGTCTCGACGCCGTGCTTCTCGATGAAGTCCTGCAGCGCCAGGCAGTTCATCACGGTGCCGAGCATGCCCATGTAGTCGGCGCGCGCGCGCTCCATGCCGCGCTGCTGGAGCTCGGCCCCGCGGAAGAAGTTGCCGCCACCCACCACGATCGCCACCTCGGTCCCCCCGCGGGCGACGTCGGCGACCTCACGGGCGATGTTGTTGATGACGTCCAGGTCGAGCCCGACCTTGCCACCGCCGAACACCTCGCCCGACAGCTTGAGCAGCACTCGCTTGTATGCGGTCACTGGAGATTCCCTTCGTACGGCGGTTGGCGGGCGGTTCGCGGCGGTGACCGCTCAGCGCCCGGGGTCGTCTGCACAGCGAAGGAGGCCGGCCCGACGATGACTCCGATGTTCTCGGATCATGTGGGACCGGCCTCCTCGAGCTCGGACCGCCGGCGGGCGGTCCGAGCAACCTTACTGGGTCAGGCGCCGACCTCGAAGCGCGCGAAGCGCTTCAGGGTGGTGCCGGACTCGTCGAGCACCTTCTGGACCGACTTCTTGTTCTCGGTGACCGAGGGCTGCTCGAGCAGCACGACGTCCTTGAAGAAGCCGTTGAGCCGGCCCTCGGTGATCTTCGCGATCGCCTGCTCGGGCTTGCCCTCCTCACGCGAGGTCGCCTCGGCGATCTCGCGCTCCTTGGCGACGATGTCGGCGGGGACCTCGTCGCGGGTGAGGTACTGCGGGCGCATCGCGGCGACCTGCATCGCGGCGCCGCGGGCGGCGTCCTCGTTGCCTTCGTACTCCACCAGCACGCCGACGGCGGGCGGGAGGTCGCTGGCACGCTTGTGCATGTAGACCACGACCGGGCCGTCGAAGTACGCGACGCGACCGAGCTCGATCTTCTCGCCGATCGAGACGGCCAGGTCGTGCACGGTCTCGCCGACGGTCTTGTCGCCGAGCTGGACGGCGCTGAGCGTCTCCGCGTCGCCGGCCTTGGCCTCGGCGGCCGCGTCGGCGATCCGCTGCGCGGTGGCGATGAACTCGTCACCCTTGGCCACGAAGTCGGTCTCGCAGTTCAGCTCGACCAGGGCGCCACCGGAGGTGGCGACCAGACCGGCCGACGCCTCGCGCTCGGCGGCGCGCTCGGCCATCTTCTTGCCACCCTTGATCCGCAGGATCTCGATGGCCTTGTCGAAGTCGCCCTCGGCCTCGGTGAGCGCCTTCTTGCAGTCCATCATGCCGGCGCCGGAGAGCTCACGGAGCTTCTTGACGTCAGCGGCGGAGATGTTCGCCATGGTCCTTCTTCCTGGAAGTAGTCGAAAGCGTTGCGCGGGCGCGTCAGGCCGGGGCGTCGGTGGACGTCTCGGCGGGAGCGTCGGCGGACGCCTCGGCGGGAGCGTCGACAACGGCCTCGGCGGCAGCGTCGGACTCGGCGGCCTCGGTGGACGCACCGGTCGCCTCGGAGGCGGGAGCCTCGGCGGCGGCGTCGCCACCGGTCGCCTCGACGGCGACCTTCTCGGCGTCACCGGTGAGCAGCTCGCGCTCCCACTCGGCCAGGGGCTCGGCAGCGGTGGTGCTGTCCGCGGCCTCGGCCTTGCCACCGGAGCGGGCGATGAGGCCCTCGGCGACGGCGTCGGCGACCACGCGGGTCAGCAGGCCGACCGCGCGGATGGCGTCGTCGTTGCCCGGGATCGGGAAGTCGACCACGTCGGGGTCGCAGTTGGAGTCCAGGATCGCGATGATCGGGATCCGCAGCTTGCGGGCCTCCTCGACCGCGAGGTGCTCCTTGTTGGTGTCGACGATCCAGACGGCGGACGGGGTGCGGCCCATCTCGCGGATGCCGCCGAGGGTCTTGTCGAGCTTGTCGCGCTCCCGCTTCATCTGAAGCAGTTCCTTCTTGGTGCGACCCGAGCCCGCGACGTTGTCGAAGTCGAGCTCGTCGAGCTCCTTGAGGCGGTTGATCCGCTGGTGCACGGTCTGGAAGTTGGTGAGCATGCCGCCCAGCCAGCGCTGGTTGACGTAGGGCATCCCGACGCGCGTCGCCTGCTCGGCGATGGCCTCCTGGGCCTGCTTCTTGGTGCCGACGAACATGATCGTGCCGCCCTTGGCCACCGTCTCCTTGACGAAGGCGAAGGAGCGGTCGATGTAGGCCAGCGACTGCTGCAGGTCGATGATGTAGATGCCGTTGCGCTCGGTCATGATGAAGCGCTTCATCTTCGGGTTCCAGCGACGGGTCTGGTGTCCGAAGTGGACGCCGCTCTCGAGGAGCTGGCGCATGGTCACGACTGCCATGAGGGTTTCTCTCCTGTTGTGTGGAGGCACCGCCGCTGGTGCCCGCCCTTCAGCAGGACGGACCGGTGATGCTCTCCGGTTGTTTTCAGTTCCTGCGACCGACGGGTGCCGGTCGCCCTGACGCTCGTACGGGAACCCCACCCGCCAGAGCTTGCGCTCAGGGCCGGGACCGAGGGTCGCCGCCCGCGGAAGACCGGGCCGGCGAGGAGCATGCCGGACCGCCACGGAGGACGTGCGTGCGAAGTCAGTCCAGAGGACTGCTGGTGGCAGCGTAGTCCACCTCCGGGGGTACTCGCCAATCCGCACGGCGGCCCAGCGGCCGCGCACAGGGGCGCCCGGCAGGGCCCTTGTCCACAGGCCCCCGGTAGGCGGCCCCGGGCCCGTGCGAGGGACGGCACCGTGGGGTCATGCGTCGTTCCTGGATCCTCGTGCCGCTGTTGCTGATGCTGCTCGTGGGGGCTCCTGCCGGGGCCCAGGGCGAGGCGCCCTCCGACCTGGTCGGGCGGGGAGTCTGGCCGCTGCGGCCCGAGCCCGAGGTCACCGCGGCCTTCCGCCCACCGGACTCCGCATGGGGGCCCGGCCACCGCGGCGTCGACCTGGCGGGCTCACTGGCCCAGCCGGTCGTCGCGGCGCTGCCGGGACGCGTGGCGTACGCCGGCCGGCTGGCCGGTCGTGGCGTGGTCACCGTGGACCACGGCGAGACCCGCACGACCTACGAGCCGGTGCAGGCCTCGGTCGCGGTCGGCGACGTGGTGGCGGCGGGGAGGCGGATCGGGACCCTGGAGCTGGCGGGCTCCCACTGCTTCCCGCGCGCCTGCCTGCACTGGGGCTGGATCCGCGACCGGACCTACCTCGACCCGCTGCTGCTGGTCGGTGGCCAGCCGGTGCGGCTGCTGCCACTGTGGGGCGACTCCCCCGTGCCCGCGGCGCCGCGGGAGAGCTCGCCGCTGCCGTCCTGGCGCCTCCCGCTGCCCTACGCCGACTGGCTGGCTCAGGCCCTGGGGTGAGCCTGCTGGTAGGCCCGGCGCAGACGATCGGTCGTGACGTGGGTGTAGATCTGCGTGGTGGCCAGCGAGGAGTGGCCCAGGATCTCCTGCACCGAGCGCAGGTCCGCCCCGCCCTCGAGCAGGTGGGTGGCGGCGCTGTGACGCAGGCCGTGGGGGCCGATGTCGGGCGCCCCGGCCACCTCCGCGATGCGCCGGTGCACCAGGGTGCGCACGGCGCGCTGGTCGATGCGCCGCCCGCGCACCCCGAGGAAGAGCGCGTCCCCGGATCCGTCCCCGCTCAGCTCAGGTCGCCCGCGGGCGATCCACTCATCCAGCGCGGTCGCGGCCGGCTGCCCGAACGGGACGCTGCGCTCCTTGCGCCCCTTGCCCAGCACCCGCACCACGTTGCGCTCGCGGTCCACGTGGTTCACGTCGAGCCCGACGAGCTCGCCGACCCGGATGCCGGTGGCGTAGAGGAGCTCCAGCATGGCGACGTCGCGCAGGCCGGTGGGACCGGCGTCGACGAGGGTGATGGCCGCTTCGAGCAGCCCGCTCGCCTCGTCGGGGCGCAGCACCGGGGGCAGGGTCCGGTGTGCCTTCGGTGAGCGCAGCGAGGAGCCGGCGTCCGTCGCGGCCCGCCCGGTGCGGGCGGCCCAGGCGGTGAACACGCGAGCGGCCGTGGCACGACGCGAGATGGTCGTGCGGGACTTGCCCGTGCTCTGCTGCAGCGCGAGCCAGCTGCGCAGCGTGCGCAGGTCGAGGTCGGAGACCTCCACCAGCCCCATTCGCGCCGCGTGGCGCAGCAGCCCGGCCACGTCGGCCATGTAGGCGCGCACCGTGTGCGGGGTGAGGTCCCGCTCGGAGGCCAGGTGCCGCTCGTAGTCCCCCAGCGCCCGGGCCATCGGCTCGGGCAGGTCCTCGTCCTCGGCCATCGGCCCAGCATAGGGCGCCGCGAGTCACCGCGCCGCGTCCGCGAGCCGCCAGCCGACCCCGGACTGCTCGACCAGCCCCAGCCTGGCCAGGGCGCCCAGGGTCGCGCGGACCTCGACCAGCCCGATGCCGGCCGTGCGGGCGATCGAGTCCACCGGCGCGCCGCTCACCACCGGCACGGCGTCGAGCGTCTGCAGCTGACGCGTGCTGAGCCGGTCCCGGGCCCGCGCCGGTGCCCGCGCCACCTCCACGAGATGCTCGCCCGCTCCCCCGACCTGCTCCAGCACCTCCTGGCCGCTGGTCACCAGCGTCGCCGCTGCGCTGCGGATCAGCTGGTGCACGCCCTGGGAGGGGGCGCTGGTGACGGGACCCGGCACGCCCATCACCGGCCTGAGCAGACGCTCCGCCCAGTTGGCGGTGTTGAGCGCGCCGCTGCGCAGCGCCGCCTCCACCACCACCGTGCCGGCGGTGAGGGCCGCGATGATCCGGTTGCGGGCCAGGAAGCGGACGCGCGTCGGGGCACAGCCCGGTGGTGCCTCCGAGACGATCGCCCCGTGCTCGCCCAGGTGCGCGAGCAGCTGGCGGTGGGCCGCCGGATAGACCCGGTCGGCGCCGCAGGCGAGCACGGCCACCGTCGGTCCCCCACCGGCCAGCGCGCCGCGGTGGGCGGCCTGGTCGATGCCGAACGCGGCCCCGGACACGACGCAGTGCCCGGCCCGCGCGACCACCGAGGCGATCTCGGCCGCCGTGTCCGCCCCGTAGGTGGTGGCCGAGCGGGAGCCCACGATCGAGACCGACCGCTCGAGCTGGTCGAGCCGGATCGGGCCCCGGACCCACAGCCCGAGCGGGGGCCCGCCGCGCTGGTGCAGCGGCTCCGCGCCCAGGAGGTCCTCCAGGCGCGTCGGCCACTCGGCGTCGCCGGGGACCACGAAGCGGATGCCGAGGCGGGCGGCCTGGTCCAGCTCGCGGCGCGGATCGACCTCGGCCATCCGCGCCGCGGTGTCGCTGAGCAGGCCCCCGAGGTCGCGCTCCGCGGCCAGGTGGTCGTGCACCCGCACGGCGCCCACCTCCGCGACCAGCGCGATCAGCCGCGGGTCACCCGGCTCGGTGATCCGGTTGAGCGCCACGCGGGCCAGCCGCTCGGCGTCCGGCGCCCCGCTCATCGGGTCGCCCTCTCCAGGCTGGCCAGCGCGAGCGGGTCCCCACTGCGCAGGCACAGCGCCGTCACGAGCTCGGCGATCCCGGGTTGGTCGAGCTCCCGCAGGTCGGTGACCGTCCAGGAGAGCCGGTGCACTCGGGTGGCCCCCCGCCTGCTCAGCCGCCCGGCGTACATCTCGTCGTCGAGGCGCTCCTGCGCCTGCGGGGTCAGCGGCCACCGTTCGCGCAGCACCGGCCCGGGCGCGTGCGCGTTCAGCCGCCAGGTCCGCCCGGCGTAGCGCCGGTGCTGGCGCTCGCGCGCCCGCTCCACGCGCTCCAGCACGCAGGCCGAGGACTCCCGCTCCGCGAACGGGTCACGGGCCTCGTGCGGGCGCACCGGCAGGACGTGGCGCACGATGTCGATGCGGTCGGCGAGGGGGCCGGTGATCTTGCGCCGGTAGTCGCGCCGGCGCACCTCGGTGCAGGTGCAGCGGTTCTCGCTGGCCGTGGGGTGGAAGTCGCCGCACGGGCAGGGGTTGCACGCCAGCACGACCATGCCCCGGGCCGGGAAGGTCGCCGACTCCTCGCCGCGCGAGATCGTCACCTCCCCGCTCTCCAGCGGCTGGCGCAGCGCCTCGATGACGTCGGCGTTGAACAGCGGGAACTCATCGAGGAACAGCACCCCGCAGTGGGCCCTGCTGACGTCGCCGGGGCGGACCCGGCCCGAGCCGCCACCGAGCAGCCCTGCCTTGCTCGCACTGTGATGGGGGGCGAAGAACGGCGGCCGGACGATCATGTCGTCGCCGGGCTCCAGCGCACCGGCCAGCGAGTGGATGGCGGTGATCTCCAGGGACTCCTCCGGGCTCAGGTCGGGAAGGATGCCGGGGATCCGCTCCGCCAGCGTGGTCTTGCCCGCGCCCTTGGGCCCGGAGAGCAGCAGGTGGTGCCCGCCGGCGGCCGCCACCTCCACCGCGTAGCGGGCGTCGTGCATGCCGACGAGGTCGGCGAGGTCGAGCTCGCCCATCCGGTCCTGGCCGCGCCACGTCAGCAGGCGGTTGCCCGACATCGGCGCCACCGGCGCGGCCTCGGGGACCTCCGTGCCGCGCAGCTCGGCCACCACCTGCGCCAGCGAGCGCATCCCGAACACCGACATCCCCGGCACCATCGCCGCCTCCCGGGCCTGCGGCTCGGGCACGAACACCCGGGCGATCCCGCGGGCCGAGGCGGCCAGCACCATCGGCAGCACCCCGGGCACCGAGCGCAGGCCGCCGTCGAGGGTGAGCTCGCCGAGGAACACCGTCTGGGCCAGGGACGCGCGCGGTACCTCGCCCGCGGCGGCGAGGACGGAGACCGCGATCGCGAGGTCGAAGTGGGTGCCGCGCTTGGGCAGGTCGGCCGGTGAGAGCAGGATCGTCACGCGCCGGGTGACCGGCCACGGGAAGTGGCTGTTGGACACCGCCATCCGGCAGCGGTCGCGGGCCTCGTTGAGGGCCGAGTCGACGCGCCCCACGAGCGTGGTGCCGACCATGCCCGGGGAGACGTCGGACTGCACGTCGATGAGGTGTCCCAGCGCCCCCTGCAACGAGACGGTGTGGGCGGTGGCGAAGGGCATCAGCCGATCCCCCGCACGTGCTCGATCACCGAGGGCCCGCGACGCGGCCGGACGATGCCGACCATGTCGAAGCGGACCTCGACCGCCTGGAGCCGGTGCTCCTGCAGCCACCGGGCGCCCAGCCGGCGCAGCCTGCGCAGCTTGACCTCGTTGACCGCCTCCAGCGGGCCGCCGTAGTCGAGCGAGGTGCGCGTCTTGACCTCGCAGATCACCAGCACATCGCCGTCGCGCAGGACGAGATCGATCTCGCCCGCCTCGCACGACCAGTTGCGGTCCAGCACGACCATGCCCTGCGCGCGCAGGTGCCGGGCCGCCAGCGTCTCGCCGTAGTTGCCGAGCGCGAGCCTGCGCGCCGCCGATGCCGAAAGTGTCATGTCGACCTCCTCGACCCAGCGTGGCGCCAGGACGAGGCGAACGGCGGCTGCGTGCCGGGGCCTGTGGAGGAATCCGGGCGGCTCGACCCCTGTGGACACCAGGTGGTCTCGCCGGCCGGCTGGCTACACCTTCGGCGGGTCGATCTCCGAGGGCGCGAGCTCCTCGACGTTCACGTCCTTGAACGTCAGCACCTTGACGTTCTTGGCGAACCGCGCGGGGCGGTACATGTCCCACACCCAGGCGTCGCTCATCGACACCTCGAAGAAGACGTCGCCGACCTCGGTGCGCGCCTTCACGTCCACCTGGTTGCACAGGTAGAAGCGGCGATCAGTCTCGACGACGTACTTGAAGATCCCGACCACGTCGCGGTACTCGCGGTAGAGGTTGAGCTCCATCTCGGTCTCGTACTTCTCGAGATCCTCGGCACTCATCGCGACTCCTGGACAGAACGTATGGCGGGTGGACATGGCGCGCTCGCCGGCGCGACCGGCGGACTACCGAGCATCCCACAGTCCTCGCCCGGTTCCAGGCCCGCCGCTCGGCGCACGTTGACGAAGCGCCTGCGGTGCACCTCGCAGGGCCCGTGCTCGGTCAGCGCCGCGGTGTGCACGTCGGTGATGTAGCCCTTGTGGGTCTTGAAGTCGTACGCCGGGTACTCGACGTCGAGCTCGCACATGATCCGGTCGCGGGTGACCTTGGCGAGCACCGAGGCCGCCGCGATGCAGGCCGCCACCCGATCCCCCTTCCACACCGCCAGCCCCGGGACCCCGAGTCCGTCCACCCCGAAGCCGTCGGTCAACACGTAGGCCGGGCGGACCTCGAGCAGGGCGACCGCCCGGCGCAGCGCCTCGATGTTGGCCACGTGCATGCCGAGACGGTCGCACTCCTGCGGCCCGATCACCACCACCGACCAGGCCACCGCCCGCTTCACGACCTCGTCGTAGCAGCGCTCCCGGGCCCGCGCGGTGAGCAGCTTGGAGTCGGCCAGCCCCGGGATGACGCCCCCCTTGCCGGGCGCCAGGATCGCCGCGCCCGCGACCAGGGGGCCCGCGCAGGCACCGCGGCCCGCCTCGTCGACGCCCGCGATCGGCTCGATGCCGACCCGGCGCAGCGCCCGCTCGTAGCCGTACAGGCCGGCGTCGCGCCGTACGGTCAGGCCCCGAGGCAGCTCACTCACGAGACCAGGTCCTCACTGGGCGTCGGGCACGTCCGCGAAGGCGTCGGGCCGGTCCAGCCAGTCCCAGTGGTCGCGCGGCCACACCAGCGCGAACACCTTGCCGACGACCAGGTCCTCGTCGATGAACTCGTCGCCGGGCACGCAGTCGCTGACCTCGTCGGGGCGCGCGCACATGTGGAAGGAGGAGTCCGCCGAGTGGTCGCGGTTGTCGCCCATCACGAAGATGTGGTCCTCCGGGACCGGCCCGGCCTTCCAGTTGCACGAGGACTTCATCGGCCCGGCGCACTGCGCGGTCGAGCCCTCCTTGGTGAAGCCGGACTCATCGATCGCGACGCCGTTGATCTTCAGGCGGCCCTGCTTGTCGCAGCACTCGATGACGTCGCCCTCCACGCCGATCACCCGCTTCACCAGGTGTCCACCCGAGGGGTACAGCCCGATGGTGGCCATCAGCTTGGCCAACGGGTTGGTGGGACCGGCCGACTCGACGTCGTTGAGCCAGCCGCCGGGGTCCTCGAAGACCACGACGTCACCGCGCTGCGGGGTGCCGCCTGCCCAGTAGGAGGGCTTCTGCACCAGGATCCGGTCGTTCTTGACCAGCCCGGGCTCCATCGACTGCGAGGGGATGTAGAAGGCCTGCAGGAACAGCGCCTTGATCGCCACCGCGAGCACCAGCGCGGTGACCAGCAGCAGGATCGTCTCCTGCCACAGCGGCAGCGCCTTGCGCGTCTTCGCGGCCGCGGGGCTGCCCGAACGCGAAGACCGCGACCCCGGCTCCTCGTCGGTCTCGACGTGGGGAGCGGGATCGCGGTCTTCGGGAGTCACGCGCAGAGCGTAGCCACAGGGCGGATGAGCCGAGGCTCAGGCCTCGCGGCGCTCCTTGATCTTCGCCTTCTTGCCGCGCAGGTTGCGCAGGTAGTACAGCTTCGCGCGACGCACGTCACCGCGGGTCACGACCTCGATCTGCTCGAAGATCGGGGAGTTCAGCGGGAAGGTGCGCTCGACGCCGACGCCGAACGAGACCTTGCGCACGGTGAAGGTGCGGCCGACGCCCGAGCCCTGGACGCGGATCACGACGCCCTGGAAGATCTGGACGCGGGCGCGGTTGCCCTCGACGACCTTGACGTGGACCTTGATGGTGTCGCCGGCGCGGAAGTCCGGGACGTCGGCGCGCTTCTGCGCGTTGCCGAGCTCGGCAATGACGTTGCTCATGTCTGCTCCTCACGGATGCCACAGGCCAACCGCGAAATCGGTTCGAACGAGAAGGCCCGGTACGGGTGGCCGGCGGCGTCGACTCCCCCTGTGGCAGGAGAACAGACGCGGACACCCCGTGCGTGATCCCGGAGCTGCCCTTCGGCCGACTGGGCCGAGGATAGAGTCTGCCACAGTCAGGGACGCGTCAGCCAATCCGGTGGCCGCCGCCCCGTGGCCGCGTGGGGGCGATCAGCCGCGGGCGCGCCGCTTCACCAGCCTCGGCGTCCCGGCCGGCGACCGGCCGGCGGGCCGGTAGCCGACCCGGCGGGCGAAGCGGACGACTGCCTCGCTCCCGGCCCCGACGCACAGCTCGTACGACGTGGCGGCGGGCGCCGCGGCGTCCTCGGCGTGGCCCAGCAGGGTCCGCCCGATCCCCCGCCCCTGCAGGTCGGGCACCACGAGCAGCCGGCCGATGAGCCAGGCGGAGCCGTCCAGCCGGGCGCGGACGGCACCGACCAGCCGGCCCTCGCAGTGCAGCACCCAGGTCTGCCACTGCTCGAGGCCGCGGCGTACGTCGTCGAGGCTCTCGTGGAGTGCCGCGCGGGGCGCGTCGGGGTCGTCGAGCAGGTCCTGGACCAGGCACGCGCGCTGGAGCACCATCAGCTCCCCGGCGTCACCGCGGGCGGCCGGGCGCAGCCACCCGGACACGTCGGCGACGCTCAGCGCCGCGGCCGGGTGCGCCAGGTCGGGGCGTCGCTCGGCGGTGCGGCGCAGCGCCTGCTCGTGGCGCCACCGCGTGATGGCGCCGTGGTTGCCGCCCATCAGCACGGCCGGCACGTCGAGCTCGCGCCAGGTGGCCGGCTTCGTGTAGACGGGGTACTCCAGCAGCCCGTCCTCGTGCGACTCCTCCAGCAGGGAGGCGGGGTTGCCCATGAACCCCGGGATCAGCCGCACCACCGCCTCGGTGATGGCCAGCGCCGCCACCTCTCCGCCGTTCAGGACGTAGTCGCCGATCGAGATCTCGCGCACCTCGGTGCGGGTGGCGGCGTGGTCGATGACGCGCTGGTCGATGCCCTCGTAGCGCCCACAGGCGAAGATCAGGTGCCGTCGCTGGGCCAGCTCGCGGGCCAGGGCCTGGGTGAGCGGCTGGCCGGAGGGGGTCGGCACCACCAGCGTCGCGTCGTCGAGCCCCAGGTCGTCCAGCGCCTCGCCCCACGGGCCCGGCTTCATCACCATGCCTGCGCCGCCGCCGTAGGGGGTGTCGTCCACGGTCCGGTGCCGGTCGTGCGCCCACTCGCGCAGGTCGTGGACCTGGATGTCCAGCAGGCCGCTGGCCCGCGCCCGCCCCGCCAGGGACAGCTCCAGCGGCGCGAGGTAGTCGGGGAAGATCGAGACGATGTCGATGCGCACTCAGTCGCCGTCCTCGTCGTCGGGGAAGGGGCTCACCAGCCCCGGTCGGTCCGCGATGACCACCCGCCGAGCGTCCAGGTCGACCTCGGGCACGAGCTGGGCGACGAACGGGACCAGAGCCTCACGACCCTCGGGCGTCCTGACCGTGAGCAGGTCCTGGGCGGCGCCGTGGGCCACGGCCGTGACCTCCCCCAGGAGGGCGCCCGAGACGTCGTGGGCGGCCAGCCCGATGAGCTGGTGGTCGTAGAACTCCTCGGGGTCCTCGGGCCGGGCGTCGAGCGGCAGGTCGGCGTAGAGCACGATCCCGCGCGCGGCCTCGGCCGCGTTGCGGTCCCCGATCTCCGCGAAGGTCAGCAGCAGCACCTGCTGGTGCCACCGCGACCCGGTGACCGTCAGAGAGCGCAGCGGCGAGGCGGAGCCGGCGGGCGGCTGGGCCCTCAGCGTGGCGCCGGTCGCGAACCGCCGGGCGGGCTCGTCGGTGCGGACGTCGACGGTGACCTCGCCGCGCAGGCCGTGCGGCTTGCCGATGCGGCCCACCACGACCTCGATCGTGTCCTGATCCGACCCGGAGCGCTCCACGCAGGTTCCCTCTCTCGAAGCCGGGGCCCGCGGCCCCGGCATGAATGTGACGTGCGGGCGTCTCCCCCGTGGGACGCCGAATGGGTGCCGCCCCGGTGAGGGACGACACCCATTCTGTCGCGGACGAGCCTCAGCGGCGCCGGTCCACGTCCACGAAGTCGATCCGGGCACCGCCCCGACCGGCCAACGCGGAGATCACCGTGCGGAAGGCGGTGGCCGTCCGGCCGTTGCGGCCGATGACCTTCCCCAGGTCGTCGGGGTGCACCCGGACCTCGAGGAGCGATCCGCGGCGCAGCTGCTTGTCCTGGACCGAGACGTCGTCGGGATTGTCGACGACTCCGCGGACCAGGTGCTCGAGCGCCTCGGCGAGCATCATGCTCAGGCCTCGGTGCTCTCAGTCTCGGCAGCAGCCTCGGCGGGCTTCTCCTCGGCCTTGTCAGCCTTGTCCGCCTTGTCAGCCTTGTCAGCCTTGTCCGCCTTCTTGGCGGCCGGCTTCTCAGACTTCTTGGTGACCGCGTCACCCTTGGCGGAGCTGTGGGCCTCGGCGAGCGCCTCGTTGAAGATGTCGAGCTTGTCGCGCTTCGGCTCGGCGACCTTCAGGGTGCCCTCGGTGCCGGGGAGACCCTTGAAGGTCTGCCAGTCACCGGTGATCTTGAGGATGGCGGCGACGGCCTCGCTCGGCTGCGCGCCGACGCCCAGCCAGTACTGCGCCCGCTCGGAGACGACCTCGATGTACGAGGGGTCCTCCTTGGGGTGGTACTTGCCGATCTCCTCGATCACCTTGCCGTCGCGCTTCTTGCGTGCGTCGACGACGACGATGCGGTACTGCGGCACTCGGATCTTGCCCAGGCGCTTCAAACGAATCTTGACGGCCACGTTTGTGGTGTCTCCTCGGAAATTGTGGTGGGTGAGAACTCCCGGACAGGGTGGGGACCAAGCGGTCGTCCTCCATGGGCGCTGCACTGCCGGTTGAGAGGGACCGTCAGTACAGGACTCAGCCCGTCATTGTGCCAGATGTCGCACGGCCCTCGGAAATCCCGCCCCCGGAAGCCCCACGCGGGACCGCGTTGCACGCCATCATGACGCCATGAGCACGCCTTCACCACCTCTCCCCCCGGCGGGGCCGCCCCCTCCGCCCTGGGCGCCGTTCCCCGCTCCGGCGCGCCCGGCGCGTCCGAGTGCGTGGTGGTTCGCGGTGGGCGGGGCGCTGGTGGTGGCCGGCGCGCTCTGCGGCTTGGGTCTGCTGGTCTGGACGCTGCTCGGACTCGTCCGGACCGACACCGCGGTCCCGGTCGACGGCCGGGCCCATGCCGTGAGCGTGGCCACCGACCGGGACCGGATGCTCTGGTACGACACCTCGCGTCCCCGACCCCGGTGCACGGTGACCGACGCCGCCACCGGCGAGGCCGTCGCCCTGCGCCCGCCGGGCGCGAGGATGACTCGGAGCGTCGGGTCCGCCAGCTGGCTCGCGCTGCATCGCTTCGACCCCGGTTCGGGCGAGCTCGAGGTCGCCTGCACGGAGACCGCGAGCGGACCTGGCAGGACGGAGGTCGAGATCGGGCCCGCCCCCCGGATCGCGGCGCTGCTGGGCGGCATCGCCGCCGCCGTGCTCGTCCCGCTCGTGCTGGGCGCCTCGGGACTGCTGCTGCTCGTGCTCACCGCCGTCCGCTACGCCACCGGCGAGCCTCGCCAGAAGGAGACTGCTGCGTCGTGACCTCTCAGATCGCCGCCGAGACCGCCGATGCTGTGGCCATGGCAATTGCCCCGGCCCCGTCCCCCGCGCCCGTGGCACTGGTCGTAGAGGACGACGAGGACACCGCCGATCTCCTCGACGTGGTCCTTACGCAGGCCGGGTTCTCCGTCCTTACCGCCACCAACGGCGCCGACGGCATGGCGCTGGCTCTGCTGCACCGCCCGGCCCTGGCCACCATCGACATCTCGATGCCGGGGATGGACGGGCTGGAGGCGACCCGGAGGATCCGCGAGTTCAGCGGCACCTACATCGTCATCATCAGCAGCCGCTCCGCCGAGCAGGACATCCTGGCGGGCTTCGACGCCGGGGCCGACGACTACGTCCCCAAGCCGATCCGGCCCCGGGAGCTGCAGGCCCGGCTGGCCGCGGTCGCCCGGCGCCCGGTCGCCGAGGTGTCCGCCGAGCCCGCCGAGCCCGCTGCGACGGCCTGGGCCGTGGCCGAGGAGGACCCCGAGCGCTCGGCGTACCACCAGCAGGTGCGCGCGGGTGCGCGACCCGACAGCGTCGCGCCCTGCGACCCCGCGCCGGAGGCCTCCGGCGACGAGGCGGATCCAGACGAGGACGAGCAGGGCGAGGACGGGCGCAACGGGATGCTCGGGCTCGGGATGCGCTTCGTCGGCAGCTGGGTGGAGTTCAACGGCCTGCGGATCAACCCCGCCCGCGCCCTGGTGGTCGTCGACGACCGCCTCGTCGACCTCAACTCCCGGCAGTTCGACCTGCTCCAGCTGATGCTCTACTCGGGGACCCGCACCCGCACGGCCCGTTACCTCGCGCTGCAGCTGCGCGGCGAGACCGAGGCCAACTCCCGCACCCAGCCCTTCCACGACCGCGACTGGATCGACGCGATGATGGAGAACCTGCTGAACCGGATCGGCGAGCAGCCGGAGGCGCCGCGCTGGGTCGAGGTCCGGCCGCGGTCCCGCTACCGGCTGGTCCAGCCGGCCCCGCCGGCCCCGCCGGAGGAGTCCCCCACGGCGGCTCCCGAACCGGGCTAGGCCACCACCCGGCCGCGCAGGATCACCCGGCTCGGCGAGTAGAGCACGCTCGGATCCGCGACGGGGTCGCGCTCGAGCACGACGAGGTCGGCCGGGGCCCCCTCCGCGAGGGTGGCCTCGAAGCCGAGCCACTCGCGGGCCCGCCATGACGCCGCGGCGACGACGTCCGCGGCGGGCAGGCCCAGCTCGACCATCGCCAGCACCTCGCCGGCCAGGTGACCGTGCCGGGACGGGCCGCCCCCGTCGCTGCCCACGTACAGCGCCACGCCCGCCTCCCAGGCGCTCATCAGCACCTCGCGGCGCTGCGCGTAGAGCTCCTCCATGGTCGCGGCGTAGGCCGGGAACCGCTCGGCCCCGGCCTCGGCGAAGCCCGGGAACTTCGCGGTCTGCATCACCGTCGGCACCAGCGCGACCCCGGCGGAGGCCATCCGCTCCACCTGGTCGAGCCCGAGGCCGGTGCCGTGCTCGATGCAGTCGATGCCCGCGTCGAGGAGCCCCGGGAGGACGTCTCGACCGAAGCAGTGCGCGGTCACCCGGGCCCCCTCGGCGTGCGCGGCCGCGATCGCCGCGGCGAAGGCCTCGGCCGGGAACGACGGAGCCAGGTCGCCCTCCTCGCGCGAGATCCAGTCGCCCACCAGCTTGACCCAGCCGTCGCCGGCACGGGCCTGCTCGGCCGCCCGGGCGGGGAGCTCCTCGGGCTCGATCTCGAGGCCGTAGTTGCGGATGTAGCGCCGGGTCCGGGCCAGGTGGCGCCCGGCGCGCACCAGCCGCGGCAGGTCGTCGCGTTCGTGCACCCAGCGGGTGTCGGCGGGCGAGCCGCAGTCGCGCAGCAGCAGCGCGCCGGCGTCGCGGTCGGCCAGCGCCTGACGCTCGACCTCGTCGTCGTCGACCGCTCCCCCGTCGTCGAGGCCCAGGTGGTTGTGGGCGTCGACGAGGCCGGGCAGCACCCAGCCCCGGGCGACGGTCTCCGCACCGGCCTGCGGCTCGTAGGTGACCCGCCCGTCGACGACGTAGAGGTCGCGGACCTCGCCGTCGGGCAGGACCGGACCGTGGACGCGGAGGACGGGAGCGCTCATGCCCGGGGAGGCTACCGCTCAGAGACGGTCGAGCAACCAGGACGGGGCCAGCGCCATCGCTCCGAGGCCCTGGACGCGGGCCTGCAGCATCCGGTCGGCGGTGACGACGGTGACCCGGTCACCGCGCTCGGCGGCCTCCTTGGCCTGCGCCACGATGGTCGCGTCGCCGTCCCGGGGCGCGTGCACGGTCCGGACGTGGCCGTCCCGGCCTGCAGGCACGCCGCCCTTCGCGGCGCCCTCCAGGACCAGCACCACGACGTCGTGGGGCGTGGAGGCGACCAGCAGCCCCTCGTGCAGGCGGCGGGCGGCTCCGGCACGGTCGCGCCACCAGCCGTCGGGACGGCTGCCCACGACGTTGGCGCCGTCGACGACCAGGACGGTGGCCACTACCGGCTCACTTCAAGACGGGTCACTTCAGGAACTTGGAGAAGTCCTTGGGCAGGTCGAGCGCCGCGGCGGCCTTCTCGTAGTCGACCTCCTCGCCGGCCGGGAGGCCGAAGGGGTTCGGCGCCTCGGCCGCCTTGGTCTGGGCGGCCTTCTTGGCCTCCGCGGCCTTGGCCGGGTTGCCGGAGATCCGCTTGCCCTTGGCCTTCTTGGGCGCCGACTTGGCCTTGCCCTTCTTCGGGCCGCCCATCCCGGGCATGCCCGGCATACCCGGCATGCCGGGCATCCCGCCGCCGCGCGCCATCTGCATCATCATCTTGCGCGCCTCGAAGAAGCGGTCGACCAGGCCGTTGACGTCGGAGACCTGCCGGCCCGAGCCCTTGGCGATCCGGGCCCGTCGCGACCCGTCGATCATCTTGGGGTTGGCCCGCTCGGCCGGGGTCATCGACTGGATGATCGCCTGGATCCGGTCGATCTCGCGCTCGTCGAAGTTCTCGAGCTGCTCACGGAACTGCCCCATCCCGGGCAGCATCCCCATGATCTTCGACAGCGAGCCGAGCTTGCGGACCTGCTGCATCTGCTCGAGGAAGTCGTCGAGGGTGAACTCACCCTGGCCGCTCAGCTTCGCGGCGGCCTTCATCGCCTGCTCCTGGTCGAAGGCCTTCTCGGCCTGCTCGATCAGGGTCATCATGTCGCCCATGTCCAGGATGCGCGAGGCCATCCGGTCCGGGTGGAAGAGGTCGAAGTCGGTCATCTTCTCGCCGTTGGAGGCGAACATGACCGGCTTGCCGGTGATCGAGGCGATGGACAGCGCGGCGCCACCGCGGGCGTCACCGTCCAGCTTGGTCAGCACGACCCCGTCGTAGCCGACGCCCTGGAGGAAGGCGAGCGCCGTGTTGACGGCGTCCTGGCCGATCATCGCGTCGACGACGTAGAGGACCTCGTCGGGGCGCACCGCGTCGCGGATGTCGGCGGCCTGCTGCATCAGCTCGGCGTCGACGCCCAGACGACCCGCGGTGTCGACGATCACCACGTCGTGCAGACGACGCTTGGCCTCCTCGATCGAGGAGCGCGCCACCGACACCGGGTCACCGACGCCGTTGCCGGGCTCGGGAGCGAAGACGGGCACGCCGACCCGCTCGCCGTTGACCTGGAGCTGGTTGACCGCGTTGGGGCGCTGGAGGTCGCAGGCGACCAGCAGCGGCGTCTTGCCCTGCTCCTTGAGCCACAGCGCCAGCTTCGCGGCGAGCGTGGTCTTGCCCGCGCCCTGCAGGCCGGCCAGCATGATCACGGTCGGCCCGGTCTTGGCGTAGCGCAGGCGCCGCGTCTCGCCGCCGAGGATCGTGACGAGCTCCTCGTTGACGATCTTGACGATCTGCTGCGCGGGGTTCAGCGCACCGCTGACCTCCTCGCCGCGGGCCCGCTCCTTGACCGCGCCCACGAACTCCTTGACCACGGGCAGCGCCACGTCGGCCTCGAGCAGGGCGATGCGGATCTCACGCGCGGTGGCGTCGATGTCGGCCTCGGAGAGCCGGCCCTTCCCCCGAAGGTTCTTGAAGGTGTCGGCGAGCCGGTCGGACAGAGTTGCGAACAAGGCGGGTATCCCCTGTGGTCAGCGGTGTGGAGCGACGTCGAGCGGTCGGCGACCACCTTGTGCGGTGAGGGTCGCCAGAGGCAAGACTAGCCGCCGCCGGCCCCCGGGTCCGACTCGCCCGAGAGCGCCGCGCGTACGGCGTGGGCCGCGGCGGCCGCTCGGTCGTCGGCCAGCGCGCCGGCACCGCTCTCCTGGAGGTAGAACACGTCGACCGCCTGCGGCCCCAGCGTGTCGACGTGGGCCGAGCGCACGGCGATGTCCAGCTCCGCGAGCGCGGAGCAGACCAGGAACATCACGCCGGGGCGGTCGGTGGCCCGGACCTCCAGCACCGTCGCGAGACGGGAGGCCTCGGGCCGCACGGCCACCGTCGGGTCCAGCGTCTCAGGACCGGACGGTCGCAGCCTGGCCCGAGGGTCCACCCGACCCTCCGCGACCGCCTCGAAGCGCTGGCGCAGCACGGTGGCGTCGAGGTGCTGGTCGGGGACCTCCCACACCGACACGCCGTACTGGTCCTGCGCCCAGGCGCGCGCCGCCCGGACGTGGGTGCGCTGCAGGGCGAGCATGGCCGCGGCGTCGGCCAGCAGGCCCACCCGGTCGTGCGCGACCACGACCACCCGAGCTCCGTCTGCCAGCGGCTGGACCGTCACCCCCACCGCACCGGGGTCTCGACGCACCTCGTCGGGGATCGGCACCTCCTCGTCGGCGACGCGGGGCACCGAGGCTCCCGCGGCGCGCGCGACGAGCGCGGCCAGCGTGCGCTGGGCCAGCCTGCGCACCAGTCCGGCGCGCCACGCCGACCAGGCCTGGGGCGAGGCCGCCCGGGCGTCGGCCTCGGTCAGCGCGACCAGCAGGGAGAGGGTCTCGGCCGAGGTGATCCGCTGGGCGACGTGCTCGACGGTCGCCGGGTCGTCGGGGTCGCGCGTGGTGGCCGTCTCGGAGAGCAGCAGGTGCCAGCGCACCAGCGTCGCGATCACCTCGACGGTGTCCGCGGCGAAGCCCATCCGGGTTGCCGCCTGCCGCGCGATCGGCTCTCCGGCGACGCTGTGCTCGTTGCGGCCGCCCTTGCCGATGTCGTGCAGCAAGGCGGCCACCAGGAGCACGTCGGGCCGCGCCACGTCGCGGATCAGCGAGGAGGCCTCCACGCAGGTCTCCACCACGTGGCGGTCGACGGTGAAGCGGTGGATGGTCGAGGCGTGCGGCAGCAGCCGGATCCGCTCCCACTCCGGCAGGATCCGCGCCAGCGCGCCGGTCTCCTCCAGCGTCCCCCAGACCGCGAGGAGCCCAGGTCCGGAGGCGAGCAGGCGCACCAGCAGTCTCCTCGCCTCGGCGGGCCACGGCTCGGGCAGGTCGGGGCACTCGCGGACCAGCCGGGCGGCCGTGGTCGGGGACAGCGCGACGTCGCGTTCGGCCGCCTCGGCCGCCGCGCGCAGCAGCAGCAGCGGGTCTCCGGCCGGGGCGACCCGTCCGTCCAGGACGACCTCCCCGCGGGAGAGGGCGACCCCGGTGGCCAGGGGCACGAGCTCGGGGCGGCGCGCTCCGCGCACGGAGGCCGGGCGGGCCAGCACCGCCTGCACCCGGCTCCAGGTGAGCTGGGACAGGTGAGTCACCCGGCGCCCGGCCTCACGGACCCGGCGCTGCACCTCCCCGGCGTCCGCCAGGCCCAGGTCGGCGGCCAGATCACCCCACATCTCGGGTCCGATCCGGTCGGTGGAGCGCCCGGCGTGGGCGTGCAGCACGTCGCGCACGTCGAGCAGGGTGCGCCGTCCTCGCTCGACCTCGGCGTGCGGCACGTCCACCAGCCAGGTGGCGACCAGCCCCTTGAGCACGCAGGCGTCGCGCAGCCCGCCCTCGGCCTCCTTCAGGTCCGGCACGGAGACGTGGGCCAGCTCGCCGAGCAGCCGGTGCCGGGCCTGGACCAGGGCGTGCAGCTCGGGCATCCGCTCCCGGGCGTCGCGACGCCACTGGGCGAGCATCGTGGTGCGCAGGCGCAGGGTGAGGTTCGGGTCGCCGGCGAGGTGGCGCAGGTCGAGCAGCCCCAGCGCGACCTTCAGGTCGTCGGCGGCGGTGCTGACCATCTCGCTCACCGAGCGCACCGAGTGGTCCAGGCGGGCCCCGGAGTCCCAGATCGGGTACCAGAGCTTCTCCGCCAGTCCCCCGGGGTCGACGTCGTCGTCATGGACCAGGACCACATCGAGGTCGGAGTACGGCGCGAGCTCCCCGCGCCCGTAGCCCCCGACCGCCACCAGGGCCACCCGCTCCTCCGGGCCGCAGCTCTCGCGGTAGGCCCGCAGGCACAGGTCGTCGGCCTGCTGGGTGCGCGCGGAGCGCTGCGCGGCGGTCATCGGGTGCCCCGTCCGGCGTCGGGCTCGCGTCCCGAGATGGTCACGGGCTGGTCCTTTCCACAGGGACCGGGACGCGGGCCGGCCCCGGCTGTCGGTGACAGCCGGGGCCGGAGAGCGCTCCCGGGCTCGGATGAGTCGGGGTGAAGTGCCACGGCTCTCAGATCGCCGCTTCGTCCCGGTCTCCGGTGCGGACCCGGACCACGGTCTCGATCGGGCTCACCCACACCTTGCCGTCGCCGATCCGACCCGTCTGGGCGGTCTTGACGATGATCCCGACGATGTCGTCGGCGTCGTTGTCGTCCACGGCGATCTCGATGCGGATCTTGGGCACCAGGGCGATGTCGTACTCAGCGCCGCGGTAGACCTCCGTGTGCCCCTTCTGGCGTCCGTAGCCGCTGACCTCGCTGACGGTCATGCCGGTGACGCCGAAGGTCTCCAGGGCCTCGCGGACCTCTTCCCACTTGTGCGGCTTGATGACCGCGGTGACCAGCTTCATGCGTTGGCTCCTTCCGAGACCGAGGTGGTCTGCTTGTCCAGCACCGAGGGCGTACGGCGGGCGCCGCCGCCGGTGGCGAAGTCGTAGGCGGACTCGCCGTGCTCGGCGAAGTCGATGCCCTCGACCTCGTCCTCCTCACTGATCCGCCAGCCCATGGCCGCCTTGATGGCGAGGGCGATGAGGAGCGTCGCGATCCCGGACCAGATCATCGCGAACACCGCGACCGCGACCTGGACGACGAGGAGCTTGACGCCGCCACCGTAGAGCAGGCCGAGGTCGTCCTTGGCCAGGAAGCCGATGCCGATGGTGCCGACCAGACCACCGACCAGGTGCACGCCGACCACGTCGAGGGCGTCGTCGTAGCCGAGGACGTGCTTGAGGCCGACCGCCAGGGCGCACAGCGCACCGGCCACCGCACCGAGGATGATCGCGCCGACCGGGGAGAGCGCACCGCAGGCGGGGGTGATGGCGACCAGGCCGGCCACCACACCGGAGGCGGCGCCGAGCGAGGTTGCCTTGCCGTCGCGGATCTTCTCCACCAGCAGCCAGGCCATGATGGCCGCGCAGGTGGCCACGGTGGTATTCAGCCACACCAGGCTGGTCTCGGCGATCCAGTACGCCGCGTTGGCGTCGTCATCGAGGCCGGAGTTGGGGATCCAGGAGGCGACGTTGAATCCGAACCAGCCGAACCACAGCAGGCCGGCGCCGATCATCGTCAGCGTCAGGTTGTGCGGCTTCATCGGCTCCCTGCCGAAGCCGAGGCGCTTGCCGATCACGATCGCCAGGACCAGGCCGGCGATGCCGGCGTTGATGTGCACGACCGTGCCGCCGGCGTAGTCGATGGGCGCCACCTCGGCGCCGCCGTCACCGGAGAAGATCAGGTCGGCCAGGCCGCCGCTCTCACCGGAGAGGAAGCCCGAGCCCCACACCATGTGCGCGAGCGGGAAGTAGGACAGCGTCACCCAGATCGGCAGGAACACCAGCCAGGCGGAGAACTTCACCCGGTCCGCGATCGCGCCGCTGATCAGGGCCGCGGTGATGACCGCGAACGTCATCTGGAATCCGACCGTCAGGTACTCCTGACCCGAGACCCCGTCGAGGCCGAAGCGCTCGAAGGGGTTGTTGAAGAGCATCGCGATGTCCTTGTTGCCGTAGGACATCGAGTAGCCCCACAGCACGTAGACGATGCCCACAACCCCGATGGCCGAGAAGGACATCATCATCATGTTCAGCACGGACTTCGTGCGGCTCATGCCGCCGTAGAAGAGCGCCAGCGCCGGCGTTGTCATCAGCAGGACCAGGGACGCTGCCATCAGCGTCCAGGCGTGCAAGCCGTACTCCATCGAACCTCCAGGGGTTGCAGTGCGACAGACGGAACTCGGCTCTCGACTGCACTGTCCGCCGGGGGTCCCGCCCCATTGACGACAACCCTCCGGCGGGGAGGTTTCGACCTGCGCTACGACATGTTGCGCTCCGGAAACGACATTCCCGCCTTTGTTTCTGACGCGTTACACGCGCTCTGCCCAGGCTCCACGGACGTGCCTGCCCCGCGGGGTCAGCCCAGCAGGGCGTCGACGAACGCCTCGGCGTCGAACGGCGCCAGGTCGTCGGCGCCCTCGCCCAGGCCGACGAGCTTGACCGGCACGCCGAGCTCGCGCTGGACCGCGACCACGATGCCGCCCTTGGCCGAGCCGTCGAGCTTGGTGAGCACGATGCCGGTCACGTCGACGACCTCGCTGAACACGCGGGCCTGGATCATCCCGTTCTGCCCGGTGGTCGCGTCCAGGACCAGCAGCACCTCGGTGACCGGGGCCTGCTTCTCGATGACGCGCTTGACCTTGCCGAGCTCGTCCATCAGCCCGGCCTTGTTCTGCAGCCGGCCCGCGGTGTCGACCAGGACCGTGTCGGCCCCCTGCTCGGCCCCGGCCCGGACCGCCTCGAACGCGACGCTGGCCGGGTCGCTGCCCTCGGGGCCGCGCACCACCGGCACCCCGACCCGCTCACCCCAGGTGGCCAGCTGCTCGACGGCCGCGGCGCGGAAGGTGTCGGCGGCCCCGAGGACCACCTGACGGTCCTCGGCCACCAGGATGCGCGCGATCTTGCCGACGGTCGTGGTCTTGCCGGCGCCGTTGACGCCGACGACCAGGACGACGCCGGGGCTGCCGTCGGCGCCGGTGACCTGCAGGCGGCGGTCCAGGGTGGGGTCGACCAGCGCGAGCAGCTCCTCGCGCAGCACCTCGCGGACCTCGGCCGCGCTGGAGCCCTCCACGCGCACCCGGGTGCGCAGCGCCTCGACCAGCTGCTGGGTCGGGGCGACGCCGATGTCGGCGGTCAGCAGGGTGTCCTCGATGTCCTCCCAGGTGTCCTCGTCGAGGCGGTCGCGCGAGAGCAGCGCGAGCAGCCCGCGCCCCAGCGTCCCCTGCGAGCGGGAGAGCCGCTGGCGCAGCCGGACCAGGCGCGAGGCCGTGCCCTCGGGGCGCTCCAGGGTGGGCGCCGCCGGAGCCACGGGGGCCTCTGCCGGCGGCTCGGCCGTCACCGGAGGTGCGGCCTCGCGCTCCTCGACCTCGGCCTCCGCCGGGGGCGTGAGGACGTCGGTGCCCGCGCCCGGCGGCAGCTGCGAACGCCGCCCGCCGCTGCTGAGCAGCCCGGCCACCGCCAGCACGGCGACGACGGCGATGCCGATGATCAGGAGGAGCCAGTCACCCAGGAAGTCCATGGCGCCCATCCAACCAGACCTGGCAGCGTGCCCGACCCTGCCCCCGCGGCCCCCTCAGCGGCCGCGCCTGATCAGAAGCGGGACTCGTCCAGGACGGGCACGGAGTCCGCACCCTTGCGCAGCAGGCGACCCAGCCAGGGAGCGGCGGGCACGTCCTGGCCACGGTGCGGGTAGGTCACGTAGACCACCACCACCCCGGCGATGAGCAGGATCACGAGCATCGTCGCGACGATGGAGAACAACGGTGGATCACTCCCGAGGGGTTCGCTTCACCGGCCGAGTGCGGCCGTAGGTAAAGGCTCGCACACCCGGTGAAGGACTCGCCGCGCGCCACACGCGACGTGACCCTTCCCACTCAGCGGCGCAGCAGCGGCTCCACCGCCGCGCGGATCGCGTCGGGCAACGGCGCGGTCGGACGACGGCCCTTGCCGTGGGTGTTGTCGACGTAGACGTGGACGAAGCGGCCCTCGGCCGCGGCCTCGTCGCTGTCGCCCTGGAAGAGACCGATCCGGTACACGATCGAGGACCGGCCGACCTTGTCGACGACCAGCCCGGTGTCGATGGGGTCGGGGAAGCCGATCTCGCGGAAGTAGCGGCACGAGGTCTCCGCGACGACGCCGATCTGCGGCAGCTCGCGCACGTTGGTGCCGGTCGCCTCGAAGAGGTGGGCGTTGACGGCCGTGTCGAACAGCTCGTAGTACGTCGCGTTGTTCAGGTGGCCGTAGGCGTCGTCGTCGCGCCAGCGCGTGGTCACCCGGCGCCACGCGACGTAGTCGGCTCGCGTCGGGCGGGCCGCCCGGGGCTCGGCGCCGGTCGTCGCGGCGCTCACGCCGGCTCCGTCTCGCGCAGCCGCTGGCTGATGACGGCCGAGACGCCGTCCCCTCGCATCGTCACTCCGTACAAGGCGTCCCCGACCTCCATGGTCCGTTTCTGGTGGGTGATCACGAGCAGCTGGGAATTCTCCCGCAGCTCCTCGTAGATCTCGAGCAGACGACCCAGGTTGGTGTCGTCGAGAGCGGCCTCGACCTCGTCGAGGATGTAGAACGGCGAGGGGCGGGCCTTGAACAGGGCGACCAGGAACGCCACCGCCACCAGGGACCGCTCGCCGCCGGAGAGCAGCGAGAGCCGCTTGACCTTCTTGCCCGGGGGGCGGGCCTCGACCTCGATGCCGGTGGTCAGCATGTCGCCGGGGTCGGTGAGCAGCAGCCGGCCCTCACCGCCGGGGAAGAGTCGCCGGAACACGTGGTCGAAGGCGACCCGGACGTCCTCCCAGGCCTCGGTGAAGACCTGCTCGACCCGGTTGTCGACCTCGCGGACGATGTCCAGCAGGTCCTTGCGGGTCCGCTTGAGGTCCTCGAGCTGCTCGGAGAGGAACTGGTGACGCTCCTCCATCGCCGAGAACTCCTCCAGCGCCAGGGGATTGACCTTGCCGAGCATGGCGAGCGCGCGCTCGGCCGAGCGCAGCCGCTTGGTCTGCTCCTCGCGCACGAACGGGACCGGGTCGGGCACGACGCCGTCCTCGTCGGGGGCCTGCGTCGAGGGCACCAGCTGGTCGGGGCCGTACTCGGTGACCAGCGCCTCGACGCCCAGGCCCAGCTCGTCGAGGGCCCGCTCCTCGAGCTGCTCGATGCGCATCCGCTGCTGGGCGCGGGCCAGCTCGTCGCGGTGCACCGAGCTGACCAGCTCGTCGTGCTCGCGCTGGAGGTCGCGCAGCGTCGCGCGCACCGAGAGCAGCTCCTGCTCGCGGCCCTGACGGGCCTGCTCGACGTCGGCGCGGACCTCGGCGGCGGCCGTCACCGAGCTCTCCAGCCTCTCCAGCACCCTGGCCGCGGCGGCCCCCACCGCCTCGGCCGCGCGCCCCTCGCGCAGCAGCTGCTGGCGCCGCTCGGCGGCGCGGGCGCGGGCCTCGCGCTCGTTGCGCGCCGAGCGCAGCAGGGCGTCGGCGCGGCCGTGGATGGCCCGGGAGCGCTCCTCGGCGGTGCGCAGCGCCAGGCGTGAGTCCGTCTCGGCCTGGCGAGCCGCCCGGGCCGCCTCGGCGAGCTGCTCGCGCGCGCTGGTGTCGGGCTCCTCGTCGGGGGCCTGCTCCGCGCTCGCCAGGCGCTGCTCGAGCTCGGCGAGACCGGCCAGGTCCCGCTCGTGGGCCTCCTGCGCGGCGATGATCGCCTTCGCCAGACGCTCGGCCTCCCCCTTCGCGGCGCGGGACTGCGAGCCGTACTGCCCGAGCTCCTCGGCGACCGCGGCCAGCGTCGCGTCGGACTCGTGCAGACGGGCGAGGGTGGCGTCGGCGCGCTGCTGAAGCTCGTGACGCTCGGCCTCGAGCCGCGACGTCTCGAACGCGAGGCGCTCGGAGTCGGCGACCGCGCGGGCCAGCTGATCGGTGGCCTCGTCGACCGCGGCCTGCACCTCGATCAGGCTCGGCTGCGCCGACGATCCACCGGAGGCGAAGTGCGCCCCCAGCACGTCACCGGCCCGGGTGACGGCGCAGACGTCGGGCAGGTCGGCGACCAGCGCCCGGGCGGCAGGCAGGTCCTCGACCACGGCCACCTTGTGCAGCAGCCGGGTCAGGCCGGCGCGCAGCGTCTCAGGGCACTGCACCACCTCGACCGCGTACGTCGCGTGCCCCGGCAGCGACGGCCAGCCACCCTCGTCCGCCGGGCCGTCGCCCAGCAGCATGCCGGCGCGTCCGAGGTCGGCGCCGGTGAGGTGCTCGATCGCCCGGGTGGCGGCGTCGACGTCGGTCATCGCCACCGCGTCGGCCGCGGCGCCCAGCGCCCCGGCGACGGCCGCCTCGAACCCGGCGCGCACCGAGACCAGCGCCGCCACCGAGCCCAGCAGCCCGGCCACCGGCTCGGCGGCGGCCAGCAGCGCCCCGGCCCCGTCCTTGCGGTTGAGCCCCATCTCCAGGGCGTCCTTGCGGGCGGCCAGGGCCGAACGGTCGCGGTCGGCCTGCTGGGCCTCCTCGCGGACCTTCACCAGCCGTTGCTCGACGTCGTCGAGGGCGAGCAGCGACGCCTCGTGCTCGGCGTCCAGCCCCTCCTCCCCCGCGTCCAGCCCGGCCACCTTGGTCTCCAGGGCGGTGAAGTCGCGCTGCGCGCGCTCGGCCCGGGCCAGCGCCTCCTCGCGGGCGCGGCCGAGCCGACCGACCTCGTCGGCGGCGGCCGCGGCGCGTGAGCGCAGCGCGTTGACCTGCCCGTTCAGCCGGGCCAGCCCCTCGCGTCGGTCGGCGGCCGCGCGCTGCAGGCCGGCGATGCGCCGCTCCTCCTCGGCGGCGGCGTCCTCGGCGGCCTTGCGGGCGGTGACGGCCTCGTCCATCGCGGCGCGCAGTCGCTCGACCTCGGCCGCGATCTGCTCCTCCTGCTCGCGGACCCGTCCGGCCTCGGCCTCCAGCTGGTCGGGGTCGCGGCCCCCGGAGGAGGTCGGCTCGGCCATCGCCGAGGAGGCGTTGCGGGCCCGCTCGGCGGCCAGCGACTGGGTGCCGCGCAGCCGCTCGCGCAGCCCCGACAGCGCGAACCACGTCTCCTGGGCCCGCGACAGCGCGGGGAGGTCCTCGCGCAGGGCCGCCTCCAGCGCCGCCTCGGACTCCCGGGTCGCACCGATGGCGGCCTCCACCTGCGCGCGGCGCTGCAGCAGCACCGACTCGTCGGCCATCTCCTGCTCCAGCGCCGTGCGGGCGGTGACGAGGTCGTCGGCCAGCAGGCGGGCCCGCGCGTCGCGTACGTCGGCCTGGACGGCCGCCGCGCGGCGCGCGACCTCGGCCTGGCGCCCCAACGGCTTGAGCTGGCGACGGATCTCGCTGAGCAGGTCACCGAGGCGGTTCAGGTTCCCCTCGGTGGAGTCGAGCTTGCGCAGCGCCTTCTCTTTGCGCTTGCGGTGCTTCAGGACCCCGGCCGCCTCCTCGATGAAGCCGCGTCGCTCCTCGGGGGTCGCGCGCAGGATCGAGTCGAGCTGTCCCTGGCCGACGATGACGTGCATCTCCCGGCCGATCCCGGAGTCGGAGAGCAGCTCCTGGACGTCGAGGAGGCGACACGAGCTGCCGTTGATGGCGTACTCCGAGCCGCCGTTGCGGAACATCGTCCGGCTGATCGTCACCTCGGCGTACTCGATCGGCAGCGCGCCGTCGGAGTTGTCGATGGTCAGCTGGACCTCGGCGCGACCCAACGGCGGGCGCCCGGAGGTGCCGGCGAAGATGACGTCCTCCATCTTGCCGCCGCGCAGGGACTTGGCGCCCTGCTCCCCCATCACCCAGGCGAGCGCGTCGACGACGTTGGACTTGCCCGACCCGTTGGGCCCGACGATGCAGGTGATGCCCGGCTCCAGCTGCAGGGTGGTGGAGGAGGCGAAGGACTTGAATCCCTTGAGCGTCAGGCTCTTGAGGTACAACGCGCACTCCTCCCCGGGTCGGTGACCAGCAGGCTACCCGCCCGGCGCCGCCGCGCAGGGACGCGCGGCCGTACGCCGCGGGGGCCGTGCCGGCGCGCCGTCAGGCGGGCTGGAGCGCCGCGGCGTCCGTGTCGAGCTGGAGCAGGGAGGCCGCCTCGGCCTCGGTGAGCCGGTCGTTCTCCGTCGAGAGACGAAGCACCAGGGCCTCGAGCTCGCCGACGCGGGTGCGGAGCCGGTGGTTCTCGGCGACGAGGTGTGCCGGGAGGTCGCTGGGCAGGTGACCGATCAGCGCCTTGGCCATGGATGAGCCTTTCGGAGTCGATGAGCGCGAGACCAGGCCCCACACCGGTGGGGCCGGTCCTGGATGGGCGGTCCGCAGGGACCGTCTTCAAGAATCTCACCGGTTCCAGCCCCGGTCAATCCGACGTAGGACCCCTGAAGGCGCAGGTCAGAGGGCCCGTGCGCCGGCCACGCCGGGGCCGGTGCGCCGTGCCCGCGGCGCCGGCTGACAGGTGGGGCAGAAGTACGACGAGCGGTTCATGAACGCGACCCGGCGGATCGGCGTCGCGCAGCGCCGGCAGGGCAGCGCCTCGCGACCGTAGGCGTCCAGCGAGCGGTCGAAGTAGCCCGACTCCCCGTTCACGTTGACGTAGAGCGCGTCGAAGGAGGTGCCTCCCTGAGCCAGCGCGTCGCTCATCACCTGGCGCGCGTGCGCCAGGAGCTCACGGACCTGGGCGACGCGCAGCCGGTCGCCGGGGCGCTCTCCGTGCAGCCGGGCCCGCCACAGCGCCTCGTCGGCGTAGATGTTGCCCACCCCCGAGACCAGGGTCTGGTCGAGCAGGAGGCGCTTGATGCCCGAGGTGCGCCGGCGCACCCGGCGCACGAACTCGTCGTCGTCGAAGTCCGCGTCGAGCGGGTCGCGGGCGATGTGGGCGATCTGGGTGGGCAGCTCGGCCCCGCCGGGCGAGACCAGCAGGCCGCCGAACATCCGCTGGTCCACGAACCGCAGCTCGCGGGCCGCGGCCCCGGGAGCCCCCGGCGCGCCCTCGAGGCGCAGACGCACCCGCAGGTGCCGCTCGTCGGGCGCGCCGTCGGGCTGCACCAGCAGCTGCCCGCTCATGCCGAGGTGGGCGAGCAGGGCGTCACCGTCGTCGAGCGGGAGCCAGAGGTACTTGCCGCGCCGGCGCGCGGCCTCGACCCGGCGCCCGGTCAGGGCCAGCGCGAAGCCGGCCGGCCCTGCGGGGTCGCGGCGCACCGGACGCGTGTGCAGCACGTCCACGTGCGTGATCCGGGCCCCGACCACGTGCCGCGCGAGGCCGGCGCGCACGACCTCGACCTCGGGCAGCTCAGGCACGACTCAGGCCCGGTCGCTGCCGCCGGCCTGGTCGGCGGCGTTCTTGATGGCCGTCCCGGCGATCTCGCCGTACGCCGTCTCCGCGGCGGCCTGCTCGGCCTCCTTCTTGGAGCGACCCACGCCGTGACCGTAGAGCCCGTCCCCCACCCGGACCTGGGCGGTGAACGTCTTCATGTGGTCGGGACCGTCGTCCTCGATGACGTACTCGGGCACGCCGAGGGAGTGCTCGGCGGCGAGCTCCTGCAGGGAGGTCTTCCAGTCCAGTCCGGCGCCCAGCGCGGCGGCGGCCGTCATCAGCGGGTCGAACAGCCGGTGGACCACCTCGCCAGAGGACTCGAAGCCCCCGCCGCTGAGGTGGACCGCGCCGATCACCGCCTCGACGGTGTCGGAGAGGATCGAGGCCTTGTCGCGGCCGCCGGTCGTCTCCTCGCCGCGACCGAGCTTGATGTGGGCGCCCAGACCGATCGTGCGCGCCACCTCGGCCAGCGCCCGGGCGTTGACGACCGCGGCGCGCAGCTTGGCCAGCCGACCCTCGGAGAGGTCGGGATGGGTGGTGTAGAGGGCTTCGGTCACGATGACGCCGAGGACGGAGTCACCGAGGAACTCGAGCCGCTCGTTGGTCGGCAGCCCACCGTTCTCGTAGGCGTAGGACCGGTGCGTGAGAGCGCGCTCGAGGAGCTCGGGGTCCAACTTCGGATCCCCGAGCGCCTCGCGAAGCTCGATGTAGTTGGTCAGGGGACCGGGACCGCGCTCAGAGGACCTGGCGACGGTCGGTCTTGGCGCCGTACTGCCCGCACTCGCCGCACGCACGGTGCGGAAGGTGCTTCGCAGCGCACGCGGGGTTGGCGCAGGTCACGAGGGACGGCGCGACGGCCTTCCACTGCGAGCGACGGTGACGCGTGTTGCTGCGCGACATCTTCCGCTTCGGGACAGCCACTGTTCTCTCCTCTACCTTGGCCGGTCTTCCGGCCACTTGCGTCCAGCCGGTGAAGTGTCCGGCTGGTTCAGTCTTCGCCTTGCTTGAGCTGCAGCAGCCCGCTCCACCTCGGGTCGATCGCAGCCTCGTGCGTGTGATCGGGATCGTCTGCCAGGCGGGCGCCACACTCGACGCACAACCCGGGACAGTCCTCCTCACACAGCGGCTGGAACGGCAGTGCGAGCACCACCGCGTCCCTCAGTAGCGGCTCGAGGTCGAGCAGGTCGTCCTCGAGCCGGCTGACGCCGTCCTCGTCATCGATGTCCTGGCCGTGGTCGTCGTAGACGAACAGCTCCTGGAACCTCGCGGACATCTCGTCCTCGATGGGCTCCAGGCACCGTGCGCACTCGCCGACCAGCGCCGCCGTGGCGGTGCCGGTGACCAGGACGCCCTCCATGACCGCCTCGATCCGCAGGTCGAACTCGACCGGCGAACCTTCGGGGACACGCAGGACCTCGATGCCGAGATCTGCCGGTGCCGGCACCGAACGAAACACTTCGCGTTGGGACCCCGGGCGGCGGCCGAGCTCGCGTGTATCGAGCACGAGCGGCGCTCTCGGGTCCAGGCTGCTCAGAGTTTCACTTCCAGTGACGTGGCACGACAGATCGGGTGGAATCGTAGCCGCCGTGGCGGCCCGCCTGCAAAACCGGGGTCACCCACTCGCCTGCGCCCGCTCGGCGAGGCGCCGGGTGAGGCGCTCGTTGACGAACGCCGGGATCAGCCCGGACACGTCGCCGCCGAACGTCGCGACCTCCTTGACCAGGCTGGAGGCCAGGAAGGAGTACGCCGGGCTGGTGGGCACGAACACCGTCTCCACACCGGTCAGGCTGGAGTTCATCTGGGCCATCTGCAGCTCGTAGTCGAAGTCGCTGACCGCCCGCAGGCCCTTCACGATGGCGTGGATGTCGTGCTCGAGGCAGAAGTCGGTCAGCAGCCCGGTGAAGCCGTCGACGCGCACGTTGGCGAAGCCGGCGCACGCCTCGGTGAGCATCTCGATGCGCTCCTCGGGCGAGAAGAGCCGGTTCTTGGACGCGTTCACCCCGACCGCCACCACCACCTCGTCGAAGAGGCCGCTGGCGCGCGAGACGATGTCGAGGTGTCCGTTGGTGACCGGATCGAAGGACCCTGGGCAGACGGCACGGCGCACTGGCTACTCCTCGCTGGGATGGTGAGAGTGCTCCGGGCCCTGGGCCGGCTCGGAGCTCGGGGGCGAGCCCGCGTGACCGTACCAAAGCACGGTCTCGCCGTAGCGCTTCTCCCGGCTCCCCACGATCTCCGGGGGCCACGCCACCAGCGACCTGCGCGCCGAGCGCTCCACGACGACCAGGGCTCCCGGCACCAGCCAGCCGTTGTCCACCAGCGCGCGCAGGTCGGCGGCGACCTGCTCGTCGGGCAGCGGGTAGGGCGGGTCGGAGAACACCACGTCGTAGGGGGCACTGGGCGGGCGGGCCAGGGTCGCGGCGACGGAGCCGGTCACCACGTCGGCACGGGGGAAGCCGAGCGTGCGGGCGTTGGTGGCGATCAGCATCGCCGTACGGCGGTCCTGCTCGACCAGCGTGACCACTCCGGCGCCACGCGACCAGGCCTCGAGCCCGACCGCGCCCGATCCGGCGTACAGGTCGAGGAAGCGCAGCCCGCTCAGCGAGCCGAGCTCGTGCTCCAGCGCCGAGAAGAGCGCCTCGCGCACCCGGTCGCTGGTGGGTCGGGTGCTGCTCCCCCGCGGGGTGCTGAGCCGGCGCCCGCCGGCGCTGCCGCCGATGATCCGGGTCACGACTTCTCCAGGAACTCGGACTGCTGGGAGAGCTCGAGGTCGCGCACGGCGCGGGCGAGCCCCGGGGCGGCGCCCAGTCCGGGGTCCTCGGCCATCAGCTCGCCGGCCGCCTCGCGGGCGGCCAGGATCGTCTTCTCGTCACGCAGCACCCGCAGATTCTGCAGGGAGGAGCGGAAACCCGACTGCGACGCGCCGAGCACGTCGCCCTCGCGTCGCTGCTCGAGGTCGACCCGGCTGAGCTCGAACCCGTCGGTGGTGGCCGCGACCGCGTCGAGCCGCTCCCGGGCCGGGCTGCCGGGCTCCGCGTGACTCACCAGCAGGCACAGCCCCGGATGGCCGCCACGGCCGATCCGGCCGCGCAGCTGGTGCAGCTGGGAGACCCCGAAGCGCTCGGCGTCGAGCAGCACCATCACCGTCGCGTTGGCGACGTCGACGCCGACCTCGATCACCGTGGTCGAGACCAGCACGTCGATGTCCCCGGCCGCGAAGGAGCGCATCACCCGCTCCTTGTCGTCGGGGGCCATCCGGCCGTGCAGGCGCTCCACCCGCAGCCCGGTCAGCGGCCCCTCGCGCAGCGAGGTCACCACCTCCTCCACGGCTGCCAGCGCCCCGGGACGGGTGGTGGGCGACGGCTCCCCCTGCGCGTCCAGCTCCGGTGCGTCGCGCTCCCCCTGCTCGAGCTCGTCGCCGCTGATCCGCGGGCACACGACGTAGGCCTGGTGCCCGGCGGCGACCTCCTCGCGGACCCGCTGCCAGGCACGCTCGAGCCAGTGCGGCTGCTCGGCGATCGCCACGACGTTGGTCTGGATGGGGGCCCGGCCGGCGGGCAGCTCGCTCAGCGTCGAGGTCTCGAGGTCGCCGAACACGGTCATCGCGACGGTGCGCGGGATCGGGGTCGCGGTCATCACCAGCACGTGCGGCGGCGTGCCGGCCTTGTCGGTGAGCGCGGCGCGCTGCTCGACGCCGAAGCGGTGCTGCTCGTCGACGACCACCAGCCCCAGGTCCGCGAACGAGACGTGCTCCTCGAGCAGCGCGTGCGTGCCGATCACGATGCCGGCCTCACCGGAGGCGATGCGCAGCAGCGCCTCCTTGCGCTGGGCGCGCGCCATCGACCCGGTCAGCAGCGCCACCGAGGTCGCGTCCTCGGCTCCGCCGAGCATCCCGCCGCCTGCGAGGTCACCGAGCAGCGCGGTGATCGAGCGGTGGTGCTGCTGGGCCAGCACCTCCGTCGGCGCGAGCAGCGCCGCCTGCCCCCCGGAGTCCACGACCCGCAGCATCGCCCGCAGCGCGACCAGGGTCTTGCCCGAGCCCACCTCGCCCTGCAGCAGCCGGTTCATCGGATGCGGCTGGGCCAGGTCCTCCTCGAGCTGCGCGCCGATCTCCCGCTGACCTCCGGTGAGCGCGAAGGGCAGCCGGGCGTCGAAGCACTCCAGCAGCCGGCCCTGTCCCCCGGTGCGCGCCCGGGCGCCCTGGGCGCGCAGCAGCGCCCGGCGCCGGGCCAGGACGAGCTGGGTGACCAGCGCCTCCTCGAAGCGGAAGCGCCGGTGCGCGGCGCCGACCTGCGCGTAGTCGTCCGGGGCGTGGACCCAGTCCAGTGCGGTGCGGGCGTCCACCACGTCGTAGCGGCCCCGCAGGGCCTCGGGCAGCACGTCGGGCACCTCGTCGAGCACCGTCCGGGCGAAGCTCACCGCCCGCTGCAGGTCCCAGGAGTCCACCCCCTTGGTCACGGGGTAGATCGGGTACAGCCCGCGCAGGTTCTCCAGGACGATCCTGGCGGTCTCGTCGTCGTCGGCGTCCTCGCCGAAGAGCAGCATCTGGGGGTTCGTCAGCTGCCAGGAGTCCCGGAAGGTGCTGGCCTGGCCGGTGAAGATGCCTTGACGTCCCACCGGCAGGCGCCGCGCATGCCAGTCGGCGACGTGCTGGGACTTGGCGAAGAACGTCATCACCAGCGACGGCCCGTTGGTGCGCAGCACCGTCTCCAGCCGGTACGCCGTGCGGCCCGTGCGCCGGTCGGTGTAGGTGCGCACCTGGCTGCGGCTGATCTCACCGACGATGGTGAGCGCCTGGCCGGGCTCGAGCGTGCCCACCTCGGTGAGCTCGCCGGTCTTGAGGTAGCGGCGGGGGAAATGGTGCAGCAGGTCGCCGACGGTGCGCAGGCCGAGGCCCTCGGTGATCTTCTTGTGCTTGGTGCCGCGGTCGCCCAGCACGGTGGCCACCGGGGAGTCGAGGGTGATCATCGGGTGCTCCTCTCGCTACTCGACCGACACCAGCAGCGGGTAGCGCTCCTGGCCGCCGTCGTAGACCAGCACGTCGACGGTCGGGTGCCGGCGCTCGACGTACTGCGCGCAGCCGGCCGCCAGGCCGTCGGTGTCGTCCTTGCCGGAGACCAGCGTGACCAGCTCCCCGCCGCCGCCGAGCAGCCGGTCGATCACCTCGACGGCCACCTCGAGGAGGTCGGGGCCGACCAGCACGAAGTCGCCGGCGATGACCCCGAGGACGTCGCCGGGCTCGCACGGGCCGGCCGTGGTCATCGCCTGGCGCGCGGCGATGGTGACGGCCCCGTGCCGCGCGTGCCGGGCGGTGGCCGTCATCTCCAGGACGTCCTGCTCGAAGCTGCGGCCCGGCTCGTGCACGGCCAGGGCGGCCAGTCCCTGCACCTGCGCCTGGGTCGGCACGACCGCGACGCGCAGGTCGCCGGACTCCTCGGCGGTGCGTGCCGCGATCTCCGCCACCCGCAGCGAGTCGTGGTCGTTGGGCAGCACCACGACCTCGGCGGCACGGCAGCCGGTGATCGCCTCGAGCAGCATGCCCGAGGACGGCCGGCGGCCGGGCCCGCCACTGACCACCACGGCCCCGGCGCTGGCGAACACCTGCTCCAGGCCCGGCCCGGCGGCGACCGTGACGACCTTGCGACCGGTCCGCCGGCGCAGCTTCGCGCGGGCGCCGGCGACCTGCTCGGCGAAGTGGGTGACCCGCACCCGGTAGGGGCGCCCCACCTCGATGCCCGCCTCGATCGCCGCGCCCACGTCGTCGACGTGCACGTGCACGTTCCACAGGCCCTCACCGCCGACCACCACCAGGGAGTCGCCGAGCCCCGAGAGGGTGGCCCGCAGCTTGGCCACCGCCGCGTCGTCGGCATCGAGGAGATACATCACCTCGTAGGCCGGGCCGTCCTCGGTCAGATCGCCGGAGGGGGTCACCAGCGGGACGGGGATGTGGTGACGCCCCAGCGCGGCCTCCGCGGACACCGGTCGCCGGCCGGTGAGCACCGTCTCGGCGGAGTCCAGCACGACGCTCAGCCCGCGACCGCCGGCGTCCACCACGCCGGCGTCGGCGAGCACCTGCAACTGCTCGGGGGTGCGGGTCAGCGCCACCCGGGCGGCCAGCGCGGCGGCCTCGAAGACGTCGCGAGCGCGGGCCGCGGGATCCTCGGCACGCAGCCGCGCGGCGTCGGAGGCCGCGCGCGAGACCGTCAGCATGGTGCCTTCCACCGGCTCGCCCACCGCCGCGTAGCTGGCGTCGGTGGCCTGGCACATCGCCTCGGCCATCACCATGGCGTTGCGCTCCCCCGGCGCGGCCGCCGCGATCCGGTGCGCGATCGCGCCGAGCATCTGGCTGAGGATCACCCCCGAGTTGCCGCGCGCCCCCAGCAGGGCACCGCGGGCGAAGGCCGACAGGGCGCTGCCGAGCTCCTCGCTGCTCGAGTCGGCCGTGGCGATCTCGCGCAGCGCGTCACGAGCCGCCGACATGGTGAGGAACATGTTCGTGCCGGTGTCGCCGTCCGGTACCGGGTAGACGTTGAGCGCGTCGATCTCCTCACGCGCCGCGGAGAGCGCGTCGGTCGCGACGTCGACGAAGCGCAGGACGGTGGCGACGTCGACCTTGTCACCTGGCGGGGTCTGCATGCGTCCACCTCGTGATTAGTCGCGGTGCCCGGGCACGTCCACCCTTGGCGATCAGTGCCACAATGTAATGGCTCGCCCGGACCTGGTGGGCGGCCCGGCTGCCTGAGCCGCTGCCGATTCGCCTGTGCTGCGGGCATCCGATAGTCTGATTCGGTTGCCCGCGACCGTCCATGGTCCACGGGTACCCATCCTCGTTCCAACCTCAATCTCCAGGAGTTCACGGTGGCTGCCGTCTGTGACATCTGCGACAAGAAGCCGGGCTTCGGTAACAACCGTCCGTGGTCGCGCAAGATTACGAAGCGTCGCTTCAACCCCAACATCCAGCGCGTCCGGGGCACCGTCAACGGTGCGCCGAAGCGTCTCAACGTCTGCACCGGCTGCCTGAAGGCCGGCAAGGTGCACAGCTGACCTGAGATCGAGTGTCGTCAGAACCCCCCGGGCCTCGGCCCGGGGGGTTCTTGCGTTGGGGCGCTGCTCAGAAGTGCGTCCAGCCGGGTGCCCCGGCGTAGGGCTCGGTGTCGACGGTGACACCCTCCCCCTCGCTCACCGAGCCGACCACCAGCCACCCGGACGGGACCGCGCCGGCATCGGCGAACGTCGCCAGCAGCGCGTGGTCGTCCCCGCCACCGAGCACGAACTGCAGCGGGTCGGCACCCAGGGCGGCGCCCACCGCCTGCAGCGGCTCGGCGATCTCGAAGGCGGAGGAGTCGATGTCGATGGCGACGCCGGAGTGGCGCGCGATGTGGCCGGCGTCGGCCACCAGGCCGTCGGAGATGTCGATCATCGCGGTGGCGCCCGCCTCGGCGGCGATCCTGCCCGCGTCGTACGGCGGCTCGGGGCGGCGATAGGCCTCGACGAGCACCCGCGGCGAGCGGAACCCCCGACCCAGGACCGCCAGCCCGGCACCGGCCCAGCCCTGGCGTCCGCACATCGCCACCACGTCGCCGGGCTCAGCGCCCGAGCGGAGCACCGGCGCCTGGGTGCAGGCCCCGAGCACGGTGACCGCGATGACGATGGCGTCCCCGCGGGCCAGGTCCCCGCCGACGACGCTGGCGCCCACCAGCGCCGCCTCCTCGGCGAACCCGCGCGCGAAGTCCAGCAGCCAGGCGGCGGGCAGGTCGGGCGGGGCCGCGACCGCGACCGTCAGCGAGGTGGCCCGCCCGCCCATGGCGTTGAGGTCGGAGAGGTTCTGCGCGGCGGCGCGGTGCCCCACGTCCGTCGCCGAGGACCAGTCGCGGCGGAAGTGCCGGTTCTCGACCATCAGGTCGGTGGACACCACGACGTGCCCGGTGCGCACCCGCAGCACGGCGGCGTCGTCGCCGGGCCCCACCAGGACGTGCTCGCCTTGCTCGAAGATCTCCGCGAAGGCTGCGATCAGACCGAACTCACCCACGTCCGCGAGGGTCGCGCCGGGATCGAGATGTGTGGGAGGAACCATGCGGACCATCTCATCAGACCACCCCCGCTGAGCCGATTCCGGGCGGGTACCGACACGCGGCTACGTCGCGGTAGGTTGAGGCCGTCACATCTCCGCAACCCCCCTCTGAGGAGCCCTCGATGGTCGTGCAGGCCTACATCCTGATCCAGACCGACGTCGGCAAGGCGGCCGAGGTCGCTGCCGCGATCGCCCAGGTCAAGGGCGTCACGCTGGCTGAGGACGTCACCGGCCCCTACGACGTCATCGTGCGCGCCGAGGCCCGCAACGTCGACGAGCTGGGCAAGCTCGTGGTCGCGAAGGTGCAGACCCTCGACGGCATCACCCGGACCCTCACCTGTCCGGTCGTCCACATCTGAGCGTGTTGGCTCCGATTCGACGCCCCGAGTCCCTACGGACCCGGGGCGTCGTCGTCCCCGCTCTGCTCGGGCTCTGCCTGGCCCTGGCCGCCTGCGGCCAGGACGCGGTCGAGGTGGCCTCTCCCGACCTCAGCCGCGCCGACGCCACGACCTGCGCCGAGTTCCTCGACGCGCTGCCCGAGCGCCTGGTCGGCCTGGAGCCCCGCGAGACCACCCCCGAGGGCGCCACTGCGCGGGCCTGGGGCGACCCGGCCGTGGTGGTCGAGTGCGGGACCCCGGTCCCGGCCGAGTTCGACGCGCTGTCCACCTGCCAGGAGGTCGACGGCATCGAATGGTTCGTCCCCGCCGACCAGATCGCCGACCAGTCGGCCGATGTGGTGATGAGCACGATCGGCTACTCGCCGGGCGTCACCGTCCGGGTGCCCGCGCAGCGGCGGCCGCCCACGGACGTGTTCGTCGAGCTCGCTCCCGCGGTCGGCGAGTCGCTGCACCACGTGTCGTCCTGCGCCGGCGAGCTGCCCTGAGGCAGCGTCGCCGACCGGCTCAGCGCAGTCCGGTGTCCCGGTCCAGGGCGAGGCGGACCAGGCGGTCGACCAGCTCGGGGTAGTCGATCCCGCTGGCGGCCCACATCCGCGGGAACATCGACAGGCTGGTGAACCCGGGCAGCGTCTCGACCTCGTTGAGCACCACCCGCCCGTCGGGGAAGACGAAGAAGTCGACCCGGGCCAGGCCCTCGCAGTCGAGCGCCTCGAACGCGGCGACCGCCAGCGCCTTGACCCGGTCGGCGACCTCGGGGTCGACGTCGGCGGGCACGTCCAGGGCGGTGTTCTCCTCGGGCAGGTACTTGGCCTCGAAGTCGTAGAAGGCGTGCGCCGAGGCGACCCGGATCTCCGCCAGCTCGCTGGTGGCGGGGCCCGCGCCCCGCTCCCCCTCCAGCACCCCGCACTCGATCTCGCGGGCACCGACCGCGGCGGCCTCCACGATCACCTTGGGGTCGAACCGGCGCGCCTCGGCCAGCGCCTCGTCGAGCTGGTCCCAGGAGTCGACGCGGGAGATCCCGAAGCTCGACCCGGCCCGGGCGGGCTTCACGAAGACCGGGAGCCCGAGGGCGACGATCTCCTCGTGCAGCCGGGCGCGGTCGCGCTCCCAGGTGCGCGGCGGCAGCACGACGTAGGGCAGCACCGGCAGCCCGTGGGCCTCGAAGAGCAGCTTCATGTACATCTTGTCGGTGCCCACCGCGGAGGACAGGACGCCGGCGCCGACGTAGCGCACCCCGGCCATCTCCAGCATCCCCTGCAGGGTGCCGTCCTGGCCGAACGGGCCGTGCATCACCGGGAACACCACGTCGACCTCGCCGAGCACCTGCGGCACCTGGCCGGGCGCGTGCACGAGCAGCTCGTTGGTCTCGCCGTGCACGATCTGCACGTCGGCGCCGTCGGTGACCTCGGGCAGCTCACCGCCGGGCCCCAGCGCCAGCCTCGAGGCGTCGGACTCCAGCACCCACCGCCCCTCGCGGGTGATGCCGATCGGCACCACGTCGTAGGCGTCGCGGTCGAGGGCCGAGAGCACGCTGGCGGCCGACAGGCACGAGATGGAGTGCTCGCTGGAGCGACCGCCGAAGACGACGGCCACCCGGGGGCGGCGGGTGGTACGGGAATCGCTGTTGGGCTCGTTCATCGGCGCCGACCCTACCGGCCTTAGGCTGGGCGCCATGCCCGAGGACACCCCCAGAGCACTCAAGCCGGCCACCATCGCGGTCACCGCCGGACGCCCCAAGGTCCAGCCCGACGCACCGCTCAACGAGCCGATCACGATGGCCTCGACGTACGTCGCGGGCGGCGACCTGGAGTACGGCCGCTACGGGAACCCCACCTGGCAGGCCTTCGAGGAGGCCCTCGGCGCGCTCGAGGGCGGACGGTGCCTGTCCTTCGCCAGCGGCCTCGCGGCGGTCGCCACCGTCCTCGACCTGGTCGGACACGACGGCCTCGTGGTGGCGCCGCGACACAGCTACAACGGCACGATCATGCAGCTCGGCGACCTCGAGGCCCGAGGTCGGATCCGCTCGGAGCTGGTCGACATCACCGATACCCCCGCAGTCGTCGAGGCGTGCGCGGACGCGGCGCTGGTCTGGCTGGAGTCGCCGACCAACCCGGCCCTCGAGGTCGCCGACATCGAGACCATCGTGGCGGCCGCGCACGAGGCCGGCGCCTACGTCGTCGTCGACAACACCTTCGCCACGCCGCTGCTCCAGCGTCCCCTCGAGCTCGGCGCGGACCTGGTCGTGCACTCGGCGACGAAGTACATCTCCGGGCACAGCGACGTGCTGATGGGCGCGATCGTGACCCGCGACGACGAGCTGCACCGGGTGCTGAAGGGGCGCCGCGACCTGATCGGCGCCGTGCCCGGCACGCTCGAGGCGTGGCTGGCCCTGCGCGGCCTGCGCACCCTGCACGTGCGTGTCGAGCGCGCCCAGGCCAACGCCCAGGAGCTGGTGCGCCGTCTCGACGCCCACCCCGCCATCGGGCAGGTCCGCTACCCCGGGTTCGGCTCCATCGTGTCGGTGGTGCTGGCCGAGGGAGCGCTGGCGGCCGACCTCTTCACCCACAAGACCCGACTGTGGGTCCACGCCACCAGCCTGGGCGGCGTGGAGTCGACGCTGGAGCGACGTCGGCGCTGGAAGTCCGAGCCGGCCACCATCCCCGACGCCCTGGTGCGCATGTCGGTGGGGATCGAGGACGTCGACGACCTGTGGGACGACCTCGAGCGGGCCCTGGACACGCTGACCGCCGAGCGGTAGCTAGCGCCCGGCCGGCGGGTCGTCGGCGACGACCCCGCCCTCACGCAGCCACCACGCGGCCGCGCCCTGGATCTCCTGTGTCGCCGCGCCGGCGCCGGCCAGCAGCTCCAGCGTGGGGTGCTGGGCCATCCCGGCGGCGAACACGGCGCGCCGGCTGGTGACGTCGCCCTCCTTGAGCAGCGCCTCCAGCAGGCCCTCGGGGATCGGGTGGCCGGCGGTGGCCGCCATGGTCGCCGCGGCGAGCTGCAGGTCGCGCGGGCCCTCGAACCAGGCGCTCATCGCCGCGGGGAAGCGCGGGGCGCGCATCGAGACGAGGGTGAAGGTGACCCGCTCCCGCAGGCGCTGGTCGGCGCTGTCCTGCACGGTCCGGGCCAGGGTCTCGATGATCAGCCCGGAGAACGGGAGGGCGGCGAGCAGCAGGTAGCTCGTCACCATGGTGGCGTTCGACGGGCCGGCCACCAGCTCGAAGAGCAGCCGGGTGAGGATGGGCTGCTCGTCGAGGCCCAGCCGGCGGCAGATCTCGGCAGACATCCGCTCGCAGGCCACCCAGTCGGCGTTCCCTCGGGTGGGCGACCAGGTCTCCTCCGGGGGCGCGGACTCCGGCAGCCAGGGCAGGTGCCGCTCCAGCCCGCGCTGCACGTCCGTGGGCAGGTTCCAGAACAGCACCGACAGCGAGCGCCAGTGCTCGCTGCCGTGCTCGACCTCCCGGCACGCCTCCATGAAGGGCTCGACCAGGTCGAACCACCACTCGTGGCGGAAGCCACGGGTGACCGCGGCCGTCTCGATCGCCCACACCCCGGCGTAGACGACGTGCGAGCGCGGGTCGCGGAGCCGCTCGACCCCCCACATCCAACCCTCGTGCGTGCCGCTCTGGCCCATCACCACCGCGACGTTGTAGATCAGCTGCAGGTCGGGATCCGCCAGCCGGCGCGCGACGGCCTCCACGACGGCGTCGGCGCGGGGGCCGCAGCGCAGCAGCGCCAGCGCCTCGAACCGTGGGGCGAAGGCGGCTCCTACGCCGCGCTCCAGCTCGCTGACCAGGCGCGCGGCCAGCTCGACGGCGAGGCGGTGCGGGAACCCGACTCCGGGCCGGGAGACGATCCGGGCCCAGTGCAGCCACTCTCCCCCGGTGGGTCGACCGGCGCGCACCGCCTCGGTGGCCAGCGTGATGTCGTCGTCGCGCAGGGGCGCCTCGCGGTCACGGTCGGCCCGCGCCTGGGGGAAGGTCCGGCACATCAGGTCCACCGGCGCCCGCAGGACGCCGGGCGACAGGCCGAGCAGCTCCTCGTAGGCGTCGATCAGCCTGCCCGAGCGCAGCTGACCGGACTCCATCCGGCTCAGCGTGTACGGGGTCGTGAGGATGCCGCGCTCCTCGAGCGCGGTGATCATGTCCGACTGGCGAGCGAAGGAACCGGGCCGGGCGGTCAGCCGGGCCATCCGCAGCAGCCAGCCGGAGCGGACGTTGGCGTCGACGGTGCCCTCATGCAGCGCGGTGAGGTCCTCCAGGACCTTCAGGGGCGCGCCCCGGCCTCGCTTGGCCGGCCCCCCGGCATTCCCCATGTCTGACACCCCCGTGTCGCAACGCCCGGCGAAGAGCCGACCGTTCGTATATCTTCGCCTGCCGGGCGCCGCCCTGTCCGGACAAACGCGCCATTGGGTCCCCGCGGCCGCCGGTGACGCTGGTCACCAGCGTCACCGGTCACCGGCGTCTCGCGACGTCGGGCTCAGTCGGTCTCGGCCTTGGTGTCACGGGCGATGAAGGAGTCCATCATCTCGGGCGCGGTCATCCGGCCGGCCACGACGGCGTCGACGTGCTCGGCGATCGGCGCGTCGATGCCGGTGCGCCGGGCCAGGGCCAGCAGTGACGAGGACGACTTGACCCCCTCGGCGACCTGCCGGGTGGAGGCGTAGACCTCGCTGGTGGTCATGCCCTGGCCGAGCTTCTCGCCGAACGTCCGGTTGCGCGAGAGCGGTGACGAGCAGGTGGCGACCAGGTCCCCCAGGCCGGCCAGCCCCATCAGGGTCAGCGGGTTGGCGCCGAGCGCGGTGGCCAGGCGGGCGGTCTCCGCGAGACCACGGGTGATCACCGAGGCCGTGGTGTTGTCGCCGAACCCCAGGCCCACCGCCATGCCCACGCTCAGCCCGACCACGTTCTTGTAGGCGCCGCCCAGCTCGCAGCCCAGCACGTCGACGCTGGTGTAGGGCCGGAACGCCTTGGAGTGGCACAGCCGCTGCAGGCGCCTGGCCACGTCCTCGTCGGCGCAGGCCACCACGGACGCGGCCGGCTCCCGCCGCGCGATCTCCTTGGCCAGGTTGGGCCCGCTGACCACCGCGATCCGCTCGGGTCCCGCGTCGGCGACCTCGGCGATCACCTCGCTCATCCGCTCCAGGGTGCCGAGCTCCACGCCCTTCATCAGCGAGACCAGCACCGCGTGCCGGGGCACGTGCGGAGCCCAGGCCACGAGGTTCTCCCGCAGGCTCTGCGACGGCACGGCCAGGACGACGACGTCCGCGCCCGCAAGCGCCTGCTCCGGGTCGTGGGTGGCGCGCACCGAGCGCGGCAGCTCGATGCCGGGCAGGTAGTCGGTGTTCTCACGGGTCTTGTTGATCTCCGTGCACACCTCCTCACGACGGCCCCACATGGTGACCTCGTTCCCGGCGTCGGCCAGGACCATGGAGAACGCGGTCCCCCACGAGCCGGAGCCCATCACTGCGACCTTCGTCATCAACGGTCCTTCCGGTGGGGGTTGCCGATCTGCCGCACGCCCGCACGGCGAGGGTCGAAGCGCTCCGCGGGCGCCGGCTCGTCGCGGATCTCCGCGAGGAGGCCGGTGATCGCATCCATGATCCGGTCGGTGGCCGCCCGGATGGTAGCGGCCGTGCGGGGAGCCTCGCGCAGGTCCTCGAGGGGCACCGGGTCACCGACCTTCACCGTGAGGTGCTTGCGCGGGAAGAGATGGGGCCGGCGGCTGTACGGCGCCAGCAGCTGCTGCGCCCCCCAGTGGGCGACCGGGATCACCGGCGCGCCGGTCTCCAGCGCGATCCGGGCCGCACCGGTCTTGCCGACCATCGGCCACAGCGCGGGGTCGCGGGTCAGGGTCCCCTCGGGGTAGACGACGACGCACTTGCCGGCGGCGACCTCGCGCACCGCCGCGTCGTACGCGCCGACGGCGGTGCCGGAGAGGCGCTCCACCGGGATCTGGCCGGCGGCGATGAGGAAGCGGCGCAGGGCGCGGTTGCGGAAGAGCCCGGCCTTGGCCAGGTAGTGCGGCAGCCGGCCGTGGTCGTAGAGGAGGTGGGCGCTGATCAGCGGGTCGAGGTGCGAGAGGTGGTTGAGCACCACGATGCAGCCACCGGTCGCCGGGATCTTGTCCCCGTCGAGCCAGGTGTGCCGGGTGGTGGCCAGGAACGTCGGCTTGAGGATGACCGCGCCCAGCGTGAACGCCCAGCCGCGCCTCCCCTCGAGCCTGCGTACCCTCACCTGTGTTCCCCGTCCCTGCCGGCGACCGTCCACGCCGGTCGTGACGCGCCCTACGTCGAGGTGCAGGCTACTCGCTCGTCCGGTCCAGGGCGGTCCTTGGCTCGACACTCTGCGGCTGCGGCGCCCGACGGTGGCAGGATCGTCCCCGATGACAGACTCCGCACCCTCCACCCCCGACGGCGCCGCCGACGGGTTCGTCGTACTCGTCCCGGTCAAGCCGCCCGCGGTCGGCAAGTCGCGCCTGGCCGGGCTCCCCGACGAGCACCGACGCCGCCTGGCGGCCGCCTTCGCCCTGGACACCGTGACCGCGGCGTTGCGCACCCCCGCGGTCGCCCAGGTGCTGGTGGTGACCGACGACCACCGCTTCGCCGCCCAGCTCAGCGCGGCCGGTTGCTCGGTGGTGCCCGACGGCGCGGCGGAGGATCTCAACGCCAGCCTGGTGCAGACCGCGGCCGAGGCGCTGCGGCGCTGGCCGCGGCTGGTGCCGGTCGCACTGTGCGCCGACCTGCCGGCGCTGCGTCCCGAGGACCTGCAGGCCGCCCTCACCCAGGCTGCCCGAGAGACCGCCGCCGGACACGCCTGCTTCGTCGCCGACCGCGCCGGCATCGGCACGACGATGTACGCCGCCGGACACGCCGGGTTCGCCCCCCGGTTCGGCGCCGGCTCCCGCGCGGCTCACCTGGCGGGCGGAGCCCGGGAGATCGAGGGGGCGCTGGTCAGCCTGCGCTCCGACGTCGACGACCCCGGTGACCTGGGCCACGCCCTCGTGCTGGGGGTGGGGACCCGGACCGCCGAGGTCACCGGCCGCGCCTGATCAGCTCGAGGAGCCGCCGGCCGCCTTCTTCGCGGTGCTCCTCTTGGCGGTGGTCTTCTTCGCGGTGGTCTTCTTCGCCGTGGTCTTCTTCGCCGTGGTCTTCTTCGCGGTGGTGGTCTTCTTCGCCGTGCTCTTCTTCGCCGTGGTCTTCGCGGTGGCCTTCTTCGCGGTGGCCTTCGCCGGGGCCTTCTTCGCGGTGCTCTTCGCGGGAGCCTGCTTGGTGGCGGTCTTCTTGGGGGCGGTCTTCTTCGCCGACGTCGCCGGAGTCGCCGTCGCGCTCGCGCTCGTGCTCGTCGCGTCCGCCTTCCTGGCCGCGCCACCCGCCGCCCCGAGCGCGGTCGCGGCCGCTGCCCGGGCCGGCGCCGTCGCCACGGCCAGGGTGAGTGCGGGGAGACTCTTGGCTCCGGAGATCACGTTCCTCAGATCGGCGCCGGGCGTGAACTTCGGCACGGCCGTCTTCTCCGCCATGATCCGCTCGCCCGTGCGCGGGTTGCGGACCCACCGGGCCTCCCGGATCCGCTTCTCGAAGGAGCCGAAGCCGGTGATGGCGACCTTCTCCCCCCGCGCCACCTCCCGGGTGATGGTGTCCAGCACGGACTCGAGGGCCTGGGCCGCGGCCTTGCGGTTGCCGTCGTAGCGGGCCGCCAGGGCGTCGATCAGCTGCGTCTTGTTCACTGCGGTCCCCTTAGGAACGTGGGCCGAGCCCGGTGCTCGGCATGGATGCCTGCACGCTAGGGACTTGTGAGGTCCCTCACAATCACCCTTGGACGATTTGCTCACCCACCGGTCGTCCAACGCCGACGGCCCGACGCGGGCAGCGTCGGGCCGTCGGAGTGGAGCGGGGTGATGCGGGGGGTGCAGCGGGCCTCAGGAGGCGTGCAGCGTGACCGGCTTCCAGGAGGGCCGGGTCGCCTCGTAAGCGGTGATGTCCGCCTCGTGGGAGAGGGTGATGCCGATGTCGTCGAGCCCTTCGAGCAGCCGCCAGCGGGTGTAGTCGTCGATGTCGAAGGGGGCCTCGATCGCGTCCGGGCCCTCGCCGGCCCGCACCGTGCGGGCCTCCAGGTCCACGGTCACGGCTGCGCCGGGCTGGGCGGCGAGCAGGTCCCAGATCCGCTCCACGACGCTCTCATCGACCTGGGCGGCGAGCAGGCCGGCCTTGCCGGAGTTGCCGCGGAAGATGTCCGCGAAGCGCGGGGAGAGGACGACCTTGAAGCCGTAGTTCTGCAGGGCCCAGACGGCGTGCTCACGCGACGACCCGGTGCCGAAGTCGGGTCCGGCGACCAGCACCGAGCCCGCGGCGTACGCCGGGTTGTTCAGCACGAAGTCGGGGTCGTTGCGCCAGGCGGCGAACAGCCCGTCCTCGAAGCCGGTGCGGGTGACCCGCTTGAGGTAGACGGCCGGGATGATCTGGTCGGTGTCGACGTTGCTGCGCCGCAGCGGCACCCCGACTCCGGTGTGGGTGGTGAACTTGTCCATGTCGATGTCCTGTTCTGCGAGGGCCGTCAGGCGTTGATCAGGTCGGCGGGCGAGGAGAGCGTGCCGCGGACCGCGGTCGCGGCGGCGACGGGCACCGAGACCAGGTGCGTGCGCCCGCCCTTGCCCTGACGTCCCTCGAAGTTGCGGTTGGAGGTCGACGCGCTGCGCTCCCCCACCGCGAGCTGGTCGGGGTTCATGCCCAGGCACATCGAGCAGCCCGCCCCGCGCCACTCCGCGCCGGCCTCGAGGAAGATCGAGTCGAGGCCCTCCTCCTGCGCCTGCAGGCGGACCCGGACCGAGCCCGGCACGACCAGCAGTCGGGTCCCCTCGGCCACCTTGTGACCCTTGATGATCTCGGCGGCCAGGCGCAGGTCCTCGATCCGGCCGTTGGTGCACGAGCCGACGAAGACGGTGTCGATCTTCACCTCGCGCAGGGGGGTGCCGGCCTGCAGGTCCATGTACTGCAGGGCCCGCTCGGTGGCGATCTTGTCGGTCGGGTCCTCGAAGTCGTCCGGGCTCGGGACCGAGGCGCCCAGCGGCACCCCCTGCCCCGGGTTGGTGCCCCAGGTGACGAACGGGGTCATCGTCGAGGCGTCGAGCACGATCTCCTTGTCGAAGACGGCGTCGTCATCGGTGACCAGGGTCCGCCAGTGCGCGACCGCGGCGTCCCAGTCGGCGCCCTTCGGCGCCTCGGGCTTGCCCTCGATGTAGTCGAAGGTGGTCTGGTCGGGGGCGATCATGCCCGCCTTGGCGCCCCACTCGATCGACATGTTGCAGATGGTCATCCGGCCCTCCATGGAGAGCTGCTCGATGGCCTCGCCGCGGTACTCCACGATGTAGCCCTGGCCGCCGCCGGTCCCGGCGTGGGCGATCAGGGTCAGCACCAGGTCCTTGGCGGTGACGCCGGCGGGCAGGGTGCCGTTGACGGTGACGGCCATCGTCTTCGGCCTCGCCTGCATCAGCGTCTGGGTGGCGAGCACGTGCTCGACCTCGGAGGTGCCGATCCCGAAGGCGATCGCCCCGAACGCGCCGTGGGTGGAGGTGTGGGAGTCGCCGCACACGATCGTCATCCCCGGCTGGGTGAGCCCCAACTGCGGTCCGACCACGTGGACGATGCCCTGCTCCACGTCGCCGAGCGGGTGCAGCCGCACGCCGAACTCCTCGGCGTTGCGACGCAGCGTGTCGACCTGGGTGCGTGAGACCGGGTCAGCGATCGGCTTGTCCCAGTCGATCGTGGGCACGTTGTGGTCCTCGGTGGCGATGGTCAGGTCGCGACGACGCACCGAGCGCCCCGCCAGCCGCAGCCCGTCGAAGGCCTGCGGGGAGGTGACCTCGTGGAGAAGATGGAGATCGATGAAGAGGAGGTCCGGCTCCCCCTGTGCACTGCGGACCACGTGCTCGTCCCACACCTTCTCGGCCAGGGTCTTGCCCATAACTTCCCCTCCACACTGACTCGCCTGGCACGGCAGGTGACGCCGGCCGGCCATCGGATTTCTCTCGGACCTGGAATCTACCCCTTGCATCCCATGATCTGAGACGGCAGTATTGCCATATGGACAACTCTAGCGGCGTGGGCGTTCTCGACAAAGCAGCACTGGTGCTGGCAGCGCTGGAAGCGGGCCCCGCGACTCTGGCCGGTCTAGTCAGCGGCACCGGCCTGGCCCGCCCGACGGCGCACCGCCTCGCGGTCGCCCTGGAGCACCACCGCCTCGTGGCCCGTGACATGCAGGGCCGCTTCGTGCTCGGCCCGCGACTGACCGAGCTCTCCGCCGCGGCCGGCGAGGACCGCCTGCTCGCCGCGGCCGGGCCCGTGCTGGCGCGGCTGCGCGACATCACCGGCGAGTCCGCCCAGCTGTGGCGCCGCCAGGGTGATCACCGCGTCTGCGTCGCCGCCGCGGAGCGCCCCAGCGGCCTGCGCGACACGATCCCGGTGGGCTCTCAGCTGACGATGCGGGCGGGATCCGCGGCACAGGTGCTCCTGGCGTGGGAGGACCCCGAGCGCATGCACCGCGGCCTGCAGAACGCCGCCTTCTCCGCCACCGCCCTGTCCGGCATCCGCCGCCGCGGTTGGGCCCAGTCCATCGGCGAGCGTGAGCAGGGCGTCGCCTCGGTCTCGGCCCCGGTCCGCTCGCCGAGCGGCAAGATCATCGCCGCGGTCTCGGTCTCGGGTCCCCTCGAGCGGCTCTCGCGCCAGCCCGGCCGGATGCACGCCCCGGCCGTCCTGGCCGCCGCCGAGCGGCTCTCCGAGTCCCTGCGCCGCGCCGCCGCCGAGTAGCCCCCGCTCAGAACAGGACGTCGGCGCCGCTGCGCTCGAGGTCGAGCAGCGCCTGCTTGCGCACCAGCCCGCCGGCGTAGCCGACCAGCTTGCCGTTCGCCCCGATCACCCGGTGGCACGGGATCACCACCGCGATCGGGTTGCGGCCGTTGGCCAGCCCCACGGCACGCGAGGCCGCGTTGGTCATCCCCAGGCGCTGCGCGATCCGCCCGTACGACGTGGTCTCGCCGAAGCCGATGGTGCGCAGCTGGTCCCACACCCGCTGCTGGAACGGCGTCCCGACCGGGCGCAGCGGCAGGTCGAACGTGGTCCGCTCCCCACGGAAGTAGGCCGACAGTTGGGCGCGCGCCTCGACCAGCACCGGGTGATCGTCGGCGCGTCCCCCGATCGCGGGCTCGCGGCCCACCGGCGGGTAGGGGGCGAACTCGATCGCGACGATCGCCTCATCGCGCTCGACGATGCGCAGGTCGCCCACGGGCGACTCCATCTCCGTCCACATCTCAGGTCTCCTCGCTCGACAGGGTAAGGGAGTGCCACAGGTGCATCAGCGCGTAGGAGCGCCAGGGGCGCCAACCCTCCGCTGCCGCGGCGGCCGCGGCCGGTGCCGAAGCCGCCGGGCCCGCTAGCCGGGTCAGCGCCTGGCGCACGCCGACGTCGGTCGGCAGGAACACGTCGGGGTGCGCCAGCGCCCGCAGCGCGATGTAGTCGGCCGTCCACGGCCCGATGCCGGGCAGGGCGAGGAGCCGGCGCCGCACCTCCCCGCGGTCCGGGCCCCGGTCCAGGGCCACCGAGCCGTCGGCCAGCGCCGCGCACAGACCCGTCAGCGCCCGCGCCCGGGCGCGCGGCATCGCCAGCTGTTCCGGCGCCAGCGCGGCCAGCGTCCCCGCCGTGGGGAACAGCCGCTCGAGGCCGGGCACCGGCGTGGTCAGCTCGCGGCCGTGCGCCTGCGCCAGCCGGGCAGCGAGGGTCCGGGCCCCCGCGACGCTCACCTGCTGCCCCAGCACCGCGCGAGCCGCCACCTCGTCGCCGTCGACGTGGCCGGGCACCCGCAGCCCCGGGGTGGCGCGGACCAGGGGCGCCAGCAGCGGGTCGTCGGCGAGCTGTCCGTCGACCGCCAACGGGTCGCAGTCGGCGTCGAGCAGACGACGTACGCGCTCGAGCGCCGCGGAGGTGTCCCGCAGGTCGGTGAGCGTGAACGTCGCCTCGGCCGAGGCGACGCCGGCACCGTCGGCGACGTCGGGCACCCGCACAGCCACGGCGCCCTGGCCGTGCGGCAGGGCCAGGGTGCGCGAATAGCAGTCCCCCTCGACGTACTCGACTCCCGGGATCGCCCGCCGGGCCAGGAAGCCCAGCAGGGCCCGCCCGGCGTACGGCGTGCGCACCGGGATCCGCATCGTCAGCGTGCCGGCCGTCTGAGGCCCGCCCCGCCGGCCGCGCAGCTGCGACGGCGTGCTGGCGTAGACCTCGCGGACGGTCTCATTGAACTGCCGGACGCTGGAGAACCCGGCCGCGAACGCGACGTCGGCGAACGACATCGTGGTCGACTCGATCAGCACCCGGGCGGTCTGCGCGCGCCGCGCCCGGGCGAGCGCCAGCGGGCCGGCGCCCAGCTCGGCGAGCAGGATCCGGTTGAGGTGCCGGGGCGTGTAGCCGACGCGCCGGGCGAGCTCGGGGACGCCGCCGCGGTCGACCACCCCGTCGGAGATCAGCCGCATCGCCCGCCCGGCCACGTCGGCGGCCACGTCCCAGTCGGGGCTGCCGGGGGCGGCGTCGGGCAGGCACCGCTTGCACGCGCGGTGCCCGGCCGCCTGGGCGGACGCGGCGCTGCGGTGGAAGCTCACGTGGGCGAAGGCGGGGGTGCGCGCCGGGCACGAGGGCCGGCAGTAGATGCCGGTCGTGCGCACCGCGGTCCAGAACACCCCGTCGAAGCGGCGGTCGCGACTGCGCACCGCGCGGTAGCAGCTCTCCGGGTCCAGCGACGTGGTCATCGACACACCCCCATCCTGACACCCCACCCCCGCCCCGACTGGCGGAAATCAGACCCCACAGCGAGTCGGCGCGCACTCGCGCGGAAAACCCGCCGAGTCGGCGTGAGCTCGCACGAGACAGGCGCCGAGTCGGCGCAAGCTCGCAGGCGAGGAGCGCCTGGGAACGACGAAGGCCCCGCGGTGGTGACCGCGGGGCCTTCGTGTCTGTACCCCCGACCGGATTCGAACCGGCGCTACCGCCTTGAGAGGGCGGCGTGCTAGGCCGCTACACAACGGGGGCATTGCGATCTTCCGCCTTGCGGCTTCGTTCGCGAGCGAAACTCTAGCGGGGCTAGCCTCTCGCACAAAATCGCGGCCTGCGCCGCGATCTCGCTGGGATACTAGGACTCGAACCTAGACTAACTGGACCAGAACCAGTCGTGCTGCCAATTACACCATATCCCAAGGTAATGCAAGCCCCCACGTAATTCTTGGGGGCTTCAGGCCCGTTCTGGCGCCGGAGAGAAACCATACACGCGCCCCCGGGAGGCCACCAAAACGGCCGAATCCGCGGTGTTCCGAAGCCGCATCGCGCGGGCCACCAGCAGGGCCAGAGCGAGGTAGACCAGCGACTGCGTGAGGGTCGTCGGGATCGACCACCAGCTTCCCCCGGTCGGGTTCAGCGCGGTGGCCATGTCGCTGAAGGCCAGCGCCAGACCGAAGGCCAGCCAGTTGTTCAGCACGTGCATGGCGATGGCCGCCTCCAGGCCGCCGGTGAGCACCACCAGCAGCCCGGCCACGATCCCGAACGCGAACCGGTCGAAGAAGATCGGCAGGCTCTGCCCCAGCCCGTGCGCCAGCGCGAAGAGCAGGGCGGGCACGACCACGGCCACCGCACGGCTGCGGAAGAGGCCGCCGAACGCCTGGGTGAGGTAGCCGCGGAAGGCGTACTCCTCCCCCGCCGCCTGCAGCGGAGTGAGGAAGAGCACCACGATCACGAAGTCGCGGATCTCCCGGGTGAACTCCCGCGGCGTCGAGGTGACGTCCGCGCCGCCGTCCTGGACCGGCAGCAGCGCGGAGACCACCACGGTGGCGACCAGCGCGAGCACCGAGAGCCCCAGGCAGGCGACGAAGTAGCCCCACCGCATCCGTGGCCGCACCGAGGTCGTCCAGCGCGGCTTCAACCCGTGCAGCGCCCGGGTCAGCAGCCACACCACCGGGATCAGCGTGGCCAGGGACAGGTTGAGGTAGGCCAGGCCGAGCGGCGTCGGGTCGCCGAGATCGAGCAGGTCGCCCATCGCCTCACCCACCGGCTCCCCGGCGACCACGAAGCCGACCGTGAACGGCACCAGCCAGGCCACCGGGGCCAGCACGACCATCGTGACCGCGAGCAGCACCACCCCGAGCAGGGTGCGCCACCAGCCGCGCTCCCCGGCCCGGTGCAGCTCGTGGAACCCCAGCGGCGGGTACGCCGCGTCGATCTCCTCCTGGGTCAGCGCGGGGCCGGGGGCGCCGGGCTGCACGCTCAGGCGTCCTGGGCGCGCTGCAGCCGCGAGAGCGCCCGCTCGCGGCCGAGCAGCTCGAGCGACTCGAACAGCGGCGGGGAGATCTTGCGCCCGGACACCGCGACCCGCACCGGGCCGAAGGCCAGCCGCGGCTTGAGGCCGCGCTCCTCGACCAGCGCCTTGCGCAGCGCCTCCTCGATGTCGGCCGTCGACCAGGTGTGCAGCGCCGCCAGCGCGTCGTACGCCGCCCGGACGACCTCGCGTCCGGCGTCGTCGATGGAGTCGGTGCGGGTGAACGCCTCCTCCTCGACGAACAGGAACGCCAGCATGTCGACGGCCTCGGTGAGCTTGTTGATGCGCTCGGCGACCAGCGGCATCGCCAGCTCCAGCAGGCGTGCGTCGGAGTCGGAGACCGGGTCGGAGACGACGCCGGCGTCCTTGAGGAACGGCAGCACCCGGTGCGTCATGTCGTCGAGGGTGAGGCGCCGCATGTGCGAGGCGTTGATGGCCTCGGCCTTCTTCAGGTCGAAGCGGGCCGGGTTCGGGTTCACCCGGCGGATGTCGAAGGCCTCGACCATCTCCTCGAGGGTGAAGATGTCGCGGTCCTCCGCGATCGCCCAGCCGAGCAGGGCGAGGTAGTTGAGCAGACCCTCGGGCAGGAAGCCCTGCTCGCGGTAGTGCAGCAGGTGGGCCTCGGGGTCGCGCTTGGAGAGCTTCTTGTTCCCCTCGCCCATCACGTAGGGCAGGTGGCCGAACTGCGGCGTCATCTTGGCGACGCCGATCTCCTTGAGCGCGTCGAAGAGCGCGATCTGGCGCGGGGTGCTGGAGAGCAGGTCCTCGCCGCGCAGCACGTGGGTGATCTCCATCAGCGCGTCGTCGACCGGCGCCACCAGCGTGTAGAGCGGGTCGCCGTTCGCGCGGGCCAGCGCGAAGTCGGGGACGAACTCGGTCTGGAAGGAGATCTCGCCGCGCACCACGTCGTCGAAGGTGATCTCGCCCTCGGGCATCCGGAAGCGGACCACGCTGGGCCGGCCGGCGAACCCGGCGAGCTGCTCCTCGCTGAGCTCGCGGCAGAAGCCGTCGTAGCCCATCACCTTGGAGCCGGTGGCCTTGCGGCGCTCCTCGACCTCGGCGTTGGTGCAGTAGCAGTCGTAGGTGTAGCCGGACTCACGCAGCCGCTGGAGGACGTCGCGGTAGATGTGCGAGCGCTCGCTCTGCAGGTAGGGGCCGTAGGGGCCCCCGACCAGCGGGCCCTCGTCCCAGTCCAACCCGAGCCACTGCATGACCTCGATCAGGGAGTCGTAGGACTCCTGGGTGTTGCGGGCCGCGTCGGTGTCCTCGATGCGGAAGACGAACGTGCCGCCGTTGTGGCGGGCGAAGGCCCAGTTGTAGAGCGCCGTGCGGGCCAGCCCGACGTGGGGGCTGCCGGTCGGCGAGGGCGCCATCCGGACGCGGACGGGGCGCGCCTGGGGGGTCGCGTCGTTGGTCGAGCCTGCGTCGTCGTCGGTCGGGGTTGTCGAGACCATTAGCGCTGAGCCACCTTGTTCGTGAGAGTGCCGATGCCGGCGATCGAGATCTCCACCTCGTCGCCGACGTTCATGGGACCGACACCCTCGGGGGTGCCGGTGAGGATGACGTCGCCGGGCAGCAGCGTCATCACGCTGGTGACGTGGGCGATCAACGTGGGGATGTCGAAGATCAGGTCGCGGGTGCTGCCGTCCTGCTTCAGGTCGCCGTTGAGGTGGGTCTGGATCGAGACCCCGTCGGCGAACGTCTGCGGGTCCAGGTCGGTCTCGATCCACGGCCCGAGCGGGCAGAACGAGTCGAAGCCCTTGGCCCGGGTGAACTGCACGTCCTTGCGCTGCAGGTCGCGCGCCGTCACGTCGTTGGCGATGGTGTAGCCGTGGATGACGTCGGTGGCCTGCTCGGGCGGCACGTCGCGACAGATCCGGCCGATGACGACCGCGAGCTCGCCCTCGAAGTGCAGGTCCTGGGTCTGGCGGGGGTAGAAGATCGGGTCGCCGGGCCCCACCACGGAGGTGTTCGGCTTGAGGAACATCAGCGGCTCCTCGGGCAGGTCGCTGCCCATCTCCGCGGCGTGCGCGGCGTAGTTGCGACCGATCGCGACCACCTTGCTGCGCGGCAGGACCGGCGCGAGCAGCCGCACGTCGGCCAGCCGGTACTCCTGCTCGAGCAGCTTGACGCCGACGTAGAGCGGGTCGCCGGCCAGCGCGACGATCACGCTGTCGTCGGCCGGCTGGCCGAACTCGTCGACGTCGCCGGTCACGACGCCGTACAGGGGGTCTTCTCCAGTGGTGAATCTCGCAATACGCACGGGTCGAGCCTAACGGCCCGGGCCCCGCCCGCTCGCCGGACGGTGCGGGCCGGCGCCTACCCTTGTCCCGATGGACGTGCGGGTGCTCGACGAGGCGCAGTGGTCGGCCCGCCGGGCCGCCCACGAGGCGCGCGTCGACGCGTTCGTCGCGCCGCACCTCGCGCGGCGCGAGTCCCGGGTCAAGCACCCGGTCCACGACTTCCTGTTCACCTACTACTCCCAGCGCCCCGCCCAGCTGCGCCGCTGGCACCCCGGCTACGGGGTGGCGCTGACCGGAGCCGAGGAGTACCTCGACCTCAAGGGCTACGCCCACCTCGGCGAGGGCGTGGGCGTCGCCGAGGAGTACGTCGCGCGGCAGCGGCCGCTGCTGGAGTCGCTGCACGCGCTGCTCAGCGCCACCGCGTCGCGCCCGGCCAACCTCGGCTGCTTCGGGATGCACGAGTGGGCGATGGTCTACCGGCTCAGCCCCGAGCAGGTCCGCCACGCCGACTGGCCGCTGCGCCTGGGCGCGGACGGCACCGACCGGGTCGTGGAGTCCCACCGGATCGCCTGCTCGCACTTCGACGCGTTCCGCTTCTTCACCCCCGACGCGCGCCCGCTCAACGCCCTGTCCCCCACCAGCGGCGACCGGGCGGCGTTCGAGCAGCCGGGCTGCCTGCATGCCGGGATGGACCTGTACAAGCACGCCTTCCGGCTCACCCCGATGATCTGCTCCGACCTGGTCGCGGACTGCTTCGAGCTGGCCCGCGACATCCGGGTCCTGGACATGCGCGCGGCGCCGTATGACCTGACCGGGCTGGGCTTCGAGCCGCTCGAGGTGGAGACGCCGGCGGGCAAGCGGGAGTACGCCGCGCAGCAGCGCGGCTTCGCCGAGCGGGGCGCCCCGCTGCGCCGGCGGCTGGTCGAGGAGTGCGAGCGGCTGCTCGCCGCGGTCGGGATAGCGTGTCCGCCATGATCCGCGCCGCCCTCGTCACCCTGCTGAGCGTGCTGGTCGCGGCGCTGCTCGTCCCGGTCACCGCGGCCAGCGCCGAGCCGGACCCGCGGTGGCGCTTCTACAGCAGCGACCGGACGGCGTACTCCTCCCCCTGGTACGCCGGGCGGCACCGGATCATGATCCCGTTCGGGTGCACCCCGGCGCCCTACTACTCCGCCGACCCGCGCTGCGCGAACGGCCGCGGCTTCCACCACGGCATCGACGTCGCGATCCCGTGCGGGCGCAAGCTGACGGCCGCGCGCAACGGCTGGGTGGTCGACAACGGCGCCCTGGGCCCGGCGTACGGCCGCAACCCGCTGCTGATCCGCAACCACCGCCTCGGCGTCGACTTCCTGATCGCGCACACCCGCAAGGTCTTCGTCGAGCGCGGGGACCGGGTACGGCGCGGCGACGTGATCGCGCGGGTCTCCGACGACGGTGCCCCCGACGGCTGTCACCTGCACTTCGAGGTGCGGCGAGCCGGTGGCGGGCTGTCCACCGCGCGTCTGCCCCGCCGACTGCTCGAGCTGCGCCGGTGAGCGCCGACGGCGAGGTTCGTGACGTCGACTACCGCGACGAGGACTGGTACGGCGACGACCTCGGCTCGGCGCGCTTCGTCGACTGCACGTTCACCGCGGTCGACCTCAGCGACGTGCGCACCCACGGCGCGCTGTTCGAGAACTGCACCTTCGACCGCTGCCGGCTCAACTCCTCGGTGCACCGCAGCACCGCCTTCGTGGCCTGCACCTTCCGCTCCACCGGCTTCTTCGACGCGACCCTGGAGGGCTGCAAGCTGCTCGGGTCCGTCTTCGAGCGGTGCAACCTACGGACGATGAAGGTCCGCGGCGGTCAGTGGGGCGCGGTGACGATCCGCGGCGCGGACCTGAGCCGGACGGACCTCAGCGGCCTCGACCTGCACGAGGCGGACCTGTCCCTGAGCAACCTCTCCGGCTGCGACCTGCGCCGTGCCCGGCTCGACTCCGCCACGCTGCGCGAGAGCGACCTGAGGCGCGCCGACCTGCGCGGCGCGAGCCTCGAGGGCGTCGACCTCCTCGCCGCCCGTCTGGGCGAGACCCGGCTCGACCTGGCCGGCGCCGTGCTCATCGCCGAACTCGCCGGCGCGCGGGTGGAGGCCGGATGAGGACTACTCCGGCTCACCTCGGGTAGAACAACCCGCGCACCCCACCTCGTCCACAGGAGGACCCGCTCCATGTCCCACTCCCAGCAGCCACCGCACGGCCCCGCGGATCCCGGCAGCGGCGGGGGCACCGGTGGGTTCGGTCCGCCCTCGCACCTGTCCGGTCCGCTGGGGGCACCGACGCGACCCGCGGCGAGCGGTCGCGACCGGCTGGTCCTCGGGCTGCTGGTGGCGTCGCTGGTGCTGGGGATCCTGGGCACGGCCGGGATCGTCTACGGCCTCAACAACGATCCGGCGACGGTGACCGCCGGCCCCGAGGAGCCCTCGACCAGCCCCAGCCCGTCCGAGTCCCCCACCGAGGAGCCGACCGACGAGCCGACCGAGGACCCCACCGACGAGCCCTCCGAGGAGCCGACCGAGGAGCCGACCGAGGACCCCACCGACGAGCCGACCGAGGGGCCCGACCCGACCGCCACCGGGAAGCTGAGGGCCAAGGAGTACCGCGACGACTGGAACTTCCGGCTCGGCGACGTGAAGCTCTCCGCCAAGAACGCCGGGGCTTGGAACTACCGCACCTGCGCCCCGGTCGAGAAGGAGGGGGCGCTCACCTCCCAGGGATGTCGCTACGCGGTCGAGGCGAGCTACAAGGCACGCGGGGGCAACCTCCAGTTCACCCACATCTTCTTCGTGATGCGCAACGCCAAGCGCGCCGAGAAGGCGGCGAACGGTCTCAAGGAGGAGCAGTTCACCATCCAGGACGGCCGCTTCATCCCGGAGTTCGCGGCCGGCAAGTTCCGCTCCGGCTCGACGGGGAGCGTCGTCGTGGTGACGGTCGCGACCCGCACCGACAAGGTCACCAACAAGGTGCTCGACAACTACCTGAAGTACGCCCACGTGGACTTCAAGTCGGCGCTGCTCTTCCGCGGCATCGGCTAGGCCCGGCTGGCGAGCGCCGAGCGCTCGGCTACCACAGCCGGGGACGGCGCCCGTGCCAGGGCGCGGCCTCCTCGACCTGCGCGGCCAGGGCGAGCAGCAGCTCCTCCTCGGCCGGGCGCCCCGCGAGCATCACGCCGATCGGCAGCCCGTCGGCGCTGGTGCCCAGCGGCAGCGAGAGCGCCGGCATCCCGGTCACGTTCCAGGCCGACGTCCAGGGGGTGAACGCCATCTGGGCGGCGAAGTCGGCGGCGGGGTCGGCGTCGTCGCGCAGCGCCCCCACCGGCAGCGGCAACTGTGCCAGGGTCGGCGTGAGCACCACGTCGTACGGCTCGAGGGCGCTCAGCGCCGCCGCCGCGAAGCGCCGCAGCTGACCGATCGCCAGGCCGAACTGTGGACCGGAGACCCGCGCGCCGCGCTCGCTGAGCCACCGGGTCAGCGGCCGCAGCAGGTGCTCGCGGCCGGCCGGTGCGCTGGAGAGGGCGCTGAGCACCGCCCAGCACGTCTCGAAGACCGGCACCGACTCCGGCGGCAGCGGCACGGGCACGTCCTCCACCCGGTGGCCCAGGGACTCCAGCAGGTCCGACGCGTCCTCCCAGGCGGCCAGGCACTCGGGGTCCACCGGCGCGTCCGGGACGAGCACCGGGGCGCTGAACCGGCCGACCCGCAGCCGCCCCGGGAGACGCTCGCAGGCGGCGAGGAACGACCCCGAGGGGGCGGGCGCCCAGGTCGGGTCCCCGGTGCGACGCCCGGCCAGCACGTCGAGCAGGGCCGCCGCGTCACGCACGGTGCGGGCCAGCGGACCGGCCACCGACAGCCCGATCGGGTCGCCGTACGTCGGCGCGCCGCTGACCCGTCCTCGGGTCGGCTTCAGTCCGACCAGCCCACAGCAGGAGGCGGGGACCCGGATCGAGCCGCCGCCGTCGGAGCCGGGGGCGAGCGGCACCAGACCGGCCGCCACCGCCGCCGCGGCGCCGCCCGAGGAGCCGCCCGCCATCCGGGTGGGGTCCCACGGGGTCACCGCCGGCGGGGCACCGTCGGGCTCGGTGTAGCAGGGCGAGCCGAACTCCGGCGTGCTGGTCTTGCCGAGGCTCACCATGCCGGCGGCCTCCAGCGAGGTGGTGACGCTGTCGGAGACCTTCGGCACGTGGTCGGCGTAGGCCGCGGAGCCGAAGGTGGTGCGCACGCCCGCGGTCAGATTGAGGTCCTTGATCGCGGTCGGCACGCCGTACAGCGGGGAGGCCCCGGGTCCCGGGCGGCCCAGCGCGGCCGCGCGCTCCCGGGCCAGGTCGGGGGTGAGCGTGACGAACGCCCCGACGGCGTCGGGGCGTTCGAGGTAGTGCTCGACCAGCTCCAGCGCGGAGACCTCGCCGCGTCGGACGAGGTCCCCCTGCGCCAGGGCGGACAGGTCGTGCAGGTGCTGCGGGGCGTCGGCCATGCTGGCGACGCTAGTGGCCCCGGGGCGCGCAGCCCAGAGGGCCGCGCGTCAGGCCGCCGCGTCGTCCTCGTGGGCCACGAGCGAGGCGAGGGTGTCGAGCAGGCGCTTGGTCACCTCGGGGTCGGCCAGGATGTCGCCCTCGAGCGCCGGCTGGGAGATCGTCAGGTCCTCCCGCACCACGGCGCCGGCGATCCCGGCCGAGCGACGGGCGTCCTCGTGCGACCACTTGCCGCCGTAGGGGGTGGGGGTGGCGCCGATGACGGCCAGGGGCTTGCCGGTGAGGGCGCCCTGGCCGTAGGGCCGCGAGAGCCAGTCGATGGCGTTGTTCAGCACCGCGGGCATGGTGCCGTTGTACTCGGGGGTGATCACCAGCACCCGGTCGGCCTCGGCGATCTGGGCACGCAGGCGTGCCGCAGTCTCCGGGACGGCGTCCGCGTCGAGCTCCTCGTTGTAGAACGGCACGTCGGCGAGACCCTCCACGATCTCGACGGTGACGTCCTCGCCGGACTGCTCCGCCAGGAAGCCGGCGATGCGGCGGTTGAGCGAGTCGGCGCGGAGGCTGCCGAGCAGGACGGCGACGCGGGTGTGGGTCATGGGTTCTCCTTGGAGGTTCGACGGGTGTGGCATGCGGTCTGCACGAGCGTAAACGGACCGCGGTCCGTTTATCTTCCCATGCTCTAGAGTCCAGGCGTGACCCCGTCCGCTCCGCTGCCGATCCACGGGCAGCCACCCCCCCAGCGCCGCGATGCGCAGCGCAACCGGGACGTGCTGCTGGCCGCGGCCGCGCACCTGGTCGAGCGCGACGGAGTGTCCTGCGTGACGATGGACGCGGTCGCCGCGGAGGCCGGCGTCGGCAAGGGCACGCTGTTCCGGCACTTCGACAGTCGGGCGGGGCTGATGGCCGCGCTCCTGGACCGCTCGGAGTCGGCCTGGCAGGCCGAGGTGATCTCCGGGCCGGCCCCGCTCGGTCCCGGCGCGGAGCCGCTGGAGCGGCTGCTGGCCTTCGGGCGCTCGCGGGTCGAGCTCAACCTGCTGCTCGGCGACCTGATCGTGGCCGCCGGCGGGGCGCCGGGCGCGCGCTCGCACCCGGCCCACGCCTTCTCCGCGATGCACGTGCGGCTGCTGCTGACCGCGCTGGAGGTGCCCGGCGACATCCCCGTGCTGGCCACCGCCCTGCTCGCCCCGCTCGAGGTGGTGATCCTGCGCCAGCAGGTGACGGTCGAGCACCTCGACCCCGAGCGGATCATCGCCGGCTGGTCGGACCTGGTACGACGCGTCGTCGGCTGACCTGCCGGCTCAGGCGTGGTGGCGGCGCAGCCCGAAGGTGACGGCGTCGAGCAGGGCCGCCCACGAGGCCTCGATCACGTTGGCGCCGACCCCGACGGTGACCCAGGAGGACTCCCCGTCGGAGGTCTCGATCAGGACCCGGGTGATCGCGTCGGTGCCGTGGCCCTGGTCGAGGATGCGGACCTTGTAGTCGATCAGCTCGAAGCGGGCGACCTGCGGGTAGGCCTGGCCGATGGCCTGGCGCAGGGCGTGGTCGAGCGCGTTGACCGGCCCGTTCCCCTCGCCGGTCACCACCAGGCGAGTGCCCCCGGCGTGCATTTTCACGGTGGCTTCGGACAGGGCCTCGCCGGCGGGCCGGTTCTCGGTGATCACCCGCCACGACTCGACGTCGAAGTAGGAGGGCCGGCTTCCCTCGACCTCCTCGACGAGCAGCAGCTCGAACGACGCGTCGGCCGCCTCGAAGGTGTGCCCGCGCGACTCCAGCTCCTTGACCCGTGCGGTCACCCGCCCCACCAGGTCCTGATCGCCGGACAGGTCGAAGCCGAGCTCCCTGCCCTTGAGCTCGATCGAGGCGCGCCCGGCCATGTCGGAGACCAGCAGGCGCATGTCGTTGCCCACCGCCGCCGGGTCGAGGTGCTGGTAGAGGTCCGGGTCGACCTTGATCGCGCTGGCGTGCAGCCCCGCCTTGTGGGCGAACGCGGAGGTCCCGACGTAGGGCTGGCGCGAGGCGGGCGCGACGTTCGTCACCTCGGCGACCGCGTGCGCGATGCGGGTCGCCTCGCCGAGCAGGCCGGTCGGCAGCACCGGGCGCTGCAGCTTGAGCTCGAGGTTGGCGACCACGGTGACCAGGTCGGCGTTGCCGGTGCGCTCGCCGTACCCGTTGACGGTGCCCTGGACGTGCGTGGCGCCGGCCTCGACGGCGGCGAGGCTGTTGGCCACCGCGCAGCCGGTGTCGTTGTGGCAGTGGATCCCGACCCGGACGCCGGTGGACTCGATCACGTCGTGCACCACCTCGGCCACCCACCCCGGCAGCATGCCGCCGTTGGTGTCGCACAGCGCGGCGACCTCGGCTCCGGCGTCGTGGGCGGTGCGCAGCACCTCCAGGGCGTAGTCGCGGTTGGCCCGGTAGCCGTCGAAGAAGTGCTCGGCGTCGAGGAAGACCTGCTTCCCCTCGGCGCGCAGGTGCGAGACGGTGTCGCGGACCATGGCGAGGTTCTCGGCCAGCGTGGTGCGCAGCGCGAGCTCGACGTGGCGGTCGTGGGACTTGGCCACCAGCGTCACCACGCCGGCGCCGGACTCGCGCAGCGCGGCCACCTGCGGGTCGTCGGCCGCCCGCAGGCCGACGCGGCGGGTGGCCCCGAACGCGGCCAGCCGGGCGTGCTTGAGGTCCAGCTCGGTGGCCGCGCGGCGGAAGAACTCGGTGTCCTTGGGGTTGGCGCCGGGCCAGCCGCCCTCGATGTAGCCGACCCCGAGCCCGTCGAGCTGGCGGGCGATGGCCAGCTTGTCGGCCACGGAGAGGTTGAGCCCCTCCTGCTGCGCCCCGTCGCGCAGCGTCGTGTCGTAGACGTGGAACGAGCCCTGCAGGTCCATCGGTGTCCATCTCGATTCGTACGGCCGGGGGTCCGGGGCGGCTGGTCGGGGCAACAAAAAAACCTCCCGGTCAACGAGAGGTCGGCGCGTCGGGGGCCCGGAGGCCGCGACGCGCTAGCGAATGATGATCGCGCTCAGCACCCGACCATTGTGGCACGCCGCGTCGACCGGCAGCCCGCGTCTCACCACCCGGTGGGAGAGCGAACCAGAACACGTTCTCGCGTGTGGCAGAGTGCCCGCATGCTCCAGTTCGTGCACGACCAGCTCACCGACGACCAGGTGGCCGCCCAGGCCGAGGTGCATGCGCCGTTGACGCAGAGCGTGCGCGAGCTGATCGACGCCGTGATCCGCACCGAGGCCGACGCCGAGACCGTCGCCGCCGCCCGCGCCGACATCGAGCGCGTGGTGGCCTCCCTGCGCGAGCGCCAGCTGCCCGGCCCCTACGGGATGCGGGTGAGCACCTCCGGCACGGCGCGGGCCTGGGGCAATGCGGTGATGGGGCTGCGCAACCCGATGGCGCCGCCGCTGGAGATCCACCGTGGCGAGGACGGCGTCTCCTGGACCCGGTTCCATCTCGGTGCCGCCTACGAGGGCCCGCCCGGTCTGGTGCACGGCGGGGTCGCCTCGCTGGTGCTCGACCATCTGCTCGGCCATGCCGCCGGGTTCGACCGCCGCCCGCGGATGACGACCACGCTGACCCTGCACTACCGCCGCAAGACGCCGCTCGGGGCGCTGCAGGCCCGCGCCCACGTGGAGCGCCTCGACGGCACCACCGCCCACGTGGTGGGCCACATCGCGGAGCCGGACGGGCGCGTGACGGTCGAGGCCGAGGGCGTCTTCGTGCTGCCCCGGTGGGTGCGCGAGCTGGAAGACCAGTCGGGCGCGGACGCGCCCCGCTTCGCCTGAGCCCCCGGGCCGCTCAGTGCTCCGGCCCGCTCAGCGCAGCCCGTCCAGGGGCGGCTGCCGCGCCGGAAGCCAGTCCACGCCGCGGGTCTCCCCCACCGAGAGCAGGAGCAGGGCGAGCCCCACGACCAGCGCGGTGGCCACCAGCCAGCCCACCGCACCCGAGCAGACCGGGTGGACGACGCGGTTGACCGGTCCGCTCAGCCGGTCGCTCCCGGGGCCGACCCACAGGCCGAGGGCGAGCATCGTCCCGGCGCCCAGCAGGGTCGGCGCCACCCCCAGGGACGCCGCGTAGCCGAGCAGCGCCGCCGCGGTGGCCAGTCCGAGCGCCCACAACAACAGCAGCAGCGTGCCCGGTACGGCGCGCACCAGGTGCCACGGGGCGGCCACCGAGGCCACCACCGCGTCGTACCAGCGCCGGCCCCGCTGGGCGCGGCGCTCCCCCACCGCACTGGCGGCCAGCGAGCCGCCGCGCAGCAGCCAGACCGCGAGGGCCAGCAGCGTCACCGCGAGGTAGGGGAAGGCGGCGACGCCAGCACCGAGGGCCACGGCACCGCTGCCCACCAGCACCCACCGGCGCACCTTCTCCAGGAACGAGACCGGCGCCGGCTCGGGCTGCCACGCCGCCGGCTCGGCCCAGGGCCCCTCGGGGTCGACCGGCGGCGGCGCCTGGTAGGGCTCGCGCTCGGGGGGCAGGAACGCGGTGGCCCGTGCCGCCGGCTCCTCGTCGGCCCAGCCGTCCTCGACCGGCCAGCCGTCCTCGACCGGCCACGGCTCCGCACCGGCCCACGGCTCCTCGATCACGTCGGTGGCGGCGTCCGCCGGGTCGTCGGCCGCCGGCCCGTGCGGGGGGTACGCCGCGGCGAAGGGCATGGTGAGCTGCTCCGGCTCCATGCTCGCCGCGGCCCCCGGCGCCAGCCGGTCCAGGCGCGGACCCAGCCGGTCCAGCAGCGTGTCGAGCGTGGGGCGGCGCAGCGGGTCGGGATCGAGCGCGGCCTCGACCAGCTGGCGCAGCTCGCGGCCGGCGTCCTCGGGGAAGCCGCGCAGGTCGTGCTCGCCCCGTCGGGCGCGGTCCATGATCGCCATCGCCGGCCCGCGACCGAACGGCGAGCGGCCGAGCGCGGCGTAGACGACGGTCGCCGCCCAGGAGTGCACGTCGGAGGCGGGAGTGGCCTCCTCGCCGTACAGGATCTCGGGAGCGAGGTAGCCCGGCGTGCCCAGCAGCCAGCCGGTGTGGGTGAGCTTGGGATCGTCGGCGAGCCGGGCCAGCCCGAAGTCGATGAGGACCGGGGAGCGTCCCTCCATCAGCACGTTGGACGGCTTGACGTCGCGGTGCAGCACCCCGACCGCGTGCACCGCCTCGAGCGCCTCGGCCAGGCAGCCCGCGAACCAGACCAGGTCATCGCCGTGCACCGTGCCCTCGGCCTGGACGTGGTCGTGCAGGGACAGCCCCGGCACGTAGCGCGTCGCCACGAACGGGATGTCGCCCCAGGGGTCGGCGTCGACGATCTCGGCCACCCGCCGCGAGCGGACCCGGCTCAGCGAGCCGACCTCGCGGGCCAGCCGCTGGCGCGCCTCGTCGTCACCGACCACGTGCGGGCGCAGCACCTTGAGGGCGACGCGCTCGCCGCCGGGCTTGCGGGCCAGGTGCACCACGCCCATGCCGCCCTCGCCGATGCGGGTCAGCAGCGTGTACTCGCCGACCTTGATCGGTCCGGGCGGGCGCGCTGAGGGCGAGGTGGTCACCGCACGAGGTTAGCGCCCGGAGGCAGCGAGACGACCGCCAGCCACGCGGGGTCAGCCCTCGCGGGCGTCGAGCTCGGCGACCCGGCGACGCGGCGCCACCAGCCGGTACGACGCGTCGACGAGCTCGCCGACCTCGGTCCAGTCCGGGCCGGCGTCCAGGTCGATGCCGCGCCACCCGAAGGGCCCGTAGTAGGCCGGCAGGAAGAACCGCGAGTCCTCGTCGAGCGCCGCCACCTCGCCCGGGTCGGCCTTGAACAGCAGCGCGTGCGGGTGCGCCTCGTGCTCGCCGGGTCGCACCTTGACCCCGCCGCCGTACACCGCGAACATCTTGCCCACCCGGAAGGTCGGGCGACCGTGGCTGACGATCTCCTCGGTACCGGGCAGGGCCAGGCAGACCTCGCGCAGGCGCGCGAGCACCCGGTCGTCCTCGTCGAACATCACCGGGTGCGCCATCGCCGCCTCGACCTCAGAGCACCCGGTGCATCCAGCCGAAGGCGTCCTCGGCCCGGCCGTACTGGATGTCGACGAGCGCCTGGCGCAGCCGCATGGTGACCTCGCCGCCCTCGGAGGCGCAGGGGATCTCCCCGCCGTCCCACTTCAGCGAGCCGACCGGCGTGACCACCGCCGCGGTGCCGCAGGCGAAGACCTCGGTGATCGCCCCGCTGGTCACCCCGTCGCGCCACTCGTCGATCGTGAAGCGCCGCTCCTCGACGGTGTGGCCGAGCTTGCCGGCCAGCTCGATGATCGAGGAGCGGGTGATGCCCTCCAGGATGGTCCCGGTCGCCGGGGTCACGATGTGGCCGTCGGCGTAGACGAAGTACATGTTCATCCCGCCGAGCTCCTCGACGTACTTGCCCTCCTGGGCGTCGAGGAAGACCACCTGGTCGCAGCCCTGGGCCGACGCGAGCTGCTGGGCGACCAGGGAGCTGGCGTAGTTCCCGCCGGTCTTCGCCGCGCCCATCCCGCCGCGCCCGGCGCGGGTGTACTCCTCGGTGAGCCACAGCGAGACCGGCTTGACGCCCTGGCTGAAGTAGGCGCCGGCGGGCGAGGCGATCACCATGTAGGTGACGTGCTGGGAGGGCCGCACCCCGAGGAACGTCTCGGAGGCGAACATGAAGGGGCGCAGGTAGAGGCTCTTCTCGCCCTCGGAGTCGGGCACCCAGCGCTCGTCCACGCGGATCAGCTCGTCGACGCTCTGCAGGAAGTCGGCGACGTCGAGCTCGGGCAGCGCCAGGCGCCGGGCGGAGGCGGCGAGCCGCTGACCGTTGGCCTCGGGGCGGAACGTCCACACCGATCCGTCGGCGTGGCGGTAGGCCTTGAGGCCCTCGAAGATCTCCTGGGCGTAGTGCAGCACCGCGGTGGCCGGGTCGAGCGAGATCGGCCCGTACGGCGTGATCCGCGCGTCGTGCCAGCCCTGCTCGGGGGTCCACTCGACAGTGAGCATGTGGTCGGTGAAGTGCCTGCCGAAACCGGGGTTGGACAGGATCTCGGCGAGCCTGGCGTCGTCGACGCGCTCGGTGGCGGAGGTGGTGCTGATCTGCATGAGGGCACGCTATCCAATCGGGGGGAAATGGGGGACGCCGGACACGGGAGACCCGTGCCCGGCGTCGAGGACGCGAGGGTCGGGTCAGCCGGCTACTCGCGCGGCGATGGCGTCGCCGACCTCGGCGGTACGACGGGTGCTGCCCGGCGTCCGCTCGGACAGGTCGGCGAGCACGGCCGCCTCGATCGCGGCCGACTCGGCGGCGTAGCCGAGGTGGTCCAGGAGCAGCGACGCGGAGAGGATCGCGGCGGTCGGGTCGGCCTTCTGCTGTCCGGCGATGTCGGGTGCGGAGCCGTGCACCGGCTCGAACATCGACGGCGTGGTCCGGTCGGGGTTGACGTTGCCCGAGGCGGCCAGGCCGATGCCGCCGGTGATGGCGGCGGCGAGGTCGGTGATGATGTCGCCGAACAGGTTGTCGGTGACGATCACGTCGAAGCGCGCCGGGTCGGTGGTCATGTGGATCATCGCGGCGTCGATGTGCATGTAGTCGGTGGTCACCTCGGGGTACTCCGCGGCCACCTCCTGGAACAGGCGCCACCACACCGAGCCGGCGTTGACCAGCACGTTGGTCTTGTGGACCAGGGTCAGCTTGCGGCGCGGGCGACGCTGGGCGCGGGCGAACGCGTCGCGCACGACCCGCTCGACGCCGAAGGCGGTGTTCACGCTGACCTCGGTGGCCACCTCCTGCGGCGTGCCGACGCGCAGGGCTCCCCCGTTGCCGGTGTAGGGGCCCTCGGTGCCCTCGCGGACGACGACGAAGTCGACCTCGCGCCCGCCGATCACGCTCTCCGACAGCGGCGAGGCCACCCCCGGGTAGATCCGCGAGGGGCGCAGGTTCACGTAGTGGTCGAGCTCGAAGCGCAGCTTGAGCAGCAGCCCGCGCTCGAGGATGCCCGGCGGCAGGTTCGGGTCGTTGGGCTTGCCGCCGACCGCGCCGAGCAGGATCGCGTCGTGGGCGCGGATCTCCTCGAGCACCGAGCCGGGCAGGACCTCGCCGGTGGCGAGGTAGCGCTCGGCGCCGAGGTCGTAGCGGGTCTGCTCGAACTTCACGCTCGCGGGGGCGGCCACCTCGAGCACCTTGAGGGCCTCGGCGGTCACCTCCTGGCCGATGCCGTCGCCGGGGATGACAGCGAGCTTGAGGCCGTGGGAGGCGCCGGCCGCGTGGAGGTTCGAGGAGTCAGTCATGGGCCGGAGCCTAGTTGTCGTCGGGGCGGGCGCCGCCATTGTCTCGCAGGTCAAGCGCCCACTGCACGGCCTCGTGGCTGCGCGGGTTCTCGGGGTTGTGGCTGGCCGGGCCCCACTCGGGATACATGTCGTACATGGTCGTGCTCCTGTCTCTGAGGACGTCGGGTGCTGGGTGCACTGAGGACGCCCCGCGGCAGGGAGAGGAGGAGGTGCTCACGGATCACGTGAGGCAGCCCGGGTCCGTCGGACCAGGAGGGAGCGGGTCACGCCGTGCTGCTGGCGGAGCCGCCGCGGAGGCGTCTTCAGATGAAGGAAGCAAGGCCGTCAACGCCGAACACCGCGGCGAGGTGGCCTTGCTTAGAAGGCCTCGCCGCGGCAGTCGATAAGTACGTAGACGCTCCGCATGATGGAGCACAGTCTAGGTCCGGCCTCCCGGGCCCAGCCGAGGTTCCCCCGCATCTGCTCACGATGCGAGACAGCGGCCGCGGGGTGGAACACTCGACCCCATGAGTCACCCGCCCGAGCTGCCCGGCATCGTCTCCCGCGCCTTCGACGTCTCCCGCAAGGCGGGCTACGTCTCGTTCTGCCGCAACGAGACGGGGCGCCTGCTCGCGACCCTGGCCGCGACCCGCGGCGGGACCCTCGCCGAGTTCGGCACCGGCTGCGGCGTGGGCACCGCATGGCTGCGCTCGGGCATGCGCGAGGGGGCCCACATCCTGACCGCCGAGCTCGACGCCAAGCTGGCCGGCGCGGCCGCGGAGATCTTCGTCGACGACGCGCAGGTCGAGGTGCTGGCCGCGGACTGGTCGACGCTGCGCGACAAGGGGCCGTTCTCGCTGCTGTTCCTCGACTCGGGCACCCCCTCGGAGGTGGGCGTCGACTCGATCGCCGACCTCGTCGAGCCCGGCGGCATCGTGGTGCTCGACGACTTCGTGCCGTGCGAGGGCTGGCCTCCGGTGAGCTACGGCCGGGTCGACACCCTGCGCGAGCAGTGGCTCACCGACGAGCGCTTCACCGCGGTCGAGGTGATGATCGCCCCCGACGCCTCGGCCCTCATCGCGACCCGCCGCTGAGCGGTGCGGCCGGCGTCCCCGCCGACGGCGCCGGGTCCCGCAGCTCGACGGTGAGCCAGGGCAGCAGCAGCTGGGCCAGCGGGCCGATGCTCAGCGCGTAGAGGATCGTGCCGAGCCCGGCCACGCCCCCGAGCAGCACCCCGACGACCAGCACCGCCAGCTCGATCCCGGTGCGCACCACCCCCAGGGGCCACCCGGTACGGCGGGCCAGGCCGGTCATCAGCCCGTCGCGGGGGCCCCGCCCGAACTGGGAGCCGATGTAGAGCGCGGTGGCCAGCGCGTTGAGCACGATCCCGCCGCCGAGCAGCGCCGCGCGGACCCAGAGCCCGTCGGGGGCCTGGAGGACCACCAGCGTGGCGTCCGCCGCCAGGCCCACGACCACCGCGTTGGACACCGTGCCCAGGCCGGGCACCTCGCGCAGCGGGATCCAGGCCAGCAGCACCACGAAGCTGAGCACCACGACCGCCTGGCCGAGGGTGAGCGGCACGTGGCGGATCACCCCGGAGTGCAGCACGTCCCACGGCGAGAGCCCGAGCCCGCCGCGCACCATCAGCGCCAGGGACGCGCCGTACAGCAGCAGCCCGAGGTAGAGCTGGGGCAGCCGGCGCGCGAGCCGACCCGCCCGCAGCTGGTCGATCGGGCCGAGGCTGCTCAGCGGGGCGCGGACCGGGCGGCGGCCGGGAGACGGGGCGGGCACCCCGCCAGTCCAGCAGATCCCCGCCTGCTGGTGACGGCGGCCCTGGTGCCGGGTCGTCGAGGCGAGGCCGCCTGAGGTGGGCGGGGGCAGCGTTACCGGGCGTTGCCTATCGTGAAAGTCATGGAAGCCACTCCCCTCGCCTGGGGTCTGACCATCGCGTTCATCGGGGCCTTGCTGGCCTTCGACTTCGTCTTCCACGTGCGCAAGGCGCACGTGCCGACGTTGAAGGAGGCGGCCATCTGGTCGGCTCTCTACGTCGGGATAGCGCTGTTGTTCGGCCTCGGCGTATGGGTCCTGGCCGGCGGCACCGCCGGCTCGGAGTACTTCGCCGGCTACATCACCGAGAAGGCGCTCTCGGTCGACAACCTGTTCGTGTTCCTGATCATCATGGCCAGCTTCCGGGTCCCGCGCGAGGACCAGCAGAAGGTGCTGCTGTTCGGCATCGTCTTCGCGCTCATCGCCCGCACCGGCTTCATCTTCCTCGGCGCCGCGCTGATCAACCAGTTCGCCTGGGTGTTCTACCTCTTCGGGCTGATCCTGCTGCTCACCGCCGGCAACATGCTCAAGCCGGAGAGCGAGGAGGAGCATTCGGCCGACAACTTCATCATCCGCGTCGCCCGCAAGGTCTTCCACACCACCGACTACTACGACGGCGACAAGATGTTCACGATCCACGACGGCAAGCGGGCGCTCACCCCGATGCTGCTGGTGATGGTGGCCATCGGCGGCACCGACATCCTCTTCGCCCTCGACTCGATCCCGGCGATCTTCGGCCTCACCCAGAGCACGTTCATCGTCTTCACCGCGACGGCGTTCTCGCTGCTGGGCCTGCGCCAGCTGTACTTCCTCATCGACGGCCTGCTCGACCGCCTGATCTACCTCTCCTACGGCCTGGCCGCGATCCTGGCGTTCATCGGCGTGAAGCTGATCCTGCACGCCCTGCACGAGAACAACCTGCCGTTCATCAACGACGGCGAGCACGTGAAGGTGGTCGAGGTGAGCACCGAGCTGTCGCTCACGGTGATCGTCGGCACGCTCGTGGTCACCGTGCTGGCCTCGCTGTTCAGCAAGCGCGGCAAGGCCCAGACCTCGATCATGAACGCGCGACGCCACGCCACCGACTACCTCGACCTCGACTACACCTCGGATCCCGCCGAGCGCGAGCGGGTCTTCCGCGCCCTGCTCGAGGAGGGCGAGCAGATCCGTGCGATGGATCCGAAGTACCGCGCGATCGTGCGCGAGGAGGACGAGCTGATGGCGCTGCTGGAGCGGGCCCGCGCCGAGCACGAGCGAGCGGTCTCCCAGGGCCGTGAGCCGGCCGCTCCCGGCTACCCGTCGAAGGCGGACTCGCTGACGGCCGACCTCCCCAAGCGCGACTCCACGCCGTAAGCCGGGCCCAGGGGCCGGACCCGCCGGGTCCGGCCGGGTCAGCCCAGATCGACCGCGCGCACCAGGTGCGCGTCCATCGAGGTGTGGATCTCCTCGAGGATGTGGGCACCGATCGCGGTGTCGACCGAGATCGCGACCAGCGCCCGGCCGCCCCGGACGTCGCGGGCGACCTGCATGCCCGCGATGTTGATCCGCGCCTCGCCGAGGATGCGTCCCACCGTCCCGACCATGCCCGGGCGGTCCCGGTAGGCCAAGAAGGCAAGGTGGTCGGTGGGTTCGATGTCGAGGTCGAAGCCGTTGACCTCGACCAGCCGCTCCTTCTGGTGGATGCCGACCAGGGTGCCGCTGACGGAGACCTGAGAGCCGTCCGCCAGGGTGCCGCGGATGGTGATCAGGCTGCGGTGGTCGGGGCTGCTCGGGTCGGTCACCAGGCGCACCGCGGTGCCGCGCTCGGAGGCGAGCAGAGGTGCGTTGACGTAGGAGACCTGCTCCTCCACCACGTCGGCGAAGACGCCCTTGAGCGCGGCCAGCTCGAGCACCCGCACGTCGTACTCGGCGATCTCGCCGCGGACCTCCACGTCGATCTGCTGGGCGACCTCGCCGGCGAGCGCGGTGAAGACCCGGCCGAGCTTCTCGGCGAGCGGTACACCGGGGCGCACGTCCTCGGCGATCACGCCGCCCTGGACGTTGACCGCGTCGGGGACCAGCTCGCCGGCCAGCGCCAGCCGCACGGACCGGGCGACGGCGAGGCCGGCGTTCTCCTGGGCCTCGACGGTGGAGGCGCCCAGGTGCGGGGTGGCCACGACGTTCTCCAGCTCGAACAGCGGGCTGTCGGTGCACGGCTCGTGCGCGAACACGTCGAGGCCGGCCGCGGCGACGCGGCCCTCCTTGAGCGCCGAGTACAGGGCCGTCTCGTCGACGATCCCGCCGCGGGCGGCGTTGACCAGCACCAGGTGCGGGCGGACCCGGGCGAGCTCGGCGGCGCCGATCAGGCCCAGCGTCTCCGGCGTGCGCGGGAGGTGGACCGACATGAAGTCGGCTTCGGCCAGCAGCGTGTCGAGGTCGACCAGGCGCACCCCCATCTGCGCGGCCCGCCCGGCCTGGACGTAGGGGTCGTAGGCGATGACCCGCATCCCGAAGGCGCTGAGCCGCTGGGCCACCATCACCCCGACGCGTCCGAGGCCGACGATGCCGAGGGTCTTCTCGTAGAGCTCGGTCCCGGTGTAGCGCGAGCGCTTCCACTCCCCCGCCCGCAGCGCCGCGTCGGCCGGCGCGACGTGGCGAGCCGCCGCGAGCATCAGCGCGACCGCGAGCTCGGCGGCCGAGATGATGTTCGAGGTGGGCGCGTTGACCACCATCACCCCCGCCTGGGTGGCGGCGCGCACGTCGATGTTGTCGAGACCGACCCCGGCGCGGGCGACCACCTTGAGCCGCTTGGCCGCGGCCAGCGCCTGGGCGTCCACCTTGGTGGCCGAGCGGACCAGGAGCGCGTCGGCGTCACCGATGGCGGCGAGCAGCTGAGCCCGGTCGGCGCCGTTGCAGCTGCGGATGTCGAAGTCCGGGCCGAGCGCCTCCACCGTGGCGGGGCTGAGCTCTTCGGCGATGAGTACGACGGGCTTGCTCACAGCGGGATCCCTCGATGCTTCGTTCGTGGATGTCGGACCGCCCGGCGCAGATGCGTCAGCGCTCGTGCACGACGCTGTGCGCCCTACCAGCCTACCCGACCACCGGCTCGGCGAGCCGGTGTCCGCGGCGCAGCCGACGCCCTCCCCGGAGCCCTTCAGGGTGAGCACGTCGAGTTCGTGGCCCGCGAGCCAGGAGAACGACGCGATGTCGGCGAAGGCGAACCAGTGGTAGTCCAGCTGCTGGCCGGTGACGAACGGGGCCGGTCTGCGTGAGCACCGGGCACTGGATGAGCGCGTGGACCGAACGACGCCCTGTGGTGGCGGGCTGGGGCTACACCCCGAGGGCGAACGCCGGCGGCGACACGATGGCGGAGATCACCACGTCGCCGTTCGACGTCGCGTCGGCGCGCCGCGAAGGCTCCTAGCGGTCGTCCAGCCCGGCCTGGTTCTTGGCCGCGTTCGCGCCGACGGTGTAGGCGAGGCTCGCCGGCGCCGGCCCGTGCGGATCGGGACCGCGCAGGCGGAGCCCCTGGCTGACCGGACGGGCCCGGTGCTCGGCAAGCACCCGGCGCAGCGTGCGCTGCAGGGAGGCGACCGCGTCCATCACCTCGTCGAGCAGTCGCCCCAGGCGCCCCATGGTCGCGATCAGGGCGCGGACGAAGGTGGAGACCCGCTCGGTCCACTCGCTCACCTTGGCCACGATCTCGGCGATCGCCCGGGGCGCGTCCGGCGTCAGCAGGCGACCGATCTTGGTGAGCGCGTAGGCCACGCACTCGCTGAGCGCCTCGCGCACCAGCGCCCGCACGCCGGCCACCAGGGAGCCGGCCAGGTCGGTGGCCGACCCGACGCCCTGGGTGAGGGCGCCGTAGCCGTGCAGGACCGCGGCGACCGCCTCCGCGGACAGGCCGTAGGCCTGCGCCGCGACACCGTCCCAGGGCGCCGACGCGGCGCGCGCGGCGCGGGCGAAGTCCTCGGCGTTGTCGTGGATGCGTGCTCCGACGTTGCCCCAGGTGAGCGCGAACCCGTGGATCCGGTCGGGGTCGCCGACCAGGTCGTCGAGCCACGCGTGCAGCGGGTCGAAGCGCTCCATCGCCAGCCCCACCCCGGCGGCCACCAGGGCCCCCAGCGGGTCGACGGCCGCGTTCAGGCTCTCCAGGCTCGAGGCGACGCCGTTCAGGCCGGCCTCGACCCAGTCGCCGCGCCCCAGCGCCTCCGCGGAGGTGGCCATCGCGTCCAGCGGCCCGGCTGCGGTGTGCCAGGAGCGGGAGTCGCCGGCCTGCGCGACCAGCGTGTTCATGTCTCGAGCCCCCAGCGCTCGCCCGCCGCCTCGCCGACGCGGCGCGCGATCCTGGCCAGGCCGTCGAGGACCGCGTCCTCGGCCCCGTCGAAGCCGCCGGCGGCGCCGCGCACGCCCAGCCCGGTCGCCTCGACGACCGTGTTGGCTTCGTGGGCGGCGGCTACGCCGGCCACCTGGACCGGAGCGAGGGCGCCGCCGATGAACGCGCAGATGCGCCCGAACGCCTCCCCCTGCACCGTCACGTGGGCCCCGGCGTCCACCGCCTCACGCCCCGCCTCGGCGATCCGGTCGAGCTCGTCGGCGTGCGCGCGCAGGGCGGCGCTGTCCACCGCGAGGCTCATCGCAGCACTCCGCCGGACGGTGGGGCCGGGCGGTCCGCACGCGGCGGAGCGACCTCCTCGGCGCGGCTCCGGTCCGCCAGCATCCGGGCGAACGGGCGGGTGATCTCCTCGGCCGCCGCGGAGCCCTCGCCGTGGTGCGCGCCGGCGAGCGCCGCGACGTCCTCGCTCATCGTCCGGCGCGCCGCCGCGTTGGCCTCCAGGACCACGCGGCGTACGGCGTGCGGCGGCGCCTGGGCCAGCGCCGGGGAGAGCCACAGGTCGACGAGGCCGCCGCCGTGGCCGAGCGTGACCTGGCAGGTGCCGTCCGCCGAGGAGCCGCGTGAGGTCAGGGCCTCGAGCCGATCGGCCAGCGCGCGAGCCCCCTCGGCCTGCTCGCGCGCCCGGAGGACGAGGTCCTCGACGTAGGCCCGGGCCTGCTCCTCACTCTGCATGCCGGGTGCTGTCGACATCGCGTCCCCCTGCGTCCTGGTCGCCGTGGCCCCGGCCGTGCGCCGGGTGACCACTCCTCTGCCCGAGGCGAGGGCCAGGAAACACCGACTTGTCGAGGCTGTGGACGACGCCGAGGCGCCCGCGGCGTCAGTCGGTGCCGAACTCCATCGCCGCGGCGTCGAGGGCCTCGTCGCTGAGCTCGCCCTCGACCAGCGGGTTCGCGGTGATCCGCTCGGCGCCGCCCGCGGGCAGCTCGCCGAACAGGGTGCCGTTCTCGACCAGCACCTGGCCCTGCTCGACGGGCTGGTTGGCGTACATCTCCAGCTTGGCGCGGGAGTCGGCGATGTCGAGGTTGCGCATCGTCAGCTGGCCGATCCGGTCGGTCGGGCCGAAGGCGGCGTTCTCGGTGCGCTCCATCGACAGCTTGTCGGGGTGGTAGGAGAACGCCGGGCCGTCGGTGCGCAGGATCGTGTAGTCCTCTCCCCGACGCAGCCGCACGGTGACCTCGCCGGTGACCAGGGAGGAGATCCAGCGCTGGATCGACTCGCGGATCATCAGCGCCTGCGGGTCCAGCCAGCGGCCCTCGTAGAGCAGCCGGCCGAGCTGGCGGCCCTGGGCGGTGTAGTTGGCGATCGTGTCCTCGTTGTGGATCGCGTTGACGAGCCGCTCGTAGGCGATCCACAGCAGCGCCATCCCGGGCGCCTCGTAGATGCCGCGCGACTTGGCCTCGATGATCCGGTTCTCGATCTGGTCGGACATGCCCAGGCCGTGCCGGCCGCCGATCGCGTTGGCCTCCTGCACCAGCGCCACCGGGTCGGCGTACGTGATGCCGTTGATCGCCACCGGGCGACCCTGCTCGAAGCGGACGGTGACATCCTCGGAGTCGATCCGCACGCTGGGGTCCCAGAACTTCACGCCCATGATCGGCTCGACGACCTCCAGGGAGACGTCGAGGTGCTCCAGGGTCTTGGCCTCGTGGGTGGCGCCCCAGATGTTGGCGTCGGTGGAGTAGGCCTTCTCGGTGCTGTCGCGGTAGGGCAGGTTGTGGGCGAGGAGCCACTGGCTCATCTCCGTGCGGCCGCCGAGCTCGTGGACGAACTCCGCGTCCAGCCAGGGCTTGTAGATGCGCAGCTCGGGGTTGGCGAGCAGCCCGTAGCGGTAGAAGCGCTCGATGTCGTTGCCCTTGAAGGTGGACCCGTCGCCCCAGATGTCGACGCCGTCCTCGTGCATGGCGCGCACCAGCAGGGTGCCGGTCACCGCGCGCCCCAGCGGCGTCGTGTTGAAGTAGCTGCGCCCGCCGGAGCGGATGTGGAACGCCCCGCACGCCAGCGCGGCCAGCCCCTCCTCGACGAGCGCCGTGCGGCAGTCCACGAGGCGGGCGATCTCCGCGCCGTACGCGCCGGCCCGCGCGGGCACCGAGGCGATGTCGGGCTCGTCGTACTGGCCGATGTCGGCGGTGTAGGTGCAGGGCACGGCGCCCTTGTCGCGCATCCAGGCGACGGCGACAGAGGTGTCGAGACCTCCGGAGAAGGCGATGCCGACGCGTTCGCCGACGGGGAGACTGGTGAGGACCTTGGACATGTCCCCTAGTTTATGCGCACCTTTGCATGTTTATACAATCGGGGGCGCCTCCAGCCGTCCGGATCAGATCGCGCAGCCCTCGGGACCACACGCCGCGGCGTCGTCGCCGAGCGTCTCCAGGGCGGGCCGGGAGTCCGCCCAGGCCCGGTCCAGGGCACGCGCGAACACCTCGACCGGCTGGGCGCCGGAGATGGCGTAGCGCTGGTCGACGACGAAGAACGGGACGCCGCTCGCGCCGTACGCCCGGGCCTGGGCCACGTCGGCGGCCACCTCGTTGCCGTACTCGCTGCCGGCGAGCACCTCGTCGACGCGGCGGGGGTCGAGCCCGGCGCCCACCGCCACCGCGCGCAGCACGCCGTGGTCGCCGACGTTCTCGGCGCGCACGAAGTACGCCGCGAGCAGGGCCTCCTTGAGCGACTCCTGCAGCGCCGGGCCGCCGGCGTCCAGGGCGAGGTGGAGCAACCGGTGCGCGTCGACGGTCTTGGTGTGCACGGTCTCGGAGAGCCGGAAGGCCAGGCCCTCCTCGGCGGCGGTCTCGCTCAGCTGCTGCTGCATCTGGCGCATCGTGGCGAGGTCGGTGCCGTACTTGCGCGACAGCGACACCTCGGTGAGCTCGTGGCCGTGCGCCGGGGCGGACGGGTCGAGCTCGAAGGAGCGGTAGACCACCTCCACCTCGTCGCGCCTGGTGAAGCCGGCCAGCGCCTTCTCCAGGCGGCGCTTGCCGACGTAGCACCAGGGACACACGACGTCGGACCAGATCTCGATTCTCACGTGGGTGCCAACGCCGGGGCCGGTCCGGCTGTTCCCGTCGCCGGGCTCAGCCGAACAGCGACTGCCCGACGTACTCGCCCTCGCGCACCCCGGGCGGGATCGCGAAGAGCGCCGACCCGGTGAACTCCAGGTACTCCATCAGCGTGTCGACCTTCGACATCCGCATCTGGATCGGGATGAAGTGCGTGCGGGGGTCGCGGACGTAGGCCAGGAAGAACAGCCCGGCGTTGAGCCCGCCCAGCGGGTCGCTGCCGTCGACGAAGTTGTAGCCGCGGCGCAGCATCCGCGCCCCGTCGTGGCGGCTGGGGTGCACCACCGCGACGTGGGAGTCGACCGGCACGATCGGCCCGTCCCGTCCGGGCAGGTCGAAGTCGGGCTCGTCGTGCTCCTCTCCCCCCGACATCGGGGCGCCGGTGCCCTTGGTGCGCCCGATGAACCCCTCCTGGTCGCCCAGCGGCTGGCGGTCCCAGACCTCGATGGCCATGTTCACCCGCCGTACGGCGAGGTAGGAGCCGCCGGCGAGCCACTGCGCCGGGTCGTCGCCGGGCTGGACCCAGACGTGCTCCTCGAGGGCCTTGGTCTCCTCGGCCATCACGTTCTTGGTGCCGTCCTTGAACCCGAAGAGGTTGCGCGGGGTCTCCTGCGCCGTCGAGGTGGTCGAGGTCCGCCCGTAGCCCAGCTGCGACCAGCGCACCGCGACGGTGCCGAACCCGATCCGGGCGAGGTTGCGGATGGCGTGGACAGCCACCTGCGGGTCGTCGGCGCAGGCCTGGACGCACAGGTCGCCGTCCGAGCGCGCCGGGTCGAGCCGGTCGGCCGGGAAGTGCGGCATCGGCTGCAGCGCCTCGGGCTGGCGCTCGGCGAGCCCGAAGCGGTCGCGTCCCTGTGCGTCGCGGAACAGGCTCGGCCCGAACCCGAAGGTGATCGTCAGGCCCGCCGCGGGCAGGCCGATGGCCTCGCCGGTGTCGTCGGGCGGCAGCCGGAAGTCGCCCTCCACCGGCCCGATCGGCCCGGCCGGCTCACCGCGGACCAGCCGCTCGGCGGCCTCGGTCCAGGCCTGCAGCAGCGCGATCAGCTGGCTGCGCGAGCCGGTGGTGACGTCGAAGGCCGCGAAGTGCAGCCGGTCCTGGGCGGGGGTGACGATGCCCGCCTGGTGCTCGCCGTGGAAGGCGTAGGTGCGCCGGCCCGGCGAGGGGGCCGGCTCGGCGGCGGCGGTGGCCCGGCCGGCCGCAAAGGCGCCGGCGGCGACGCCGACCGCGGCCGCTCCCCCGCCCACCAGTCCGCGCCGCGAGAGCCCGCCGGCCGGGCGCGGCGCGGGCCGCCCCGGGGGCTCCGGGGCGACCTCGTGCGTCTCGTGCTCGGTCAGGACAGCACCGCCGCGGTGAGGCGCGACAGAGGCTCGGAGAGGGCGTCGACCGACACCTTCAGCTCCTTGACCTCGTCCTGGCTGAGCTCGTCGTATCCACGGAACCCGTCGCCGACGCGCTGCTCGTCGAGGAGCACCTGGAGCTCCTCGAACCGGGTCGAGAGGGTCTCGGCGAGCTCGTCGTCCTTCTTCTCCAGGACCGGGCGGACGCCGTCGAAGGCGACCTTGGCGCCGTCGACGTTGGCCTGGAAGTCGTACAGGTCGGTGCGCGACCAGTACTCCTCCTCGCCGGTGACCTTGCCGGTGGCGACCTCCTCGAGCAGGCCGCGCGAGCCGTTGGCGATCTGGTCGAGGGTGAACTCGAGCTTCTGCAGGCGCTCGTCGAGGGTCTTGGTGTTGGCCAGCAGGTCGTCGGCGTACGTCGCGCGCTCGCGGTCGGTGAGCGGCTGGTAGCCCTCGGCGCGGGCCGGCCACAGGTCCTTCTCGATCAGGTGCCAGCCGGTCCACTTCTGGCCCGGCTCGAGGTCCGCCTCACGGGCGTCCATCTTGGGGTCGAGGTCGCCGAAGGACTCCGCCACCGTCTCGATGCGCTCCCAGTGGACGCGGGCCCGCGGGTAGAGCGCGCGCGCCTCCTCGTCCTGGCCGCTCTTGTACAGGCGCACGAACTGCGCGGTCTTGAGCAGCAGCTGGTCGGACTGGTCCTGCACGTACGCCGCGTAGTTGCTGGTGGCCTGCGCGACCAGCTCGTCGTCGTCGCCGGCCACCTCGACGTCCTCGCCGGAGTCGGTGGCGGTGAAGTCGGCGCGGATCCCCTCGCCCTTCATGCCGGGCTTGCAGGCCGTGACGTACTTCCCGGCGGGCACCGAGACGACCAGCTGGCGCTGCAGGTTGGGGCCGACGTTCTCGACCTCGCCGACGATCCGCAGGCCGTCCTCGGCGAGCAGGTAGAACTCGGTCACCTGGGAGCCGTCGTTGGTGACGTCGAAGGTCAGGTTGCCGGCGGGGGCCTCGACCGCGGAGACCTCGCAGGCGTCGTCGGTGGAGCGGACCGTGAGCGCGCGCTCGTCGCCGGCCTCGGCCGTGGTGTTCTCGGTGCACGCGGCCAGGGCCGGGAGGGCCACCAGGAGAGCGGCGGCCAAGGGGATCCTGCGTAGCTGCATGGGAGCGGTGTCCTTCTGAGGAGAGGAGGGTGGGGGGATCAGGACGACGGCGTGGCCGGCGTCGACCTCTCGGCGGGGGCCGAGGGGCGTGCCGGCGCGGCGCCCGAGCGGCGGTGCACGGCGTACAGGAAGAGGGTCATGGTGGGCACCAGGTAGGCCGCCCAGGCGATCGCCTCGAGCCAGGTGGTGGCCGGGGAGAAGTTGAAGATGCCCTTGAGCAGCGCGGCGTACCAGGTGCTGGGGTCGATGACGTCGGAGACGTCGAAGGCGAGGTCGTTCAGCCCGGGCAGGAAGCGGGCCTCCTGCAGGTCGTGCACGCCGTAGGACAGCACGCCGGCGGCCACCACCACGAGGAACCCGCCGGTCCAGGTGAAGAAGCGGCTCAGGTTGATCGAGATCGCGCCGCGGTAGATCAGGTAGCCCAGCACGACGGCGGTGGCGATGCCCAGGCCGGCACCGAGCAGCGGCTCCCAGGTGGCGGCGACCGGGCCGGCGCCGTCGCGGGTCGCGGCGCGGGTGGCCGCCCAGAGGAACAGCGCGGTCTCGAGGCCCTCGCGGCCGACGGCGAGGATGGCGACCAGCACCAGCGACCAGCGGCTGCCCTCGGCGGCCCGGTCGATCTGGCCGCGCAGCTCGCCGCTGAGGGTGCGCGCGGCGTTCGCCATCCAGAACACCATCCAGGTCACGAAGCCCACCGCGACGATCGACAGCGTGCCGCCGATCAGCTCCTGGGCCTCGAAGGTGAGGCCACGGGGTCCGTAGGTGAGCAGCGCACCGAAGCCCAGGCTGACCGCGACCGCGACGGCCACCCCCGCCCAGATCCGGGGCAGCAGCTCTCGACGCTCGGACTTGACGAGGTAGGCGACCAGGATGCTCACGACGAGCGCGGCCTCGAGGCCCTCGCGCAGCCCGATCAGGTAGTTGGCGAACACCCGCTGAGCATAGCCGGAGAAGATTAGGTTTGCCTAACCTTATTCGGCATGGCGGGCGTCTCTGCGCGCCGCACTGGGAACACGAAACCCCCGCTTCCCACGTGTTCCTTCGTGTGGGAAGCGGGGGTTTCACGAGTTAACTCGTGAAAGCCGCAAGGGGGCTCAGCGCGTCGCGGTGCCCTCCACGTAGTCGGAGTCGTGTGACTTCACCCAGCTCATCAGCTTGCGCAGCTCGCGGCCGGTGGCCTCGATCGGGTGCTGCTCGCCCTTGGCGCGCAGCTCCTTGAACTCCGGGCTGCCGGCGTCCTGGTCGTCGATGAAGCGCTTGGCGAACGCGCCGTTCTGGATGTCGGCCAGGACGGCCTTCATGTTCTCCTTGACGCGCTCGTCGATCACGCGCGGGCCGGAGACGTAGTCGCCGTACTCGGCGGTGTCGGAGACCGACCAGCGCTGCTTGGCGATGCCGCCCTCGTACATCAGGTCGACGATCAGCTTGAGCTCGTGCAGGCACTCGAAGTAGGCGACCTCGGGCTGGTAGCCGGCCTCGGTGAGGACCTCGAACCCGTACATGACCAGCTGCGAGGCGCCGCCGCAGAGCACGGCCTGCTCACCGAACAGGTCGGTCTCGGTCTCCTCGGTGAACGTGGTCTTGATGCCGCCTGCGCGCAGGCCGCCGATGGCCTTGGCGTAGGACAGCGCCAGCGGCCAGGCGTTGCCGGAGGGGTCCTTCTCGACCGCGACGAGCACCGGCACGCCGCGCCCGTCGACGTACTCGCGACGGACCAGGTGGCCGGGGCCCTTGGGGGCGACCATGAAGACGTCGACGCCCTCAGGCGGGGTGATGTAGCCGAAGCGGATGTTGAAGCCGTGGCCGAAGACCAGGGTGTCGCCGGGGACCAGGTTGGGCTCGACGTCCTTGGCGTAGAGGTCGCGCTGGACCTGGTCGGGGGCCAGGATCACGATCACGTCGGCCTCGGCGGCCGCCTCGGCCGGGGTGAGCACCCGCAGCCCCTCGGCCTCGGCCTTGGCCCGGCTCTTGGATCCCTCGGGCAGGCCGATGCGGACGTCGACGCCCGAGTCGCGCAGGGACAGCGAGTGGGCGTGACCCTGGCTGCCGTACCCGAGGACCGCAACGCTCTTGCCCTGGATCAGGGTCAGGTCGGCGTCGTCGTCGTAGAACATCTCAGCCACAGGGGCTCTCCTTCATGGTGTGGATCATGCGTGAATTGTGGTGCTCAGTGAGGAACAGAGGGCAATCGCTGAACATGTCGGGCGAAGTTTCGCCCGCCCGGTTCAGGTTTCCCCGGCCGGCCGGGGAAACCGACAACCCCAGGCCGGCCTCAGCCGAGGGTCGAGGCCCCGACCGGTGGCGCCGGGACCGGCACCGGGACCGGGCGCAGGGTGCGCTCGGTGATCGAGCGCGAGCCGCGGCCGATGGCGACCATGCCCGACTGGACGAGCTCGCGGATGCCGAACGCCTCGAGCACCCGCAGGAAGTCGGCCAGCTTGGCGGCGTTCCCGGTGATCTGGATGGTGACCGCGTCGGTGGCGACGTCGATGACCTTGGCCCGGAAGATCTGGACGGTGTCCAGCACCTGACCGCGGGTCTCGGCGTCGGCGCGCACCTTGACCAGCATCAGCTCGCGGGTCACGCTCGCGCCGGGGTCGAGCTCGACGATCTTGATCACCTCGACCAGCTTGTTGAGCTGCTTGGTGACCTGCTCGAGCGGCGAGGTCTCGACGTTGACGACGATCGTCATCCGGGAGACCTCGGGGTGCTCGGTGGGCCCGACGGCCAGGCTGTCGATGTTGAAGCCCCGGCGGCTGAAGAGACCGGCGATGCGCGTCAGGACGCCCGGCTTGTTCTCGACCAGGACCGAGAGGGTGTGCTTGGTCATTGCGCTGCTCCTCAGAGGTCGTCTTCGTCGAACTGGGGGGCCAGGTCGCGGGCGTACTTGATGTCGTCGTTGCTGGTGCCGGCGGCCACCATCGGCCACACCATCGCATCGCGGTGGACGCGGAAGTCCACCACCACGGGCACGTCGTCGATCTCCATCGCCTTGTTGATCACCGCGTCGACGTCGGCCGGGCTGTCGCAGGAGAGTCCCACGCAGCCGTAGGCGTCGGCGAGCTTCACGAAGTCGGGGATCCGGATGGGCCCGCCGTGGCGCTGGAGGTTGGTGTTGGAGTAGCGCTCGTTGTAGAAGAGCGTCTGCCACTGGCGCACCATGCCGAGGGACTCGTTGTTGATCACCGCGACCTTGATCGGGATGCCCTCGATGGCACAGGTGGCGAGCTCCTGGTTGGTCATCTGGAAGCAGCCATCGCCGTCGATCGCCCAGACCGTGGTGTCCGGGCAGCCCACCTTGGCCCCCATCGCGGCGGGCACCGAGTAGCCCATCGTGCCGAGGCCCCCGGAGTTGAGCCAGGTGTTGGGGCGCTCGTACTTGATGAACTGGGCGGCCCACATCTGGTGCTGACCCACCCCGGAGGTGTAGATCGTGTCGGGCCCGGCGATGGCGCCGAGACGCTCCAGCACGTACTGCGGTGCGAGGGCGCCGCCCGGCGGGGTCTCGTAGCCGGGCGCGTACTTGACCTTGACCCCGGCCAGGAACTGCACCCAGGACTCGTAGTCGCCGGTGTTGCCGGCGTCGGCCTCGACGCGCAGGGCGGCGACCAGGTCGGCGATGACCTCGCGGCAGTCGCCGACGATGGGGACCTCGGCGTGGCGGTTCTTGCCGATCTCGGCAGGGTCGATGTCGGCGTGGATCACCTTGGCCGAGGGCGCGAACGAGTCGAGGTTGCCGGTGACCCGGTCGTCGAAGCGGGCGCCCAGGCTGATGATCAGGTCGCTGCGCTGCAGGGCGGCCACGGCCGCCACCGACCCGTGCATGCCCGGCATGCCCAGGTGCTGCGGGTGGCTGTCGGGGAACGCGCCGCGTGCCATCAGCGTGGTGACCACCGGCATGCCGGTCAGCTCGGCGAGCACGCGCAGCTCCTCGGAGGCACGGGCGCGGATGGTGCCGCCACCGACGTAGAGCACCGGGCGGCGCGACTCCAGGATGAGCCGGGCCGCCTCACGGATCTGCTTGCTGTGCGGACGGGTGACGGGCCGGTAGCCGGGGAGCTGCAGCTCGCCGGGCCAGCGGAAGTCGGTCATCGCCTGCAGCGCCGACTTGGCCACGTCGACCAGCACCGGGCCGGGCCGGCCGGTCGAGGCGATGTGGAAGGCCTCCGCGACGGTGCGCGGGATCTCCGCGGGGTCGGTGACCAGGAAGTTGTGCTTGGTGATCGGCATGGTGATGCCGCGGATGTCCGCCTCCTGGAAGGCGTCGGTGCCGATCGAGGAGGCGCCGACCTGACCGGTCACCGCGACCATCGGCACGGAGTCCATGTAGGCATCCGCGATCGGGGTGACCAGGTTGGTCGCGCCCGGGCCGGAGGTCGCCATGCACACGCCCACCCGGCCGGTCGCCGAGGCGTACCCCTGGGCGGCGTGGCCGGCTCCCTGCTCGTGGCGGACCAGGATGTGGCGGATCCGGGTGGAGTCCATCAGCGGGTCGTACGCCGGGAGGATCGCGCCGCCCGGGATGCCGAAGATGTTCTCCGCGCCCGCGCACTCGAGCGACTTGATCAGGCTCTGGGCGCCGGTGATCTGACCCTGACTCTGACTGCCCTGCTCGGCCATGTTCGTTCCCGTCTGTCTTGCGATCTGGTGCTGCTCGGACCAACAAAAAACCCCTCGGCCTGACGGCAGCGAGGGGCGGACGCGTGTGCGGTGAGACGAGGGGTCTCAGCTCACGCGTCGCGTGCATACAAGGAGGTCCATGCGCATGCACCTACGTTCGTGGTTGGCGCCGTCCGGCGTCAAGCGAGTGTGTCACGCGTCCCATATGTTGGTATCCGAATCTCACATGTTGGCGCATCACGTCGTTCAACACGTCCGGCGGCCGGCCCCGACCCGCGTCAGCGCCCTAGGCAGGTGCAGACACAGGCCTTGTTCCCCTCCGCGTCCGCCAGGACCCAGAAGGTCGGGGCCTCGGCTTCGTCCACCATCGTGCCACCCGCCGCCAGCGCGGCGGACACCCGCTCCTCGGCGTGGTCGTACGGCACGTGGATGTCGAGGTGGAAGCGCTGGCGCCCCGCGACGTCGGGGCCCGGTGGCGTCACCGCCTCCTGGAACCACAGCACCGGCAGCGGGCCGCCCTGGTCGCCCAGCTCCGCGTCGTACGTCGGGTGGTCGCCGAGGGCGAGCACGGCCCGCCAGAACGGCTTGACCAGCCGGTAGTCGGGGGTGTCGAGGGCCACCTCGAGGACCTGCACGGCCTGGGGCTCGGCGGTGACGCCCGCCTCGGCGGCGAGCTCGCTGATCCGCCGGGCCAGGCGTACGTCGCGCAGGGTGACCGCCCGGACGTCGTGGCTGGTGAGCCGCACGTCGAGGTGTCCGTAGCGCAGGTCCAGGTCGGGGTGGTGGTCCTCCTCGTCGGCCGCCTCGGCGATCGCGCGCAGCAGGCGCGTCCCGGTCCGGTGGTCGCCGGTGCGCAGCCGGGTGTGCAGCGACTGCAGCAGCTGGCGCCAGTCGGTCAGCTCCTCGGCGATCACCTCCTCGGAGCTGAGCGGGACGCTGTCCTCGGCGCTGGGCGCGGGGCTCATGGCAGCACCTCCTGTCCGATCGGCCCGGGGTTGCGGGCGATCTCCCAGCGGTAGCCGTCCGGGTCGCCGAAGTAGCCCGAGTAGCCGCCCCACTCGCGCTGCACGGCGTCGTGGACCGGCGCCGCGCCGGCTGCGCGCGCCGTACTCAGCGCCGCGTCGACCTCGGCGTCGGTGGCGACGTTGTGCGCCAGCGTGAACGGTGCCAACCCGTCGCCTCGCGCGATCGGCCCCACCTCCGCCTCGAAGGCGGCGGCGTCCCACAGCGAGAGCACCAGCCGCTCCCCCGCCTTGATCATCAGCACCTCGCCGGGCACGTCCAGCGCCGCCTGCCAGCCCAGGCCGTCGAGGTAGAATCGCCGGCTGGCGTCGAGGTCGGCCACCGCGAGCGTGATGAAGCTGATCCGCTGATCCATGCCACGCCTCTCAGTCGAAGGTCTGCGTGATCTCGTGTCGATCGCCGTCCACGACGACCCGCGCCCGGGCGCCGTTGACCAGTGGCAGGAACGGTTGCACGTGCCCGCACTCCACGTCGAGCACCAGCGGTACGCCGCGCTCACCGAGCGCGTCGAGGACCGCGTCGTGCTGGCTCATCGCGGCGCTGGGTGGAGCCGAGGTCCGCCCGATCAGCACCGCCCGGGCGTGCTCGAACCACCCGGCCAGGCGCAGCCCGTGCAGGCTCCGCGCGGTGTCGTAGGCCTCGGCCTCCGCCGCCTCGAGGTAGACGATCAGGCCCTCGTCGGCGTGCTCGCGCCCGAACCGGGCCACGTCGCCGTATGGCGTCGCGGCCAGGTGGTGGACGATCTCCAGGCAGCCGCCGACCAGTCGCCCGGTGACGTCGAGGCGGTCCGCGCCGACCAGGCGCCATCCACCCGCCGCGTCCAGGGTCATCTCCGCGACGGTCGGCTCCCCTTCGTAGTCGTCCCAGCCCGCGCTCCGGTACCGGCCCGGGCTGGCCTGAGTGAACGGCGACATCGCGCCCGCCACGTCGGTCCAGTGGACCAGGCCGGGAGCGGGGCGGTAGGGCGTGTCCATCAGGTTCGAGCCGTGCAGCGTCGCCCAGCCCAGCCGCGTGGTCAGCGCGAGCAGCACGGTGCAGAGGTCGCTGAAGCCCACCAGCCAGGTCGGCTCGGCCTGCGCCAGGGCGTCCCAGTCGAGCAGGTCGAGCAGGTCGATGGACAGCTCGCCTCCCCACGGCGGGACCACCGCGCGCACCTGCGGGTCGAGCAGCATCGCCTGCAGCTCGGCGGCGCGCTCGGGCGCCGGCGCGCTGACCGGGCCGTCACCCTCCACGCAGTCGCCGACCACCACGTCGTAGCCGCGCTCGCGGAGCACCTGCACACCGTGGTCGAGCCGGGCCCGCAGCGCCTCGGGGACGCCGGAGGAGGAGGCGGTGACGCCGATGCGGTCGCCGGGGACGAGGGGACGGGGATAGCGGATCAGCACGCTCAGACCCTGCCGTGCCCGGCCCCCAGAAGCAACCAGGTTGACGCCGCCGCGCCGTACGCCGGGCCGCCGCCCCGCCGCGCCACCGCCCCGCCGCGCGGCGCCGTACGCCGCGGCGCCGGGGACACGACGTACGCCGATTGGTCACAGACGGCGCTCAGAAGTCGGGAAACGCACCCGTTGGGGACCAAACGGCGACCTCTAGGACGCCGCCGCCACCCTCACCCACCCAGCACCTCCCGCGTCGCCAGCAGCCCGCGCCGCACCTCGTCGTACGACGTGGACAGCGGGGAGAGGCCCAGGCGCAGGCCGCCGGGGTCGCGGTAGTCGGGGATCACGTCGCGGCGCCACAGCGCCGCGGTGACCTCGCGCATCCGCGGGTGGCTGAGCGTCACGTGTCCCCCGCGCAGCCGGGCCTCGCGCGGCGAGGCGAGCGTGACGCCGAGGGGCGCCAGCAGCTCGTCGGCCAGCTCCACCGCGTAGTCGGTGAGCGCGACGGACTTGGCGCGGACCGCGGGCATGCCGACCTCGCCCAGCAGCGCGAGCATGTCCTGCACGGCGAGCATCCCGACGATCGGCGGGGTGCCGCTGAGGAAGCGGCGGATCCCCGCGGCCGGCGCGTAGTCGGGGCCCATCAGGAACGGATCGCGCGCCCCCATCCAGCCGCGCACGGGCTGGGTCAGGCTCTCCAGGTGGCGCTCGGCGACGTAGACGAACGCCGGGGCGCCGGGTCCGCCGTTGAGGTACTTGTAGCTGCACCCCACGGCCAGGTCCACCCCGGCCGCGTCCAGCTCGACGGGTACCGAGCCGACGGAGTGGCTGAGGTCCCACAGCACGAGCGCCCCGGCGTCGTGGGCGATCGCGGTGAGCCCGGAGAGGTCGGCGAGCCAGGCCGAGCGGTAGGCGACGTGGCTGAGCACGACCAGGGCCGTGTCCGCACCGACCGCCTCGGCCAGCTGCTCGGCGCCGACCCCGGCGGTGGCGTCGACGTCGATCCAGCGCAGCCGCAGCCCGCACTCCTGAGCGACCCCCTCGGCGACGTAGCGGTCGGTCGGGAAGTTGTCGCGGTCCACGACGATCTCGCTGCGTCCCGGACGTGCCGCGACCGCGGCCCGCATGGCCTTGTAGAGCAGCACCGTGGTCGAGTCGCCGATGGCGCACTGCCCGGGTGCGGCCCCCAGGCAGACCCGCCCGAGCTCGTCGCCGAGGGTGAGCGGGAGGTCGAACCAGCCCTCGTCCCAGCCGCGGATCAGGCGACCGCCCCACTCCTCGCGCACGAAGCCGGCGAGACGCTCGGCGGTGACCTCGAGCGGGCGGCCCAGCGAGTTGCCGTCCAGGTAGACCAGGTCGCCCCCGGCACCGACGAACCGCGCGCGCAGCGGCGCGAGCGGGTCGTCGGCGTCCAGCGCGGCGGCGTACGACGGGTCGCCGGGCCCCCCGCGCCGGGCCGAGGGCCCCCCCACGACTCAGCCGGTGACGGCGCCGACGGCGGCCGACTGCACGGTGCGCGCGTACTTGCCCAGCACGCCCTTGGTGTACTTCGGCGGGTTCGGCTCCCAGCCGACCTGGCGCGCCTCGAGCTCGTCGGCGTCCACCTCGAGCTCGAGCAGCCGGTTGGCCACGTCGAGGATAATCTGGTCGCCGTCGCGCACGAACGCGATCGGACCGGCGTCGACGGCCTCGGGGGCGACGTGCCCGACGCACAGGCCGGTGGTGCCGCCGGAGAAGCGGCCGTCGGTGAGCAGCAGCACGTCCTTGCCGAGCCCGGCGCCCTTGATGGCACCGGTGATCGCGAGCATCTCGCGCATCCCCGGACCGCCCTTGGGGCCCTCGTAGCGGATCACCACCACGTCCCCGGCGGAGATCCGGCCCTCGGAGAGCGCGTCCATCGCGGCCCGCTCCCCGTCGAAGACCCGGGCGGTGCCGCGGAAGACCTCGGTGTCGAAGCCGGCCGTCTTCACCACCGCGCCCTCGGGGGCCAGCGAGCCCTTGAGGATGGTCAGGCCGCCGGTCTTGTGGATCGGGCGCGACATCTCGCGGATCACCTCGCCGTCGACACCGGGAGGCGCGATGTCGGCGAGGTTCTCGGCGAGGGTCTTGCCGGTGACGGTGAGGCAGTCGCCGTGCATCAGGCCGGCGTCGAGCAGCACCTTCATCACCATCGGGATGCCGCCGACCTTGTCGACGTCGTTCATCACGAAGCGGCCGAAGGGCTTGAGGTCGCCGAGGTGCGGCACCTTGTCGCCGATCCGGTTGAAGTCGTCGAGCGTCAGCTCGACCTCGGCCTCGCGGGCGATCGCCAGCAGGTGCAGCACGACGTTCGTGGAGCCGCCCAGCGCCATCGCCACCGTGATGGCGTTCTCGAAGGCCTCCTTGGTCAGGATCTGGCGCGCGGTGATCCCCTTGCGCAGCAGGTTGACCACGGCCTCGCCGGACTTGTGGGCGAAGCCGTCGCGACGGCGGTCCACCGCCGGCGGCGCCGCCGAACCGGGCAGCGACATGCCGAGCGCCTCGGCGACCGAGGCCATCGTGTTGGCGGTGTACATACCGCCGCAGGCGCCCTCGCCGGGGCAGATCGCCCGCTCGATGCGGTCGACCTCCTCGCGGCTGATCTTGCCCGCCAGGCAGGCGCCGACCGCCTCGAAGGCGTCGATGATCGTGACGTCCTTGCCGTCGACCTGGCCGGGCATCGTCGAGCCCGCGTAGAGGAACACCGAGGCCAGGTCGAGGCGGGCCGCGGCCATCAGCATGCCGGGCAGCGACTTGTCGCAGCCGGCCAGCAGCACCGAGCCGTCGAGCCGCTCGGCGCTCATCACCACCTCGACGGAGTCGGCGATCACCTCACGCGAGACCAGCGAGAAGTGCATCCCCTCGTGCCCCATCGAGATGCCGTCGGAGACCGAGATCGTGCCGAACTCCAGCGGGTATCCGCCGCCGGCGTGCACGCCGTTCTTGACGGCCTTGGCCAGCCGATCCAGCGACAGGTTGCAGGGGGTGATCTCGTTCCACGACGAGGCGACGCCGATCTGCGGCTTGGCGAAGTCGTCGTCGCCCATCCCTACCGCACGCAGCATCCCGCGTGCGGCGGCCTTCTCGAGTCCGTCGGTGACGTCGCGGGAGCGGGGCTTGATGTCAGGGGTCTCGGGCGTCTTGCTCATGGCCCCAGGCTAGTGGGGAATGCGCAAAGGGTGTGCGTGGCCCTAGCCTTGGTCCGTGACCTGGGACGACTATTCCGCAGCCCTGTTCGACCTCGACGGCGTCATCACCCCGACCGCGGTCGTGCACATGCACGCCTGGGCCGCCATGTTCAACGAGTTCCTCACCGACGCGCCGGCCGATCTGGGGGGTGATCGCTCCCCCTACACCGACGCCGACTACTTCGCCCACGTCGACGGCAAGCCGCGCTACAGCGGGGTGCGCGACTTCCTTGCCTCGCGCGCCATCGTGCTGCCCGAGGGCGACCCCGAGGACGACCCCCGCGAGGCCACCGTGTGCGGTCTGGGCAACCGCAAGAACGTCGCCTTCAACGAGGTGCTCGAGCGGGAGGGCGTCGAGGCCTACCCCGGCTCGGTGAAGCTGCTCGACCACCTGCGCGACCAGGGCATGCCCCTGGCCGTGGTGTCCTCCTCGGCGAACGCCCCCGCGGTGCTGGCCGCCGCCGGCCTGCTCTCGCGGTTCGCGTGCATCGTCGACGGCCGGGTGGCCACCGAGATGGGCCTGGCCGGCAAGCCGGCGCCCGACACGTTCCTGCACGCGGCGAGCATGCTCGCCGTACCGCCTGAGCGGGCGGTGGTGATCGAGGACGCCGTCTCCGGCGTGCGCGCCGGCGCGGCCGGCGGCTTCGGGCTGGTCGTCGGCGTCGACCGCGGAGCCGGCGAGCAGGTGCTCCTCGACGCCGGCGCCGACCAGGTGGTCACCGACCTGGCGGAGCTCCTCGCGTGAGCACCGAGCGGCCCGACCAACTGCTGGACCGCCGGCGCTTCCCCGCCGATGAGTGGCAGCTGGTCGAGACCTCGCACGACCCGAGCGACCTGGGCGTCACCGAGACCCTGTTCACGGTCGCCAACGGCTACCTCGGGATGCGCGGCAACCCCGAGGAGGGACGCAACGCCCACAGCCACGGAACCTTCGTGAACGGGTTCCACGAGACCTGGCCGATCCGCCACGCCGAGTCCGCCTTCGGGTTCGCCCGGACCGGTCAGACCATGGTCAACGTCCCGGACGCCAAGGTCATGAAGATCTACGTCGACGACGAGCCGCTGATCATCGGCACCGCCGACCTCGAGCACTACGAGCGCACCCTGGACTTCCGCGACGGGCTGCTGCGCCGCAGCCTGATCTGGCGGACCCCGTCGGGCAAGCTGGTGCGCATCGACTCCACCCGGATGGTGTCGATGACCCAGCGCCACCTGGCGGTGCTCACCCTCGAGGTGACGATGCTGCAGGGCAGCGCGCCGATCGTCATCTCCTCGCAGATCCTCAACCGCCAGGACGGCAAGGACGAGTACCACGTCGCCGCGGCGGCGATGGGCGAGGGCATCGACCCGCGCAAGCACGGCGGGTTCGAGGAGCGGGTGCTGTTCCCCCGCCTCGACTACGCCCACGACGACCGGATGCTGCTGGGCTACCAGTGCGCCAACTCGCGGATGACGATCGCCGTCGCCGCCGACCATCAGCTGGAGACCGAGAACCACTACGACGCGCTCGTCGCCAGCGAGGACGACCTGGGCAAGATGGTCTTCGAGGTGGACGCCGTCGAGGGCCGCAGCATCCGGCTCACCAAGACCGTCGCCTACCACACCTCGCGTGGGGTGCCGGTGCGCGAGCTCTCCGACCGCTGCGACCGCACTCTCGACCGGGTCCGCCACCACGGCGTGGCGCACTACCACGCCGAGCAGCGAGCCTGGTACGACCGCTTCTGGGAACGCTCCGACGTCGTCGTGGACGCCGGACGGGAGACCCAGCAGGCCATCCGCTTCGCGCTCTTCCAGCTCGCCCAGGCCAGCGGCCGGGCCGACCAGCAGGGCATCCCCGCCAAGGGGGTGAGCGGCGCCGGCTACGAGGGGCACTACTTCTGGGACACCGAGATCTACGTGACCCCGTTCCTCGTCTACACCCAGCCCGAGATCGCCCGCGGCACGCTGCACTTCCGCACCCGGATGCTGCCGGCCGCGCGTGAGCGGGCCCGCGAGCTGGCCACCAGCGGGGCGATGTTCCCCTGGCGCACGATCAACGGCGAGGAGGCCTCGGCCTACTACGCCGCCGGGACCGCCCAGGTGCACATCGACGCCGACATCGCCTACGCCCTGAGCAAGTACATTCACGCCACCGGCGACCTGGACTTCCTGGTCCGCGACGGCGTCGACGTGCTGGTGGAGACCGCCCGGATGTGGGCCGACCTCGGCTTCTGGCGTCACAACGGCGGCCGCTCGTTCCACATCCACAGCGTCACCGGGCCCGACGAGTACACCACCGTGGTGAACAACAACCTGTTCACGAACGTGATGGCGCGCTACAACCTCGAGCACGCCTCCCACGCGGTCGAGGAGGTCCACAGGCTCCGGCCGGAGGCGTACGGGCAGATGGTGGCCCGCCTCGGCCTGCGCGAGGAGGAGCTCGAGGAGTGGCGCGAGTGCGCCGCCGGGATGTACATCCCCTTCGACGAGGGCCTGGCGATCCACCCCCAGGACGACCACTTCCTCGACCGCGAGGTCTGGGACCTCTCCCGCACCCCCGCCGCCCTGCGCCCGCTGATGCTGCACTACCACCCGCTGGTGATCTACCGCTTCCAGGTGCTCAAGCAGGCCGACGTCGTGCTGGCCACCTTCCTGCAGGGTGACCGGTTCACGATGGCGGAGAAGAAGGCGAACTTCGAGTACTACGACCCGATCACCACCGGCGACTCCACGCTGTCGGCGGTCGTGCAGTCGGTGATCGCGGCCGAGGTAGGCTACCACGAGGTGGCCATGCACTACTTCCGTCAGTGCCTCTACGTCGACCTGTGCAACCTGCACGGCAACACCGCGGACGGGATGCACATCGCCTCGGCCGGAGGTCTGTGGACGGCGCTGGTGAACGGCTTCGGCGGGATGCGCGACCACGACGGCCGGCTCAGCTTCGACCCGCGGCTGCCTGCGGCGTGGCCCTCGCTGAGCTTCAAGCTGATGTGGCGCGGCACCCGGGTCCGCTTCGAGCTGACCCAGACCCAGCTGTCGGCGCAGGTCGACGAGGGCACCGGGGAGGTCCCGTTCAGCCTGCGCGGCACCGAGTACGTCGTGCGCCCCGGCGAGCCGGTGTCGATCGCCATCGACGGCCACGGCCCACGCCAGGACGGCACGCTCGGCACCCGGCCGCTGCTGGGCGGGCGGCGCGCGGACGGGTCCCGGATCACCGCCGGAGTGCCCGACCCCAGCCGGCTTCCCGAGGACCTGTCCTCGATCGACGGGGTCCCGCCCCTGCCCGCGCAGCCCGGCCCGGGCTGAGGCCGGCCCCCACCTAGACGACCCCGGCGCGCACCACCATCACGTCGGGCAGGTCCCGGACCACCTCGCGCCAGCTCTCCCCGGCGTCGGCGGAGGCCCAGACGCTGCCGTTGCGCGCCCCGACGTACACGCCGGGGGTGGGGTGGGCGTCGACGCACATCGCGTCGCGCATCACCCCGACGAAGAACCCGTCGGGCAGCCCGTGGCGCAGCTCGCTCCAGGTCTCACCCGCGTCGCGCGAGCGCCAGACCGAGGCCCGCGCCTTCGGTGGGTAGCGGCCCACCGAGCCGTCGAGGGGGAAGACGTAGACGGTGTCGGGGTCGTGGGGGTGCACCACGATCGGGAAGCCGAAGTCGGCCGGCAGGCCCTCGGCGATGGAGATCCACGAGCCGCCCTCGTCGTCGGAGCGGTAGACCCCGCCGTGGTTCTGGGCGAAGAGCCGCTCGGGGCGGGCGGGGTGGCGCGCGACCTTGTGCACGCACTGGCCGAACTCGGGGTACTGCTCGCCCTCGGGCAGGAACTCGGCGCGGATGCCGCGGTTGCGCGGCTCCCAGCTGCGCCCGCCGTCGGTGGTGCGGTAGACCCCGCCGGTCGACAGCGCCGCGGTCACCGATCCGGGATCGCTGGGGTGCGGCAGCACGGTGTGGAAGGCCTGTCCGCCGAACCCGGCCGACCACTGCGGCCGGTGCGGGTGGTCCCACAACGCCTTCTCGAGCGCGAAGGTCTCGCCACCGTCCTCGGAGCGGAACACCGCGCCGGGCTCCGTGCCGGCCCACACCGTCCGCTCGCCGACCCCGGGCTGGAGCTGCCAGACGCGCTCCACCGAGGTGCCGGCCGACTCGGGGAACGCCAGTCCCCCCGGTTCCTGCCAGGTGCGGCCCAGGTCGTCGGAGCGGCACACCTGCGGGCCGGTCCACGGCGAGGACGCACCCACCAGCAGCCGCGGTGCCTCTCCCCGGGTGTCCACCAGAGCGGAGTAGACCTCCATCATGTCGAAGTGGGGGCCGTCCCACTCCCATCGCTCGCGGGCGTCGTCGGAGCGCCCGATCCACAGCCCCTTGCGCGTCCCGACCAGGAGCATCGTCGTCATCTCGCCTCCACAGGTGAGCCCGGCCCCGGGCGGGCCTGGTCGCGAGGGTGGACTCCCCCAGCGGCCAGGATTCATCGCCGACCCGTCACTGATGCGGGATCCCAGCGGCGTGTCGGTCGAGGCAGTGACGGGTCGGCGGGGTTGGGGGGGTGGGGTGAGGGGGTGGGGATAGGGTGCTGGGCTTTGGTGGGTGTGGCTGGGAGGGGCGGGGACGTGGGGCGAGCGGTGCTGCTGGTGCTCGTCGGGATCGCCTCGGTGCAGCTCGGCGCCGCCGTCGCCAAGGACCTCTTCGACCTGGCCTCCCCCACCACGCTGGTCTGGCTGCGGCTGGCCACCAGCACCGTGGTGCTCGTGGTGCTGGCCCGCCCGGCGCTGCGCGGCCGCTCACGCCACGACTGGCTGGTCGTGTGCGGCTTCGGCGCCAGCCTGGCGCTGATGAACTGGTCGATCTACCAGTCCTTCGCCCGGATCCCGCTGGGCATCGCGGTCACCATCGAGTTCGTCGGGCCGCTGAGCCTGGCGGTGCTGGGCTCACGGCGGGCCCGCGACCTGCTCTGGGTCGCGCTGGCCGCCGTGGGCGTGCTGCTGCTCGGCCTGCAGCCCGCCGACCTGGACTGGGTCGGGGTCGCCTTCGCCCTGCTCGCCGGCGCCGGCTGGGCGTCGTACATCCTGTTGAGCGCGAGCACCGGGGCCCGCTGGCCCGGCTTCAGCGGGCTGGCCGTGGCCAGCATCGTCGCCACCGCGCTGCTCACCCCCGCCGTCCTCTCCAGCGAGGGCAGCGCGCTGCTCGACCCCCGGGTGCTGCTGCTCGGCGCCCTGGTCGGGCTGCTCAGCTCGGTGCTGCCCTACAGCTGCGAGCTGGTGGCGCTGCGGACCCTGCCCCCGGCGCTCTTCGGCATCCTGATGAGCATCGAGCCGGCGGTGGCCGCGCTGGCCGCGGCGGTGCTGCTGCACGAGTTCCTCAGTCCGCTGCAGTGGCTGGCGCTGGCCTGCGTGGTGGCCGCGAGCGCGGGAGCCACCCGCTCGGCGGGAGCCCCGACCCACACCGAGCCGGTCCCGGACTGATCACGGGACGCGTTCACCCAGATGTCACCTGACGGTGACGCGCGCGACAAGAGCGGCCCCCTAGGCTCGATCACATCGAATCCGCGAGGTTCGTACTCGGACAGCAAGCGATCGGGGCCCACGATGATCCTTCTGAACCGCTCGTTGACGGCGATCCCCCGCACGGCCCTGCGCCTCGCGCACGACCGCGCCGCGGCCTGGGCGGCAGAGTCCCAGCAGGGATCGCGACGCAACGCCATGATCGCCTCCACCGCTCTCGCCCAACGTCGTGCGGAGCAGAACGAGGTCGAGGAGTTCCTCGCCACCCTGGCCGGGACCTCCCAGCTCCTCACCTCGCCGGAGGACGCAGCGCGAGCTGCCCACGGTTGAGCCCGCCGGCCGGCCTCCCCCGGCCGGCGGGCTCGATCCCTTTCCACACCCCGGCGCCGCCGGTGAGGCACAATCGCGACTGTGAGCGCACTCCCCGCCGCCGAGTCGGCCTCCGGTCTCGTGCCGAGCGATCCTCTCCGCGAGGTGCACGTCTATGACGTCGAGAGCCCCGACGGCACCGTGCTGCGGGCCTGGACCAACGACCCGGACGGGCGCATCGACGGCCCCACCGTCGTGCTCTGCAACGGCCTGGGCACCAATCCCTGGGTCTGGCCCTCGCTGCTCGGGCCGGACTGCGGCGTGCGGGTGGTGTCGTGGTTCCACCGCGGCACCGGCGGCTCCGAGCGCCCTCTGGACCCGCGGCGGGTGGGCGTGGAGCACCTGGTCGAGGACGCGTTGACGGTGATGGACCACGCCGGGATCGACCGGGCTCCGCTGATGGGCTGGTCGATCGGCGTGAACACGATGTTCGAGCTGGCGACCCTCCACCCCGAGCGCGTCACCGGCCTCTTCGCCGTCGCCGGCGTGCCCGGCGAGACGTTCTCCACGATGCTGCGCCCCCTGCACCTGCCCCGCCCGGTACGCCGCGCGGTCGCGGTCTCGGTGGCCCGGGTGCTGCGCTATGCCGGTCCGGCCCTCAGCCCGATCGCGCGTCGACTGCCGATCGGCCCGCGCACCGTCGCGGTGCTCTCCCACTCCGGGTTCATGCTGCCGGTCACCGACCCCGAGCTGACCGCGCGGGCGGTCCGCGAGTTCTTCACCACGCCGCTGGACTGGTACGGCCACCTCGCCCTGCACACCCACCGCCACGACCGGGTCTCGTTGAGCCAGGTGCAGGTGCCGGTCTTCCTGGTCGCCGGACGCTACGACCTGATGGCCGGCGCCCCGGACATGCGCAGCGCCGCCGAGCGCCTCGACGACGCGACGTACGTCGAGCTGGCCGGCAGCCACTTCCTCGGGCTCGAGCAGCCGGAGGTGATCCACGAGCTGCTGCTGGAGTTCCTGGGGAGGCTGGAGCCGTGAACCGCCGCCACACCGCCGTCGGGCTGGCCGGGCTGCTGCTCGCCGGGTCCCTGGCCGCGTGCGGCGAGGACGCGGAGCTCGACCCGCCGACCGTGACGGCCGGGTCCAGCCCCACCCGGAGTCCCTCGGGGGCCGCCTCCAGCGGAGCCGCGTCCGCCGCTGCGGGGCGCCCTGCCGTGGTGGACACCGTCGTGACCGGGCTGGCCACGCCGTGGGGCGTGGACTTCCTGCCCGACGGCACCGCGATCGTCACCGAGCGCGACTCGCGCCGGGTCCTCGCCGTACGCGGGGGGCGGGCCCGGCCGATCGGGGTGATGGAGGCCGCCGCGCCGCAGGGCGAGGCCGGGCTGCTCGGCGTCGCCGTCTCCCCGGACTTCGCCCAGGACCGGACCCTGTTCTTCTACCTCACCACGGCCTCGGACAACCGCGTCGTGCGCGCGACGTACGACGGCACGCGGCTCGGCGAGAGCGAGGTCGTGCTCGACGCCATCCCCGCGGGGTTCATCCACGACGGCGGCCGGCTGGCGTTCGGACCGGACGGACACCTCTACGTCTCCACCGGCGAGACCGGCGAGCGCGAGCTGGCCCAGGACCCGGACTCGCTGGCCGGCAAGATCCTGCGGATCACCCCCGAGGGCGACCCGGCCCCCGGCAACCCGGTGCCCGACTCCCCCATCTGGTCGCTGGGCCACCGCAACGTCCAGGGGCTGGCCTTCGACGACGAGGGTCGGCTGTGGGCCTCGGAGTTCGGCGACTCCAGCTTCGACGAGCTCAACCTGATCGAGGCGGGCAGCAACTACGGCTGGCCCGAGGTCGAGGGGCGCGGTGAGCGCGGCGGGCTCACCAACCCGCAGGTGGTGTGGTCGACCGGGGAGGCGTCGCCCTCGGGCCTGGCCTACCTCGAGGGCCACCTCTACCTGGCGGCCCTGATGGGCCAGCGGCTGTGGCGCGTAGACGTCGAGGGTGGCCGCGCCGGCACCGCGCAGGACTTCTTCGTCGGCGAGTACGGCCGGCTGCGCACCGTCGTCTCCGCCCCCGACGGCCGGCTGTGGGTCACCACGTCCAACCGGGACGGCCGTGGCGACCCGGCCGCCGCCGACGACCGGATCCTGGTGGTCCGCCCCTGAGCCGGTCCGCCGACGGAGCGGGCTCAGGTCGCCGTGGTGCGGTGCACGACCACGCGCCGCGAGGCACGGCGCAGGGTGGTCAGCACGGCCGGGCCCAGGATGACGATGGCCAGGGCGGTGGTGAGGGCGCGGCCGGTGTCGAAGCTGCCGGTGGAGGTGAGCAGCGTGTAGACGCCGAACCGCTCGAGGTTCTCCAGCAGCGGCGCCCCCGGGACGTAGGAGAGCCCGCCCTCGTGGCCGGGCACCGCGATGCCCAGGACGTAGGGCCAGCCCTGCAGGTTGAGCAGCAGGCCGTAGAGGTAGGCGGCGGCGATGCCGTAGACCACCAGCAGCGCGATCTCGGCGCGCCCGGTCAGCGCGCGCGCTCCCAGCCGCCGGGGCAGCAGACCCGCGCCCATCCCGACCCACGCGGCGACCAGCATCTGGAACGGCAGCCACGGCCCCATGCCGGCGGTGACGAACGCGGAGGCGAACAGGGACGTGCAGCCGAGCACGAACCCGAAGCCCGGACCGAACACCCGTCCGGCCAGGATCAGCAGGAAGAAGACCAGCTCGACGCCCGCCGTACCCGCGCTGATGCCGCGCAGCACCGCATTGACCGCGGTGAGCACGCCCAGCACCGCCAGCACCCGGGAGTCCATCCCACCCTCGCTGAGCTCGGCGAGTACGACGGCCAGGACCACCGGCAGCAGCATCAGGAACAGGAACGGCGGGTCGACGCGCTGGCCCCCGTCCACCCGGACCAGCAGGGGCCACAGGATCATCACCAGTCCCGCCAGCGAGGCCACTCCGAGCACGGCCGCCGACCGGGTGCCCAGGGGGACGGCGGAGGTCGCCGATTGGGCAGAGACGGCGTCCCGGGGCGGCTTTTCGTCGCCGTTTGGTCCCCAACGGCGGCCCCGAGCCGCCCACCCAGCCCCCCTCACACCGCCTCCAGGCACCGGGCCACCTGGCCGACGGAGAACCACGGCGGGCCGAGGATCTTGGTGACCTGCGGGGCGAACGACGGGGACTCGGCCATCACCCGCGCCGCCGGGCCGCAGGAGACCACCTCCCCCTCGGCCAGCACCACCACGTCGTCGGCCACCTGGGCGACGAACTCGACGTCGTGGGTGGCCACCAGCACGGCGCGGCCCTCCTGGGCGAGGTCGGTGAGGATCCGGCCGAGGACCCGCTTGGCCGCGTAGTCCAGGCCGCGGGTGGGCTCGTCGAGGAGCAGTACGGCGGGGCGCGCGGTGAGCACGATCGCCAGCACCAGCGCCAGCCGCTGTCCCTCGGAGAGGTCGCGGGGGTGGGCGCCGCCCGGGATCCGCGGCACCAGGCGGTCCAGCAGCCCCCGGCAGGTCCCCGGCTGCGCCCCGGCGGACCCGGCTGAGTCGTCGGCCGCGGCGCACTCCTCCTCGACGGTCTCGAGGTAGAGCAGGTCGGCCGCCGTCTGCGGGACCAGGCCGACCCGTTCGCGGCGCGCCGCCGGCGCGAGACCGGCCGGGTCGTCGCCGAGGACGCTCACCGTGCCGGCACGCCTGCGCCCGGTCCCCTGGAGCGCCCAGATCAGCGAGGACTTGCCCGACCCGTTGCGCCCCATCAGGGCGGTCACCCGTCCGCTGTCGAGGTCCAGGTCCACCCCGCGCACGGCGACGTCCGCCCCGTGCGTCACGGTGACCCCCCGGGCGCGCAGCAGCGGGCGGCGCTCGCCCGCGACCGGCTCGGGGGGCGCGGGCTGCCCCGCCGTGGTGAGCCTCTCGCGCAGCCCGCGGGCCCGGCGCCGCGCGTCACGCACGCTGAGCGGCAGCGGCTCCCACTCGGCGAGCCGGCCGAGCTCGACGATCGGGGGGACCACCGGCGAGGTGCGCAGCAGCTCCGCGGGCTCCCCCACCTCCACCCGCCCGGCGCCGGCGAAGAGCGCCATCCGGTCCGCGAACGGCACCACCCGCTCCAGGCGGTGCTCGGCCAGCAGCACGGTCAGCCCGAGGTCGTGCACCAGCCGGGTGAGGATCGCCAGCACGTCCTCGGCGGCGGTCGGGTCGAGCGCGGAAGTGGGCTCGTCGAGGACCAGGATCCGCGGGTGCATGGTGAGCACCGACCCGATCGCGACGCGCTGCTGCTGCCCACCGGAGAGGGTGCGCAGGTCACGGTCGCGCAGCTCGGCGATGCCGAGCAGGTCGAGCGTCTCCTCGACGCGACGGCGCATGGTCTCCGGAGCCAGGCCGAGCTGCTCCATGCCGTAGGCGAGCTCCTCCTCGACGGTGTCGGTGACGAAGCCCGACGCGGGGTCCTGCCCGACGTACCCGATGGCGTGCGCCCGCTCGCGTGGGGGGAGGTCGATGATGCTTGTGCCGTCGAGGAGGACGTCGCCGCTGAGCACGCCGCCGCTGAAGCGGGGCACCAGCCCGGTGAGGACGCCCAGCAGCGTCGACTTGCCGACGCCGGTGCGCCCGGAGACCAGCACCAGCTCGCCCTCCTCGAGGGTGAGGTCGACGGCGTCCAGCACCAGCGGCGCCTCGGCGGCGTAGCGGAAGGTGATCTGGCGCAGCTCGATCATGCCGCCGGCTCCTTGCTGTCGGGTCTGGTCGTGGTGGGGCTCGAGGTCGCGGTCGGGCCGGGGCCGGGCGCGGTGCTCGCCGGCTGGCCTCGCCGGGTCGGAGCGGGCCCAGTGCGGCCCGGGGACAGGCGCGGCGGTGGCGTGGCGAGCGCCGGGACGAGGGCGAGGAGCAGTCCCAGGAGCGCCACCACGCTCAGCACCGGCCACGCGGTCACCCCCGGGTGCGCCGCCACCGGGTCGTCGCGCGCCACCCACCACAGCGCGCCGGCCGCGACGGCCCCGGAGGCGACCGTCACCAGCTCGGCGGCGCGCCAGGTGTCGGGGCGGTAGCGGCTGCGCACCACCCGTCCGCCGGCGCTGAGCAGACCCAGCGCGGCGCAGGCGACGCCGAGGCCGAGCATCACCACCACCAGCCAGCGCGGCGCGGTCTGGTCGAGCACGGCGTAGGCGCCCACGCACAGCCCGCCCAGCCCCAGCAGCATCAGCGCGCCGGTCCCGGCCCGCCGACGAGGCGAGAGACCGCCGCTGCGTCCGTACCCGCGGGTGTCCATCCCGGCGGCCAGGCTCAGCGACCGCTCCAGCGCGTCCTCGAGCACCGGCACCAGCAGCCGCCGCAGACTCTTGATCCGGCCCTTGGGTCCCCCACGCAGCTGCTGGGCCGCCCGGACCCGGCGCACGCTGTCGGCCAGCTGCGGCAGCACGCTGACCGCGACCACCAGCGAGCTGCCGACCTCGTAGAGCGCGGCCGGCACGGACCGCAGCAGCCGCTTGGGGTTGGCCAGCGCGTTGGCGGCACCGAGGCTGATCACGATCGCGGCCAGCCGCATCCCGTCGTAGAGCCCGAAGAGCAGGGACTCGCGGGTAACCGGGCCGAGCAGCCGGATCCCCAGGACCCAGTCGGGCAGCGGGATCTCGGGCAGGGTGAAGAGCACCGTCTGCCCGTCCCCACCGCCCAGCAGGATCCGGAACAGCACCCGGAGCACGACGATCACCAGGCCGATCAGCAGGTACAGCCGGAACGCCCGCGCCCACGGCTGGTCCGAGCGCCGCGCCGCGACGACCACCACCGCGACCCCGACGACGAGCGCCAGGGCCAGCGGGTTGGTCGTGCACGACGCGGCCACGGCCAGGCCGATCGCCCACAGCCACCACGCGACCGGGTGGAGGTCGCGTGGCAGCCGGGTGACGCGGGGTGGACGGCTCACGGTGAGGTGCTCCCCCGCCGTCGTCGTACGACGCTCGCGATCGCGGCGGCCACGACCAGCACGGCCAGCACCGTCAGCGTGACCCAGCCGGGTACGCCGCCGCTCGGCGCGTCGTCCGCCGAGGCCGCCTCGCCGCCCTCATCGCCAACGGGATCGCCAGCAGGATCGCCGACGGGATCGCCGTTCTGGGCGCTCGGGACGTCACCGGTCTGCTCAGCGGCCGGGGCGTCCGCGGACGCGCTGGGCGAGGGCGCGGCCTCGGAGCCGCCCGTGGCCTGCGTGCGCGGAGCCGGCCGGAGACCGGGAAGGCTTTCGGCCAGGCTGTCCTGCCAGGCGAGGGCGACGTAGCCACCGTCGGCGACCTCGAAGGCATCGACCCCGGCGGTCGCGTACGACCACGTGCCGGACTCCCCGTCGGACCAGTACAGCGCCCAGTAGGCGTCCGCCGGCGGGGTGTTCACGCACGGGTCCGCCGAGGGTGCGCCCTGGACCCGGCAGACGAAGCCCGGCTGGCGCTGCACGTGGTCCAGGGTGAATCCTGCCTCGCGCACGACCTCGCTGGCCGGGCGGCCGCCGCCGGAGGGCGCGCAGCCCTGCCGCACGCCGCCGCCGAGGTCGCCGAAGTCGACGACCACCGTGACGCCGCCGGTGCTCGAGCAGCCGGCCGCGGAGGCGGCGGGCGCCGTGGCCACCGAGACCAGGCCGCCCACGAGCAGGCCGAGTGAGGCGCCCAGCAGGGCGAGACGATGCCCGGCGGGGCCTCGCGAGTGGAGCTTCATAGGGGTGCCCTTTCCGCTGCGGCAGCGGACAGCACCCAGGCTGGGCACCACCCGCTGCTTTCCTCGACAGCGTGTGACGTCAGGACGCTTCGGCGTGGGTGCTCCGGCTCGCCCCTCGCGAGGGGCCTACGGTTGCGGGTCAGCGCCGGACTTGGACCGGCTTCCCCCAGCGACGGGCGTGATGAACTTGTGAGTGCTGCGACCGGTGCGGCCCCAGCCCACGCAATGTAGCAGTCGTCCTCAGCAGTTCGGCGTGCCCGGCTCGTCGGGCTCGAGCCAGCCCAGCGCCGGCGTCGCCTGGATGGTCGCTGCCCGCCACTGGGTGAGGGAGGCCTTGCTCAGGCCCTTGTCGGCGGCCTTGAGCGCGGCCTCGTCGTAGCCGACCGCGCCGACCTCCTCCACCAGGGCGGGCACCGTGCAGGCCTGCTCGATGATCTGCAGCGAGGACAGCCAGGTGGCCGCGTCCGCGGCGGCCCCCTCCTCGCCGCGACCGCCCAGCGCCCAGCCGGCGAGCCCGGTGCTGTTCGCGTTGGGGGCCTCGGTGGAGGTGGCCCCGCCGAAGCTGCCGTCCTCACGCTGCTGCTCGCCCAGCCAGGCGGTGGCGTCGTCGAGGGCGGCGCCCACCACCGGGTCCTTCTCCTGTCCGGCGAGCGCGAGCACCGCGATCGCGGTGACGTCGACGTCGGGCGGGCTCGCCTCGGCATCACCGGCGACGCAGCCCTGCTCGGCCGCGTCGGGGGCGGCGAAGTAGAGGCGGAAGTAGCCGCCCTCGCACTGCTGCTCGAGCAGGTACTCGGTGGCCGCGTCGGCCTCCGGGGAGTCGGCCGCGGCGAGCGCGCGCACGGCGTACGCCTGGCCGATCACGTTGGCGTAGTCGGTGCCCTTCGGGTCGGTCACCTTGTCGCCGAGCCTGCCCACGGGGTTCTGGTCGCCCACCTGCTGCTCGAGCCGGTCGATGAGGTCCACGCCCCCGAAGTCGCTCGGATCGGCTCCGGCGACCTGGGCCAGCACCGTCGTCTTGGCGAGCGCCCCGGCGTAGACGTCGTCGGCCGAGCCGGCGTCGACGCCGGTGGTGTAACTGGCCACGTGCTGCGTCATGGTGTCGGCGATCTCGCCGACCTCGTCGTCGTACCCCTCCAACGCCGCCAGCGACAGGGCGGTGTCCACGGTCATCCCGTAGTCGGGGCCGTACTCGCCGACCATCACGTCGTCCTCGAGCTGGTCGAGCAGCCACTCGGCCGCGGCCTGCGAGCGGGCCGAGGTGGGGGCGGCGTCGCCGCTGGGCTCCGTGGAGCTGCTCGGCTCGCTGGACGCGTCGCCGGAGGAGTCGTCACCGTCGTCGCCGCAGCCCGCCAGCGCGGCCGTCAGGGCCAGGACCAGCGCGGGCCCCGCGAGCACCCGTGTCCGCCGAGAGCGCCGGCGGCGCCGACCGCGTCCCCAGCTGCCCCTCAGATCCTCGTCGTTGCGCTGCATGGCTAGCCCCTTCCTCAACAAACCCCTGGCGACCCGTCACTGCCTCGGCAAAACACGCCGTGTCTGGTCGAGGGGGTGACGGGTCGGCGGGTCAGGTGAGCTTCTCGATGATGAGCTCCCTGACTCGGGCGGCGTCGGCCTGACCCCGCATCTCCTTCATCACGGCCCCGATCAGCGCACCGGCCGCAGCCACCTTGCCGTCGCGGATCTTCTGCGCCACGTCCGGGTTGGCGGCGATGGCGTTGTCGACGGCCGCGCCGAGCGCGCCGTCGTCGGAGACGATGGCGAGCCCGCGGGCGGCGACGATCTCGTCGGGGGTGCCCTCCCCGGCGACCAGGCCCTCGAAGACCTGCCGGGCGAGCTTGTCGTTGATCCGGCCCTCGTCGACGAGCGCCTGGACGCGGGCGACCTCGGCCGGGCTGACGCCCAGCGCGGCGATGTCGGTGCCCGAGTCGTTGGCCCGCCGGGCCAGGTCGGAGAGCCACCACTTGCGGGCCGCCTGCGGCGTCGCGCCGGCCGCGATCGTGGCCTCCACCAGGGCGAGCGCCCCGGCGCCGACGGTGTCGCGCATCTCCAGGTCGGTGAAGCCCCACTCGGCCTGCAGCCGGGTACGACGCTCCCGGGGCGGCTCGGGCAGCGAGGCGCGCAGCTCCTCGACCCACTCGCGAGAGGGAGCCACCGGCACCAGGTCGGGCTCGGGGAAGTACCGGTAGTCCTCGGCGTCGGACTTCTCGCGCCCGCTCGTGGTCACCCCGGTGTCCTCGTGCCAGTGCCGGGTCTCCTGCAGGATCGAGCCACCGGCGTCGAGGATCGCCGCGTGCCGCTGCATCTCGTAGCGCACCGCGCGCTCCACCGAGCGCAGCGAGTTGACGTTCTTGGTCTCGGTGCGGGTGCCGAGCTTGCCGTCGTCCTTCGGCGAGAGCGAAAGGTTCACGTCGCAGCGCATCGAGCCCTGGTCCATCCGGGCGTCGGAGACACCGAGCGCCAGGATCATCTCGCGCAGGTGCGCGACGTACGCCTTGGCGATCAGCGGCGCCTTCTCCCGGCTGCCCATGATCGGCTTGGTGACGATCTCGATCAGGGGGATGCCGGCGCGGTTGTAGTCGACCAGCGAGTAGTCGGCGCCGTGGATGCGGCCGGTGGAGCCGCCGACGTGCAGCGTCTTGCCGGTGTCCTCCTCCATGTGCGCGCGCTCGATCTCCACGCGGAAGGTCTCGCCGTCGACCTCGACGTCGGTCCAGCCCTCGAACGCGATCGGCTCGTCGTACTGCGAGGTCTGGAAGTTCTTCGGCATGTCCGGGTAGAAGTAGTTCTTCCGCGCGAAGCGGCACCACTCGGCGATCTCGCAGTTCAGCGCCAGGCCGATCCGGATCGCGGACTCCACGGCCTTGGCGTTGACCACCGGCATCGCGCCGGGCAGGCCCAGGCAGGTCGGGCACACCTGGGTGTTGGGCTCGGCGCCGAACTCGGTGGGGCAGCCGCAGAACATCTTGGAGTTCGTGTTCAGCTCGACGTGGACCTCCAGGCCCATCGCCGGGTCGAACTTCTCCAGCGCCTCCTCGAAGGAGAGCAGGGTCTCGCCGGTCACGGACGTGGTCATCGAGCCGCTCCTTCCAGGGCGGGCGCCTGGGCGAGCAGCGGGCCGCCCCAGGACTTCTCCAACAGGGTCTCCAGCGCGGCACCGACGCGGTAGAGCCGGTCGTCGGCGAGCGCGGGGGCGAGGATCTGGAAGCCGACCGGCAGGCCGTCCTCCTCGGCCAGCCCGGCGGGCACCGAGATGCCGGGCACGCCGGCGAGGTTGGCCGGGATCGTGGCGAGGTCGTTGAGGTACATCGCCAGCGGGTCGTCGACCTTCTCGCCGATCTTGAACGCCGTGGTCGGCGCGGTCGGCGAGACCAGCACGTCGACCTTCTCGAACGCCGCGTCGAAGTCGCGCTTGATCAGCGTGCGGACCTTCTGCGCCTGCCCGTAGTAGGCGTCGTAGTAGCCGCTGGACAGCGCGTAGGTGCCGAGGATGATCCGGCGCTTCACCTCGTCGCCGAAGCCGGCGTCGCGCGAGGCGCGCATCACCTCCTCCGCCGAGGGGGCGTCGACGCCCTCGGGCAGCACCCGCAGCCCGTAGCGCATCGCGTCGAACTTGGCGAGGTTGCTGGACGCCTCGCACGGCATGATCAGGTAGTACGTCGCGAGCGCGTGCACGAAGCTCGGGCAGGACACCTCGACGACCTCGGCGCCGGCCTCGACGAGCAGGTCGAGCGACTCCTGGAAGCGGGCACGGACACCGGCCTGGTAGCCCTCGCCACCGAGCTCGGTGATCACCCCGACCTTCACGCCGGTCATGTCGCCGGCGGCCCCGCTGCGTGCGGCCTCGACGAGCGCGGGCAGCGGCTGGTCGATGCTGGTGGAGTCGAGCGGGTCGTGCCCGCCGATCACCTCGTGCAGCAGCGCCGCGTCGAGCACCGTGCGGGTGACCGGGCCGACCTGGTCCAGCGAGTTGGCCATCGCGACCAGCCCGTAGCGCGAGATCCCGCCGTAGGTCGGCTTCACGCCGACGGTGCCGGTGACGGCGCCCGGCTGGCGGATCGATCCGCCGGTGTCGGTGCCCAGTGCCAGCGGCGCCTCGAAGGCGGCCACGGCCGCGGCGGAGCCGCCGCCGGACCCGCCGGGGATCCGGTCGAGGTCCCACGGGTTGCGGGTGGGCCCGTACGCCGAGTGCTCGGTGGAGGAGCCCATCGCGAACTCGTCCATGTTGGTCTTGCCGAGGATCGGCAGGCCACCGGCCTTGAGGCGGGCCACCACCGTGGCGTCGTACGGCGGGACCCAGCCCTCGAGGATCCGCGAGCCGCAGGTCGTGGGGAGCCCGATCGTGGTCAGCACGTCCTTGACCGCGATCGGCACGCCGTCGAGCGGGCCGGCCGGCGTGCCGGCGGCGCGACGCGCGTCCGAGGCCGCAGCCTGGGCGAGCGCACCCTCGGCGTCGACGTGCAGGAAGGCGTGGACCGGGCCGTCGACCTCGGCGATGCGGTCGAGGTGGGCCTGGGTGAGCGCGACCGAGGTCGTCTCGCCCGAGGCCAGCATGTCGGCCAGCTCGGCGGCGGTCTTGCGGGTCAGCTCGCTCATCACGCCTCCTCCCCCAGGATCCGCGGCACGCTGAAGCGCTGCTGCTCCGCCTCGGGAGCGCCCGCCAGCGCCTGCTCGGCGCTCAGGCCCGGCACCACCACGTCCTCACGGAAGACGTTGGTCAGCGGCAGGGCGTGCGACGTCGGCGGGACGTCGTCACCGGCGACTCCGTTGATCGAGGCGACCGACTCGAGGATCACGCTCAGCTGCGGGGCGAGATGGTCGAGCTCGGCGTCGGACAGGTCGATCCGGGCAAGGTCGGCCAGGTGGGCGACCTCGTCTCGGGTGATTTCAGGCATAGGGAGAATCCTAGGCCCCGCTCCTACCGGCCCGAAGTCGGGGACGTGGGCGCGGTGGCACCGCGCTGGCTGCCGTCGCTAGAATCGCCCACAACCCATCGGCCTCCGGCCATCGGCTGGGCCGCTGCCAACGGCCCTCTCGGACCAGCAAGGGGGACGCGGTGGCCACACCAGTCCGTGAACGTCAGGCCCGCCTCCTCGCCGACTCGCGCGCCTCCGAGCCCCGCGCCCGGCTGGCCCAGGCCTCCTCGCGCGCGGAGTTCCTGCTCCGGCTCTCGCGCACCGTCTCCGCCGTCCAGCACCCGGGCCGGGCCGCCGAGGCGATGGTCTCGCTGCTGGTCGAGGAGATGGCGAGCTTCGCGCAGGTGACCCTGTGGTCCGGCACCCGCCAGCTCACCAGCGGCGCCGTGCACGGCTCCACCACCCGCTCGATGCACGGCTACCGGGCCGATCACGCCACGCCGGCCCTCGACGAGGCGGCCCGCCAGGGCATCACCGAGCAGATCGTCCTGTCCACCCGCCAGCCCGCGCGCCGCGTCGTGATCGACTCCCTGGTCGCCGACCCATCGGTCGCCGAGGACCTCGACCGAGCCGGCACCGAGATCCTGGTGCTGCTGCCGCTGACCTCGCGCGGACGCACGTTCGGGGTGCTGAGCATCGGACGGGCGCCCGGGTTCGGCTTCGACGAGGGCTCGCTGGGCTTCCTCGACGACCTCGCCCAGCGGATCTCGGTGGTCCTGGACGCCACCCTGGTGGTCGCGGAGAGCCGCCACGTCGCCTCGGTGCTGCGCGAGTCGCTCACCCCGCCGCGCATCCCCGAGATCGCCGACCTCGACATCGCCACCTTCTACCGGGTGGCCCACGAGCACGAGGCGGTCGGCGGCGACTTCTTCGACGTACACGGCCCCGTCGACGACCTGACCCTCCTGCTCGGTGACGTCGCCGGCAAGGGCGTCGAGGCCGCCGTGGCCGCCAAGCGGATCCGCAACGCCGTCCGGACCGCCTCCCACGTCGAGCGCTCCCCGGACTGGATCCTGGGGCTCGTCAACCGGGTGCTCATCTCGGAGTCGACGGAGTACTCCGAGACGCTCGCGACCGCCGTCTGCGCCCGGCTGCGCAACTGTCGCGCCGACGCGGGGCCCACGGACGGCGACCCCGGGCGCCTGGTGATCGACCTGGCCGGCGCCGGCCACCCGGCCGCGCTCGTGCTGCGCGCCGACGGCGCGCTCGAGCAGGTCGCCTCGCTCGGTCCGGCGCTCGGACTCGGCGACGGCATGTCCTTCGAGGTGACCACGGTCGTGCTCGCGCCGCAGGAGACGCTGATCCTGCACACCGACGGGGTCACCGAGGCGCGCGGCTCCCTGGACATGTACGGCGACCACCGGCTGCACCAGCTGCTGCGCCAGCTCTCGGGCGGCTCCTCCTCGGCCCTCGTGGAGGGTGTCGCGATGGCGGTCAGCACCCACATCCGCGACCACGAGCACGATGACATCGCCCTGATCGCCGTGCAGTACCGCCCAGGGCCGCGGTGAGCGGCCTCGTCGCCGGAGACCTCACGGACTACTGGGCGGCCGTCGAGGCCCGCGACCCGCAGCGAGCCCTCGCCGTGGCCGTCGCGGTGCGCGAGCGCGGGGTGTCGGTGGCCGACGTCCTGCGCCACGTGGTCCTGGGCGCCCAGCGGCGCGTCGGGGAACGCTGGGCCGTCAACGATTGGACGGTCTCCGACGAGCATGCGGCGACCGCGGTGAGCGAGTACGTGGTGCGCCACCTCGGCGCGGACCTTCCCCAGCCCCGCTCCGAGGCCAGCGTGCTGGTGGGCTGTGCCGAGCTCGAGTGGCACGCGCTGGCGGCCCGGGTGGTCGTGGAGTCGCTGCGCTCGTGGGGTCACGACGCCGTCTTCGTCGGCGCCGACGCCTCCTCGGGAGGACTCGTCGGCAGGATCATCGACGCCGGGCCGCGCGCCGTGCTGCTGAGCGCCTCGATGGCCAGTTCGCTCCCCCGGGTACGCCGCCAGATCGAGGCGGTGCGCGGCACCGGGACCCCGGTCGTCGTCGGCGGCCAGGCGTTCGACCCAGCCGGTGTGCGGGCCGCCCGCCTGGGCGCCACGGCGTACGCCACCTCACCGGCCGCCGCCCGGGACCTGCTCGCCACGATCCCCCGCCACGTCACGGCCGCGCCGGCGCTCCACCACGCCGGCGCGGTCGAGGCGCAGACGCTGCATGCCGGAGCCGATGTGCTGGTCCGCGACGTCCTCGACGCGGTCGACGGCGTGCTGGGCCTCGTCGGCGCACCCGGGGAGATCGTGGCCCCCGACGACTGGCGCGCCGTCCTGAGCAACTACGTCCCCCACCTCGTCGACTGCGTCGCGGGCGGCCTGCTCACCGAGGACCCCACGGTGCCCGACGGTGCCCGCCGGTGGCTCGAGGAGGTGATGCGCCGGCGCGGCGCACCCCAGGGAGCGGTCGACGTGCTCTGGAGCCAGCTGCTGGCCCGGCTCCCGGAGTACCCGCAGGCGGTGCGTCTGCTGGGGACCGAGGCCTGACGCCAGCGCCGCCGTGCCCGCCGCGGGCTAGGAGCCCTCACCCTCCTGGCCGTCCTCGGCAGCGACGGCCGCGGGCCCCTGGGCCAGCAGGGTCTCGAACCCGTCCTCGTCGAGGATCGGCACCCCGAGCTGCTCGGCCTTGTCTGCCTTGGACCCCGGAGAGTCGCCGATCACCACGAAGGCGGTCTTCTTCGACACCGAGGAGGCCGGCTTGCCACCGCGGGCGAGGATCGCCTCCTTGGCCTGGTCGCGGCTGAACCGCTCCAGGGAGCCGGTCACCACGATGCTCAGCCCCTCCAGGGTGCGCGGGACCGACTCGTCACGCTCGTCGGCCATCGCCACGCCGGCGCGCTGCCACTTGTCGACGATCCCGGCGTGCCAGTCCACCTCGAACCAGCGCACCACGGACTCGGCGATGGTGGGGCCGACTCCCTCGGCGGCCGCGAGCTCGTCGAGGGTGGCCGCACGGATGGCGTCCATCGAGCCGAACTCCTGGGCCAGCGCGCGCGCCGCGGTCGGTCCGACGTGGCGGATCGACAGCGCGACCAGCACCCGCCACAGCGGCACCTGCTTGGCCTGGTCGAGGTTGTCGAGCAGCCGCCGGCCGTTGGCCGAGAGCACCCGTCCCTCGCCCTCGGACTTCTTGGCCGCCCGGGTGAACAGCTCGGTGCGCGAGAGCTTGTCCTCGTCGAGGAAGAACACGTCGCCCTCGTCGGTGATCACCCCCGCCTCCAGCAGCGCCGTCGCGGCCTCGGAGCCCAGCCCCTCGATGTCGAAGGCGCCGCGACCCGCGACGTGGAAGACCCGCTCGCGCACCTGCGCCGGGCACTTCTGGTGGTTGGGGCAGCGCAGGTCCTTGTCGCCCTCCTTCTGCTGGGCCAGCGGCGTGCCGCAGGCCGGGCACTCGGTCGGCATCACCCACTCGGCGAGCCCCTCGGGCCGCAGCGCGAGGACCGGCCCGACGATCTCCGGGATCACGTCGCCGGCCTTGCGCAGGATCACCGTGTCACCGGGGCGCACGTCCTTGCGCCGTACCTCGTGGGCGTTGTGGAGGGTCGCCATCTCCACCGTCGAGCCGGCGACGCGGGTCGGCTCCATCACGCCGTACGGCGTGACGCGGCCGGTGCGCCCGGTGTTGACCTCGATCGCGAGGAGCTTGGCGTTGACCTCCTCGGGCGGGTACTTGAAGGCGATCGCCCAGCGCGGCGCCCGGCTGGTCGAGCCCAACCGACGCTGGAGCCGCACGTCGTCGACCTTCACCACGACGCCGTCGATCTCGTGCTCGACGTCGTGGCGGTGCTCGCCGTAGTACTCGATGAACTCCCGCACGCTCTCGAGGTCGGGCAGCACCCGGACCCGGTCGGAGACCGGCAGCCCCCAGGCGGCGAGCGCGTCGTAGGCCGTGGACTGCGAGACCGGCTCGAAGCCGGTGCGCGCGCCGATGCCGTGGCAGACCATCCCCAGCGCGCGGGTGGCGGTGACGCGCGGGTCCTTCTGTCGCAGCGAGCCGGCGGCCGCGTTGCGCGGGTTGGCGAAGACCGGCTTGCCGGCGTCGGTCATCGCCACGTTGAGCCGCTCGAACGCCTCCACGGGCAGGAACACCTCGCCGCGGACCTCGAGGAGCTCCGGGACCGGGAGCTCGGCGGTCCCGATCAGCCGGTGCGGGATGGAGTCGATCGTCTTGACGTTGGGCGTCACATCCTCACCGGTGCGGCCGTCCCCTCGGGTGAGCGCACGGACCAGCCGCCCGTTCTCGTAGAGCAGGTTGATCGCGAGCCCGTCCACCTTGAGCTCACACAGCAGCGCGGGCGCCTCGACTCCGTCGCGGGCCAGCCGCGCGTGCCACTCGGCGAGCTCCTCGAGCGAGAAGGCGTTGTCCAGGCTCTCCATCCGCTGGAGGTGGTCCACCGGGGTGAACTCGGTGGAGACCGCTCCACCGACCTTCTGCGTGGGCGAGTCGGGGGTCCGCAGCTCGGGGAACTGCTCCTCGAGCTCCTCGAGCTCGCGCATCCGGGCGTCGAAGTCGGCGTCGGAGAGGGTGGGCGTGTCCAGGACGTAGTAGCGCCAGCGCGCCTCCTCGACCTGCTCGCTGAGCTCCTTGTGCCGGTCGCGCGCCTGGTCGGAAGCCTCCGACACCCCGGGTGAAGTCATGGGGACCATCTTGCCGTGTCGCACCGACACTCCTCACGCCCAGGCTCGGGGCGATGCGGCATCCTGTCCCCCGTGGCTCGTTTCGCGCTGCCTGCCTCAGGCCTCTCCCCCGCGCTGGTGCGCAACGACGTGTCCGATGTCCCGCGTGGGCTGGTGCTGATGCTCCACGGCGGGCTGGAGCGCTCCGAGCTCCCGGTCGACCTGCGCAGCGCCTCGTTCCTGCGTACGGCGGCTATGCAACGGGCGATCGCGTCGCGGGTCCGCGCGGCCGGGGTGAGCACCTGGCTGCTGCGGCACCGGGTCCGCGGGTGGAACGCCGGCGACCCGGTCCCCGACGCCCGCTGGGCGCTGGAGCAGGTACGGCGCGCGCACGGCGCCGTACCCGTCGTGCTGCTGGGGCACTCGATGGGCGGTCGCACAGCAGTGCACGTAGCCGACGACCCCTCGGTCGTCGGGGTGGTGGGGCTGGCTCCCTGGTGGCCACCCGGGGAGAGCGTGCGGGCCCTGGCCGGACGGCACCTGGTGGGTGCCCACGGCACCGTCGACGAGATCACCTCGCCGCTTGCGACCCGCGCCTACCTGGAGCGGGCCGGTGGCGTGGCCGCCTCGGTGCAGTTCCACGACATGGGCCCGGTGGGGCACTACCTGTTCAAGGGCGTCCGGGCGTGGAACCAGCTTGCGGTGACCCAGTCACTGGATCTCCTAGCCCGCTGAAGCAGGAGCCGCACGGTCATCGCGTGTGGCACCGCTGAGAGCTTCCCGCGCGTGGCAGGGCGAAGGGCTTTCCCGTGACTGTCGCCGTGGGCGTCGCGGGCACGCCGTGGGCGTCGGGCTATTCGCGGCGTGGTCGGTGGCGGGTCCACTCCGGTGGTGCCAGGTCCGCCGGGTCCGGGCAGACGGGGTCCCGGGCGTCGTGCTCCTGCACGCCGCGGTGCTGACCGTGGTGACCCGCCTTCCTGCGAGCCGGGGGTGGCTGGAACTCGGGTAGCCGGTCGTGGGGGTTGAGCCGCACCTGCCACGGCGTGTGGTGCAGGGCGCGGTGGTGGTGCCCACAGACCAGGACGAGATTGTCCAGAGCGGTGGGACCGCCGTCGGCCCAGTGGACGAGGTGGTGGGCGTGACACATCACCGGGGGCCTGGTGCAGGCCGGGAAGGCGCAGTGCCGGTCGCGGACGACCAGTGCCCGCCACAGTGCGGGGGTGACCAGGCGATGCGCGCGGCCCACGTCGAGCTGTTCGCTCGGTCCGCCGAGCGCGACCGGGATCAGGTCGGCGTCGCAGGCCAGTCGGCGTGCGGTGGCCGCGGACAGGGTGAGGCCCTCGTCGGTGACTCCGAGGCCAGCGGCCAGGTCATCGGGCAACGCGGTCCCGAGTAGCGACCAGTCGATGACGTCACCAGCGCCAGCACCAGCACCGGCGTTGGTGTTGGTGTTGGTGTTGGTGTTGGTGTTGGTGTGACCGTTCGTGGAGGCCCATCGGTCCAGGCACCGGGTCAGCGCCCCGTAGCCGAGTGTCACAGTCACCCGCGGTCGAGCGCCGTGCGACTCCGGTGCCTGGTCAGTGTCCAGGGCGTGCTGTGCGGTCTGGATCAACGCGTCCCACAACCGTGCACCATGATCACGCGGGTCGAGAACCTCCCCGGCACACCCCTGGTCGAGGTCGTCGCTCAACGCGGGCTGCGGCTTGGTCAGCGGTAGCAGCGCGGCCTTGAGGACCGCGGCGTCCTCGACCGACCCGCGCCCCTTGAGCCGGACCCCGCCGGCGCCGTCGTCGACCAGGGACAGGAACCGGTCCAGGTGCGCGGCCCGTTCGGCGCGGTCCAGAGCCTTCTCCAGATCCCGCTCGGTCCGCTCGGGGTCGACGACATGGATCAGGTGCCGGGCCGCCTTCGCCAGGTCCGAGGCGTCGAGACGCCCGGCCTCGCCCAGCAGCAGCGCCTCGGCCTCCGCACGCAGGCGCGGGTTGCTGGGGAGTTGTTCGATCGCATCCACGATCACCCCAGCCTGCTCGGGAGAGACCCGGCCCGACCGCAGGGCCGCCAACGTCGCCCGCCGCTCACCGGACAGCAGCCCCGCATGGTCCACCGCCCGCTTGCCCTGAGCCCGACGCAGGCCACCCAGGTGGGTCAGCCAATCTCCGGTAGAGGCCCACGCACGTTCGGTCTTCGCGGCGGCGCGGGCGTGGATCTCGGCCAGCATCTCGACCTCGACCGCCGCCAGGTGCGCCCGCAAACCCTCCAGGGCACCGACCCCGTCCAACAGCTCCTCAGAGGACCGCGCCGCCCACAGCACCGAGTCCAACCCAGCGAGTACCTCCTCGGCCCGAGAGACCACCGCGACCGCACCACCAGCGCCACCGTCACCGGTGCCGTCGGGGCCGAGTGTGATCTCCATGACACTCACTCAATCAGCGACCACCGACACTCCCGCCTCCGCTGGCCTGCACGGACACGCCTCTGTGGACAACAACCGAAAGTTTTACCTTTGTCTCCCCGCCACTGGCTGCCGAGAGCAGATCCGTCGCGGTCGCGGGACTCGGGCGGCCCCTCAGCGCAGGCGGCGGCGAGCAACCTCGAGCCGCTCTTCGTCCTCGAGGGCCGTCCCTCCTCAGCCGCTCGACCAACGCCGGCGCCGCCGTACAGACGTCACAGCCGATCGACTCCGCCCGCTCCGGCACCTCAAAGACTCGCGCCTCAGAGGACGCCCAGACATCAGGCCCGCATCCCTGCCCACGCCCCGCCGACAGGGGCGAGGGCCACCCCGGCACCCGGGATGGCCCTCGAAAACGTCCACAGCCTGCCCGACTCACGGCAGGCCCGGCCGCAAAGCTCAGCCCAGCGCGTCCTCCAGCGCCTTGATGAACGCGGGCAGGTCGCGGGGGTTGCGGCTGGTGATGAGGTTGCCGTCCACCACCACCTCCTCATCCACCCAGGTGCCGCCGGCGTTGCGGATGTCGTCGGCGAGGCTGGGGAAGCTGGTCAGCCGCCGGCCCGAGGCCAGGCCGGCGGAGACCAGCAGCCAGGGACCGTGGCAGATGACCGCCAGGGGCTTGCCGGCCTCGTGCACCGCGCGGACGATCTGCTGGGCCCGTTCCTCGGTGCGCAGCCGGTCCGCGTTGACGGTTCCACCGGGGATCACCACGGCATCGACCGTGGCGGGGTCCAGCTCGTCGAGGGTGCCGTCGACGGGGACCGTGATCGTCTTGTCGGTGTCGTTGCGCATCGCCTGGATCGGGTCGGTGCCGGTGGAGTACACCTTGACCTCCGCCCCGGCCGAGGCCAGCTGGTCACGCGGCTCGGTGAGCTCGGGCTCCTCGAAGTAGTCGGTGGCGATGATCGCGATCCTCTTGCCGCTCAGGTCTGCCATGCCAGGGCCTCCTTCGTGTGTCGGTTCTCGGGACCGACGACCGGTACCCACTCCGCTCCGGCATCCACACCACCACCGACCGGGCGCGACCCGGTCCGCCGACGACGGCCCGGCTCAGCTGGAGAGGTTGCGCGCCACCGTCTGCTGCAGCCGCATCGCCTGCCTGGCCCATGCCCAGGACGCTCCGGCCAGCCCGCAGGTCGCGGTGACCGCGACCTGGTCTCCGACCTCCGCCTGGTCCAGGCCGAGCATGTCGAGCCAGCGGAGCACCCGCTCGGTCGCCTGCGCGTCGTCGGGCGCCGAGGCCGGCTCGGTCGAGGCGACCACTCCGAACGCCACCGCGTCTCCCGCCTCCAGCGCCTCGGCGAGGACGTCGTGGTCGGCCGCGGACATCTGGTCGAGGTCGATGCTGAGCCCGCGGGCACCGGCGCCGCGGACCAGCGCGAGGTCGGTGCCGGACGCGCAGGTGTGCACCCACGGCTCGGCACCCGCCTCGGTGATCGCGGCGAGCACCCAGCCGAGCTGTTCGGAGGCCTCGGGACGGTCGATCGTGCGGTGCCGGCCGAAGCCCGAGGCGGTCGGGATCCGCGCCGTCATCACGGCCGCGAGGGCCGGCTCGTCGACCTGGACGATGAGCCGCTCTACGCCCGGGACGCGGCGGCGCACGTCCGCCACGTGGGAGCGGACGCCCTCGGCCAGGGCCTGCGCGAGGTCGCGACGGGCGCCGTGGTCGGAGAGCACCTTGTCCCCGCGCGGCTTCTCCACCGACGCGGCGAGCGTCCAGGGTCCGGCGACCTGCACCTTGAAGGCCCCGACGTGCCCCTGTGCCTGCTCCTCGAGCGCGTCCAGGTCCTGGGCCAGCAGGCTGCGGGCGCGGCGGTGGTCGATCCCGGAGGCGTCGGTGAGTCGCCAGCCCGCCGGCTGGAGGTCGGCGCCGAGGCCCGCGACCACCGCGAGGCCACGCCCGATCATCCCGGCGGTGATGCCGCGTCCGGGAAGCTCGGGCAGGTGCGGCAGGTCGGGCAGCTCGCCGAGCACGGTCCGCACCGCCTCGCCGTACGCCGCGGCGTCGTCGCCGGGCATCGAGCCGACGCCGGTGGCGCGGACGGTGAAGGAGCTCATCGGAGGGCCTCGCTTCGAGAGGTGGCGCTGATGGTCGCGGAGCCGACGACGCGGGTGCCGTCGTAGACCACGGCAGCTTGGCCGGGAGCGATGCCGGTGGCCGGGTCGAGCAGCTCGATGTGGACCTCGTCGCCGTCGACGCGGACCACCGCGCGGTGCTCGTCGCCGTGCGCGCGGAGCTGGACGGTGCCGTGCAGCGGCTCGGTCGGCACCGAGCCGCACCAGCGTGGCCGGATGCCGCTGATCCGATCGACGCTGAGCGCCTCGCGGGGCCCGACGCGCACGGTTCCGGAGACCGGCTCGATGTCGAGCACGAAACGCGGCTTGCCGTCGGGGGCCGGCCGGCCCAGGCGCAGTCCCTTGCGCTGGCCGATCGTGAACCCGTAGGTCCCGTCGTGGTGGCCCAGCACGTCGCCGCTTGCGGCGTCCACGATCTCCCCGGAGAGCCGGCGCGTCTGCTCGTCGCCGAGGCGCGCGGGCAGCTTCTCGCGCAGCCAGCCCGCGTTGTCCCCGTCCGCGACGAAGCAGATGTCGTGGCTGTCGGGCTTGTCGGCGACCAGCAGCCCGCGCTCGGCCGCCTCGGCGCGCACGTCGGTCTTGGTGGAGCCGCCGAGCGGGAACAGCGAGTGGGCCAGCTGCTCCTGGTCGAGCACCCCCAGCACGTAGGACTGGTCCTTGCCGTGGTCGACGGCGCGGTGCATCTCGATCAGCCCGTCCGCCCCGGTGCGCAGCTGCGCGTAGTGCCCGGTGGCGACCGCGTCGAAGCCCAGCGCGAGGGCCCGGTCGAGGACCGCGGCGAACTTGATCTTCTCGTTGCAGCGCAGGCACGGGTTGGGGGTGCGACCGGCGGCGTACTCGTCCATGAAGTCCTCCACGACGTCCTCGTGGAAGCGGTCGCTCATGTCCCAGACGTAGAACGGGATGCCGATCACGTCGGCGGCGCGCCGGGCGTCGTTGGAGTCCTCGATGGTGCAGCAGCCGCGCGCGCCGGTGCGGTAGGACTGCGGGTTGCGGGACAGGGCCAGGTGGATGCCGGTGACGTCGTGCCCCGCCTCCGCTGCGCGGGCCGCGGCCACCGCCGAGTCGACGCCCCCCGACATCGCGGCGAGGACGCGCATCAGCGCACCCTGCGGTTGGCGGCGCGGGCGCGCTCGACCACCGGGCCGATCGCCTCGACGAGCGCGTCCACGTCGGCGCGGGTGCTGGTGTGTCCCAGCGAGAAGCGCAGCGAGCTGCGGGCGTCCACGTCGTCGCAGCCCATCGCCAACAGCACGTGGGAGGCCTGGGGCACGCCGGCGGAGCACGCGGAGCCGGTCGAGCACTCGATGCCCCGGGCGTCGAGCAGCATCAGCAGCGAGTCGCCCTCGCAGTCGGGGAAGCGCAGGTGCGCGTTGCCGGGCAGGCGGCGTACCGGGTCCCCGTCGTAGATGACGTCGGGCACCACCGCGCGGACCCGCTCCACCAGCTCGTCGCGCAGCGCGCGGAGCCGGCTCGCGTGGTCGCTCTGGTGCTTGACGGCGTGCTCGACGGCGGCGGCGAACCCCACGATGGCCGGGGTGTCGATGGTGCCGCTGCGCACGTCGCGCTCCTGTCCCCCGCCGTGCAGCAGCGGGGTGAGCTCGAGCTCGCGGCGCACCACGAGGGCGCCCACGCCGAAGGGGCCGCCGACCTTGTGCCCGGTCAGGGTCAGCGCGTCGACCCCGGAGGTGGCGAAGTCCAGCGGCACGGCCCCGACGGCCTGGACGGCGTCGGTGTGCACCGGGATACCGTGCGCCGCGGCGATCTCGACGACCTCGGGGATCGGCTGGAGGGTACCCACCTCGTTGTTCGCCCACATCACGGTGATCAGCGCGACGGACTCGGGATCCTGCTCGACGCAGGCGCGCAGCGCGTCCACGTCGAGGCGGCCCAGGGCGTCGACCGTCAGCAGCTCGACCTGGGCGCCCTCACGCTCCTGCAGCCAGTGCAGGGGGTCGAGCACGGCGTGGTGCTCGATCGTGCTCGACAGGATCCGGGTACGGCGCGGGTCGGCCGCGCGGCGGGCCCAGTAGAGCCCCTTGACGGCGAGGTTGTTCGCCTCGGTGCCCCCCGAGGTGAACACCACCTCGCCGGGACGGCACCCCAGGGCGCGCGCGACCCTCTCGCGCGACTCCTCCACCACGCGGCGCGCGCGGCGTCCCGAGGCGTGCAGGGAGCTGGGGTTGCCGGCGCCCAGGTGCGCGGTCATCGCCTCGATCGGCGCGGGCAGCATCGGGGTGGTGGCCGCGTGGTCGAGATAGACGGTGGGCGCGCTCTCGGGCAGCCCGGGCGCGGGCGGGGGGACGGTCATGGCACCCTCCAGCGTACGGCGCGCTCGGTGCCGGCCGCGAACCGACCACTGCCTGTGGCCGCCCCCCGCTCCCGCAGGCCCGCTCCCGCAGACTCAGCGCCCGCCGAGCAGGACGAGGTCGTCGCGGTGCACTACCTCCCGCTCGTAGCCCGCCCCCAGCTCGGCCTTGAGCGCCTGGCTGGTCTTGCCCAGCAGGGAGGGCAGCTCGTCGGAGTCGAAGTTGACCAGGCCACGCGCCACCGCCCGGTCCTCGGGGTCGACCAGGTCGACCGGGTCGCCGGCCACGAAGCGGCCGGTCACCCCGGTCACCCCGGCGGCCAGCAGGGACGCCCGCCGCTCCACCACCGCGCGCACCGCGCCCGCGTCGAGCTGCAGGGTGCCCTTCGGCTCGGTGGCGTGGCGCAGCCACAGCAGCCGGGTCGGGCGGCGCCGCCCGGTGGGGTGGAACAGGGTGCCGACACCGTCGCCGGCCAGCGCGGCGCCGGCCTGGTCCGCGGAGGTCAGCACCACCGGGATCCCCGCCCCGGTGGCGATCCGGGCCGCCTCGACCTTGGTGACCATGCCGCCGGTGCCGACCCCGGCCGACCCGGTGCTGCCGATCCGGACCCCGGCCAGATCGTCGCCGGCGGCCACCTCCGGGATCAGCGAGGTGCCGGGCTCGGCCGGGTTGCCGTCGTAGAGGCCGTCCACATCGGAGAGCAGCACCAGCAGGTCGGCGTGCACCAGGTGGGCCACCAGCGCGGCGAGCCGGTCGTTGTCACCGAAGCGGATCTCCCCGGTGGCCACCGTGTCGTTCTCGTTGACGATCGGCAGCACACCGAGCTCCAGCAACCGGGCGAAGGTCCGGTAGGCGTTGCGGTAGCTCGAGCGGCGCACCACGTCGTCGACGGTGAGCAGGACCTGGCCGGTGGTGAGGTCGTGCCCGGCGAGGAACTTCGTGTAGTGGCTGACCAGCAGCCCCTGGCCCACCGAGGCCGCCGCCTGCTGGGTGGCGAGGTCGCGGGGGCGCTTGCGCAGGCCGAGCGGAGCCAGCCCGGCGGCGATCGCCCCCGAGGAGACGAGCACCACCTCGGTGCCGCGCCCCCGGGCCGCGGCGAGCACGTCGACCAGGTGCTCGAGGCGGGCGAGGTCGATCCCGCCGGCGGCGCTGGTCAGCGAGGAGGAGCCCACCTTGACGACCACACGCCCGGCCCCGGTGACCTGCGACCGCGTCACCGGCTCTGGTCCCGTGCGGCCCCGTTCCCGTCGTCGGTGCCACCGGCGGTGCCGGCGTCGGGGTCGGACTCGGCCCAGTCGGGGTCGTCGGCGCCGCCGATCTCGTACGACATCGGGCCCACGTCGGGGCGCGCCGCCTTGTCCAGGCGTCGGGCCACGTCGGCGCGGGTCTCGTTGTCCCCGCGCTCGGGCAGCAGCTCGTCGATGGCGCGCCGACGGCGAGCCGCCGGGCGCGACTCGTCGAAGCGCTGGTCCTCGCCACGGCGGCCCAGCATCTCCGCCCCGGCCTCGATGCCGGGCTTGAAGTCGAAGACCACCGAGTTGTCCGGGTCGCCGATGAGGACCGCGTCGCCCTCCACGGCACCGAGCTCGACCAGCTTGGTCTCCACCCCGATCCGGTTGAGCCGGTCGGCCAGGAAGCCGACGGCCTCGTCGTTGCTGAAGTCGGTCTGGCGCACCCAGCGCTCGGGCTTCTCCCCCGAGACCCGCCAGCCCTCGTTGGTCCGGCTGACCTGGAAGTCGCCCTTCTGGTCGGCTCCCCTGGGCCGGATCACGATCCGGGTGGTCTCCGAGACCGGCCGGGCCGCGCGCGCGGCCTTGACGATCTCGGCCATCGCGTAGGTGAGCTCCTTCATCCCCGCGCCGGAGGCGGCCGAGACCGGGTAGACCGAGAGTCCGCGCCCACGCAGCTCGTCGACGACCATCTCGGCGATCTCGCGACCGTCGGGGACGTCGATCTTGTTCAGCGCCACCAGCCGCGGACGGTCCTCGAGGCCGCCGTAGCGGCTGAGCTCGTTCTCGATGATGTCGAGGTCCTCGACCGGGTTGCGGCCGGGCTCCATCGTCGCGGTGTCCACGACGTGCACCAGCGCCGCGCAGCGCTCGATGTGGCGCAGGAAGTCGTGACCCAGGCCGCGGCCGTCGCTGGCTCCCTCGATCAGCCCGGGGACGTCGGCGACCGTGAAGGTGGTCTCGCCGGCGGTGACCACGCCGAGGTTGGGGACCAGCGTGGTGAACGGGTAGTCGGCGATCTTGGGCCGAGCCCGGGAGATGGCCGCGATCAGCGAGGACTTGCCGGCGCTGGGGAAGCCGACCAGCCCGATGTCGGCGACGACCTTGAGCTCGAGGACGACGTCGAGCTCGTCGCCGGGCTCGCCGAGGAGCGCGAAGCCGGGAGCCTTGCGCTTGGAGGAGGCGAGGGCCGCGTTGCCGAGTCCTCCGCGTCCGCCGGTGGCGATGACCATCTCGGTGCCGGCGCCGACGAGGTCGCCGAGCACCTCGCCCTGCTTGTCGCGCACCACGGTGCCGTCGGGGACCGGCAGCACGATGTCGGAGCCGTGGGCGCCGTTCTTGTGCGCACCGGCTCCGTGGCCGCCGTGCTCGGCGACCCGCTTGGGGCTGTGGTGGTAGTCGACCAGCGTGGTGACGTTGGGGTCGACGCGCAGGATCACCGAGCCGCCCGGCCCGCCGTTTCCGCCGTCGGGCCCGCCCAGCGGCTTGAACTTCTCGCGGTGCACGGAAGCGACTCCGTTGCCACCGCGACCGGCGCTGATGTGGAGCGTGACCCGGTCGACGAACGTCGGGACAGCCATGGGAACTCCTGGTGAGAAAGAAAAATGCCGAAAGGGCGTCCCCCGATTCTAGGGACGCCCTTCGGTGAGGTCTGTGACAGACAGAAGCGTCAGGTCACTCGCCCGGGACGATGTTGACGACGCGGCGACCGCGCTTGGTGCCGAACTCCACGTCACCGGCGAGCAGGGCGAACAGGGTGTCGTCCCCGCCGCGACCGACGCCACTGCCGGGGTGGAAGTGGGTGCCGCGCTGGCGCACGATGATCTCGCCGGCGTTGACGGACTGGCCGCCGTACCGCTTGACGCCCAGACGCTGGGAGTTGGAGTCCCGACCGTTCTTGGTCGAGGCTGCGCCCTTCTTGTGTGCCATGAGTTCAGTCCTTAGTCGATTGCAGAGCCCGGCCGCTGAGGCAAGCTCAGAGGGAGATGTCGGTGACCTTCACCTGGGTGTACTTCTGACGGTGACCCTGGCGCTTCTTGTAGCCGGTCTTGTTCTTGAACTTCTGGATGATGATCTTCGGGCCCTTGGTGGCGCCGAGAACCTCAACCGTGACCGAAGCCTTGTCGAGCTTGGCAGCGTCCGAGGTGATCGCCTCGCCGTCGACCACGAGCACGACCGGCAGCTTCACCGACTCGCCGACACCGGTCGTCACCTTGTCGATCTCGATGACGTCGCCGACGGCAACCTTCTGCTGGGTGGCGCCTGCGCGCACGATCGCGTACACCGCGGTCTCCTTCGTCGTCTTGCTGCATGTAAGTCCGGGTCTGGGGCTCCTCCACCGGCGCCCTGACGAGCGCTGGGCACGACCGTGAGGCCGAGCACCGGGTGGGGGTTCCACACAGAAGGGCACCCACGACCGATTCGCCGGGGTACGCCGAGGGTCAATACTACGGAAGCCGGGCCCTCACCGCAAAACGAACCCACTGGGGGAACGTCGTGCGCGGCGAGGGCCCGGCATCCGTCAACGCTCGGAGTCGCTCTCCCCCGCCGTGCCACCGCCGGCCGCGGCCGGGTTGACGGTACGGCGCGAGCGTGTGCGGGTGACGACCTTGGGCGCCGGGGGCGTCGCCAGCGGCGTCTCGGTGAACGAGGCGGGGTCGGCCTGCTCCTGGACCTTCACCGCGACGGGCGCGGTGCTGACCACCCGGGGCGCCCGGCGGGTGCGCACGACCCGCTTGGTGACCTGGGGAGCGCCGGCCGGGGCCCGCTCGGCGACCGGAGCCGCCTCGGGCTGGGCCGGCTCGGGCTGCTTCACCTCGGGCTGGGCCGGCTCCGGCTGGGCCACCTCAGGCTGCTTCGCCTCCGGCTGGGCCACCTCGGCAGCGGGCGTCTCCGCCTGCTCCGCCTGCGCTGCCTGCTCCGCCCGGTTCGCGCCACCGCGGCTGCGGGAACGACGCGAGCGGGTGGGCCGCTCCTGACTCTCTGCCACAGCCTGCTCGGCCGCGGCCTGCTCGGTCGGAGCCTGGTCCACCGCAGCCTGCTCGGTCGGAGCCTGGTCCGCCGCGCCGGCAGTAGCCGGCTCGTTGGCGGGGGCCTCTTCCTGGGCCGGCTGCGTCGCGCTCGTCTCGTCGACCGGGGCCCGCTCGGCGTTCTCGGGGCGAGCCACCGCCGCGATGTCCTTGGGACTGGGCACGACCACGGGCCGGCTCGCACCCGAGCCTCCACCGCGGCTGTCGCCACCGCGGCTGTCGCCGCCGCGGTTGTCGCCACCGGACTCGCCACGACCCTTGGTGCCACGACCGCGGCGAGCGCCGCGACGGCCGTCGTCCTCGGCGTCATGCGGCTCCACGGGGGCGTCGTGGATCACGACGCCGCGTCCCTGGCAGTGGTCGCAGTTCTCGCTGAAGGACTCGACCAGGCCGGTGCCGATGCGCTTGCGCGTCATCTGCACCAGACCCAGCGAGGTCACCTCGGCGACCTGGTGCTTGGTGCGGTCGCGCCCCAGGCACTCCACGAGCCGGCGCAGCACGAGGTCGCGGTTGGACTCGAGCACCATGTCGATGAAGTCGACGACGATGATGCCGCCGATGTCACGCAGCCGGAGCTGGCGCACGATCTCCTCGGCGGCCTCGAGGTTGTTCTTGGTGACGGTCTCCTCGAGGTTGCCGCCGGAGCCGGTGAACTTGCCGGTGTTGACGTCGACGACCGTCATCGCCTCGGTGCGGTCGATGACCAGCGAGCCGCCCGAGGGCAGCCAGACCTTGCGGTCGAGCCCCTTGGCGATCTGCTCCTCCACGCGGTAGGCCGCGAAGATGTCCGGCCCGTCCGCGGTGTCGTAGCGCTCGAGACGCTCGACGAGGTCGGGGGCCACGTGGCTGACGTAGTTCTGCACCGTGTCCCAGGCGTCGTCGCCCTGGATGACCAGCTTCGAGAAGTCCTCGGTGAACAGGTCGCGCACGACCTTGAGGGTCAGGTCGGGCTCGCCGTACAGCATCTGCGGGGCGTTGCCCTTGGCCTTGCCCGCGATGTCCTCCCAGCGTGCCGCCAGTCGCTCGACGTCGCGGGTCAGCTCCTCCTCGCTGGCACCCTCGGCGGCTGTGCGCACGATCACGCCGGCGCCCTCGGGGACGATCTCCTTGAGCAGCGCCTTGAGGCGGCTGCGCTCGGTGTCGGGCAGCTTGCGGGAGATGCCGCTGGTGGTGCCGTCGGGCACGTAGACCAGGAAGCGTCCGGCCAGGCTGATCTGACTGGTGAGACGGGCACCCTTGTGACCGATGGGGTCCTTGGTGACCTGCACCAGGATCGGCTGGCCCGAGGAGAGCACGGACTCGATCTTGCGCGGATGGCCGTCGCGGTGGCCCAGCGCCGACCAGTTCACCTCACCGGCGTACAGCACGGCGTTGCGGCCCTTGCCGATGTCGACGAACGCCGCCTCCATCGAGGGCAGCACGTTCTGGACCCGGCCGAGGTACACGTTGCCGATCAGCGACGTCTGCGACTCACGGGCGACGTAGTGCTCGACGAGGACCTTGTCCTCCAGGACGCCGATCTGCGTGAGGTCGCCGCGCTGGCGGATGACCATCACTCGTTCGACGGCCTCGCGGCGGGCCAGGAATTCGGCCTCGCTGACGATCGGCGCGCGGCGGCGGCCGGCCTCGCGACCGTCACGACGACGCTGCTTCTTGGCCTCGAGTCGGGTCGAGCCGGAGATCGAGGTGATCTCGTCCTCGGCCGAGCGGGGCTTGCGGACGCGGGTGACGGTGTTCTCCGACTCCTCGCCCTCGCTGCCGGAGTCGTCGCCTGCGCGGCGACGGCGGCGACGGCGACGCGAGGTGCCCTCACCGGACTCCTGCTGGTCCTCGGCGTCGTTGCCGCCGCGCGCGGGCTCGGCGGGGGTGGTGTCGGCCTCGCCGTCCTGCTCGCCCGCCTCCTGCTCGCCGCTCGCGGAGTCGTCCCCGGACTTGCGGCGACGTCGGCCGCCGCGGCGACGGCGACGGCGGTTGCCGCCACCGGTCTCGTCGTCGTCCTCGCTCTCGCCCTGGTCCTGGCTCTGGGCGCTGTCGTCGTCCTGGTCGCTCTCGTCGCCCTGGCGGCTCTCGGCGCCCTGGCGGCTCGCAGCACTCTGGCGGCCGCGGCGCGCCGCGGGCTGGGCCTCGGGGGCGACCTCGGTCGCCTGGCCCTCGGCCTCCGCGCTCGGTGCGGCGTCGGCGTCGGTGGCCGTCTCCACCTCGGCGGCGGGCCGGCGGCGCGAGCGCTTGCGGGGCGCGGGCCTCTCGGCCGCGTCCTCGCTCGGCGCGTCACCGGGAACGTCGCTCGGCTGGTCGGCGCGGGTCTCGGCGGCCGGCTCGGCGACGGCGGAGTCCGCGGAGGCGGGCTCCTCGACGGGCGCGGCGACCTTCTTGGCGGCCGTCTTGCGGGGGCGGCGTACCGCCTTGGTCGGGTCCGGCGCCTGGAAGAGCACGGCCGTCTGCGGCGCTGCGGCGGGGACGGTGTCCTCCGCCTCGATCGGCTGGGCCTCGGCCGCGCGGGCGTCGGCGAGCTCCGCGGCGACGCGGGCCGCGGCCTCCTCCTCGGTCTCCTCGGGGGCCTGGGCCGCGGGCTCCGCCAGCGGCTGGGCCTCGAGCGCCGGGGACACCTCCAGCGGCAGCTCCTCGGCGGATGCGGCCGCCTTCTTGCGCGTGGTGGTGCGCTTGGCGGCGGCCTTCTTCGCAGGCGCGGCGGTCTTGGCGGCCGCCGTCTTCTTGGCCGCGGCCCGCTTGCGCGGGGCGGCCTTCTCCTCGACCGGGGCTGCCTCCGCGGGCGTGGCCGGCTCCGCGTCCGCAACGACCGGCGCCTCGGTGCTCACCGAGGCGTCCGGCACGGGGTCCGGGGCGGCGACCTTCTTCGTCGCCCGCCGGGTGGGGGTCTTGACCGGGGCCTTGCCGGCGGCCGCCTTGGTGGCGGTGCTCTTGCGGGCCGCTCGCTTGCGCGGCGGCGGTGCCGCGTCCTCACCTCCCGTCGCGCCGGAGGCGTCCGGGGCCGGGTTGTTCAGCTCTTCTGTCTGGTTCTCGTCGAGCATGTGCGCTCCTCTGCCCGGCTGCGCGGTGCGCGCCGAGCATGTCCGACGCCGCGGCCCGGATGCTCAGGACCGACGACGCAAAGCCTGCGTGTGGCGGCGACTCCCTCCGCGGGATGCGTCAACGGGTGCGCGCCGATCACCTGCCGCGGTCGTCGGGCCCGGGGCGTCTCTGTCACAGACTGTCCGGCCGCGTCGCGGTCTGGTGACGACCTTCATCCGTCGTGCCGACCCGGTGTCCCGGACCGGCGAGAACGTCGTCGGGTCGAAGGAAGCGGCGGGTGGGCCACATCTACGACCGTGGCGAGTATCGCACACGCCGCCCGGGATCTCGTCATGTCGAGGAGACCAGCGGGTCGCCCACGCTGCCCGCCTCCGCGTCCAGGGGTCCCTGGGCGGTGCGCGTCAGCAGCGGGGCGGAACCGGTCTGCAGATCGGTGACCTGGCGCAGCCCGGTCAGCACGTCGTCGGGTCGTACCGCGGGCACGGCGTGGCGCACGACGAGGTCGAGCCTGCTCCCCCGCCCGCTCGGCGCTGGCTCCACGGTGAGGGCGACCACCGCCGCGCGGCAGTCGAAGGCGCGCACGCCCTTCTTGGTCATCCGCTCCACGGTCACGCTCTCGGTGGCCAGGAACGTCTCCACTGCGCGCCGGGCATCGTCCTGCTCGGCCTCGATGTCGATCGCCCACCGGCTCGCCTCGAGCAGGTCCGAGAGCGATCCGCCCGGGGAGACCACGACCTCGAGCACGTCGAGCCCGGCCGGGAGGGCCTCGTCGAGGGCCCCGTGCACGGCGGCCGGGTCGACGACCTCGGCCAGGGCGATCTCGAGGAACTCCGCCTCGCTGGCCGAACCGGTCGGCGCCGCACCGGCGTAGGAGATCCGAGGGTGCGGGTTGAAGCCGGACGAGTACGCCATCGGGATCCGGGCCCGGAACACCGCCCGCTCGAAGGCACGGCTGAAGTCACGGTGGCTGGTGAAGCGCAGCCGTCCGCGCTTCGCGTACCGGATCCGGAGACGCTGGACGGGAGGGGCCTGCTGCTCTGGCTGGTCGCGCACCCCGACAGCCTATGCTCCATGCTTCCCGCCACCTCGAGGAGCATCATGAGCAGCAGCCGCCCTGTCGCCGTCGTCACGGGAGCCAGCAGCGGCATCGGTGCCGCCACCGCCGTCGCACTGTCCGGCGCCGGGTACGACGTCGTGGTCGGCGCCCGGCGTGCCGAGCGGCTGGCCGAGGTCGCCGAGTCCTGCGGCGCGACGGCGTACCCGCTGGACGTGACCGACGACGCCTCGGTGACCGAGTTCGTCGCCCGCCTCGAGCGCTGCGACGTGCTGGTCAACAACGCCGGCGGCGCGCTGGGCGCCGACCCGGTGGCGCAGGCCGACGTCGAGGGCTGGCGCTGGATGTACGAGACCAACGTGCTGGGCACCCTGCGGATGACCAAGGCGCTGCTCCAGATGCTGATCGCCTCCGGCGACGGCCAGGTCATCAACATCGGCTCCGTCGCGGCGCGCGAGCCCTACCGCGGCGGCGCCGGCTACAACGCCGCCAAGCACGGGGTCGCGGCGCTCACCCGGGTGCTGCGCATCGAGCTGCTCGGCGAGCCGGTCCGGGTCTGCGAGATCGATCCGGGCATGGTGGAGACCGAGTTCAGCCTGGTCCGCTTCGAGGGCGACCGGGAGAAGGCGGACGCCGTCTACGCCGGAGTCACGCCGCTCACCGCCGAGGACGTCGCCGAGACCGTGCGGTGGGTCGCCACCCGGCCGCCGCACGTGAACATCGACCAGATCCTGATGCTGGCCCGCGACCAGTCCAGCGCCCAGGTCGTGCACCGGGCGACGAGCTGACCCGCTGGCCCCCGAGCACCTGATCCCCCAGCGCCTGAACCCCCAGCGCCTGGCCGGCTCAGAGCTGCGCCCGGGCCTGCTTCATCAGCGGTGAGGGGTAGACCGTCCCGACCCTGACCCCGGCGAGCCAGGCGGTGAGCCGCTCGGCCTCGGTCTCGAGCGCGCGGCGCGCCCCGGCGGCCAGCGGCTCGGCCGGGACCACCCGGACGACGCCCTCGGCGTCCTGCAGCCAGCAGCCCACGGCTCGGCCGTTCCACCAGGCGGTGGTGCCGGCGTTGCCGTTGCGGTCGAAGAGCAGGGCCCCGTGCTCGCCCAGCAGGAAGTCCCGCGCCTGCCAGCCCATCACCGTCGGGTCCAGCACCGGCAGCAGCGCCGCCCAGGGCTCGTCGTAGGAGACGGGGTCGAGGTCGTCGGGCAGCACCCAGCCGACTGCGCCGCCGTCGAGGGAGACCTCGACCGCGCCGACGTCGGCCAGCGCCGCGGTCACCGTAGCGCCGGTGGATCCCAGCCACCAGCGCAGGTCCGCGGCGGTGCCGGGGCCGAAGGTGCGCAGCCAGCGGCGCACCAGCTCGGCGTACCCCTCGCGGCTGCCGCACGGTTCGGGGCTCTCCCCGAGCCAGTGCCGCATCGCCGCGTAGCGCGGGCGTGACCCGCGCCAGTGGGTGGCGTTGTGGCCGCGCACCACCCGCGCCTGCGCGCCGAGCACGGTGAGCACTCGCGGCGCCACCGGGAACGACCCGCCGTAGCTCTTCTCGGGCGTCGCCACGAACCGGCCCTCGAGCTCGGGCAGCTGCTCGCGCAGCTCCTGGGCGGTGAGCTCGTCGCCGCCGGCGAGGCGCTCCTCGACGGCGGCGCAGGCGGTGTCCAGCCAGCGCGCCCCGTCGCCTGCGATCCCGGAGGCCTCGACGTCCTTGGCGAGTCGGGTCCGCTGGGTGGTGGCGACCCGCGCCGAGGCGCTCCCCCACGCCGCCGGCAGCAGGTCGCGGGGGAAGACGAACAGTGTGCGGCGCATCGCGAGCTGCTTGACCAGCGTGCGCTGGTCGTACAGCGCGGCGTCGACGTCGGCGAGGGACGGCGCGTCCATCCGGGCGGCCAGCGACAGGTGCACGGTGGCCGGCTCGGTGGCGTGCAGGACCGTCATCGCCCGGGTCGCGGCCACGGCGTCGGGCAAGCGCGTGTGCTGCGTCAGCCCGTGCCGTACGGCGACGCGGGCCCGGCGCTCGTCGTCGGTGATGTGCCGCATCCCTGTCCTGCCTGTCCTGGCTGCCTGTCCTCTGCCTGTCCTGCCCGGCTCGCCGGGCCCCGGCCGGCGACTCCCACGCAGCGGGCGCCCCGACCGCGGGCGTCACAGTACGCCTGAGAGCATCGCCGCGTGTCCGAACCTCAGCCCGCAGCTCAGCCTGAGCGCCGTCGCGCAGGTGGCAGTCCCGCGCCATCCTCCCCCGGCGACCCCGGCGCGCCCACGAGCGCGGGTGCCGGGGCGGCGGGGGTCGCCCCCTGGCTGATGCTCGCCGGGCTGATCCTGCTGGCGTTCAACCTGCGTCCGGCCGCGGTCAGCGTGGGGCCGGTGCTGGCCGAGGTCACCGACGGCGTCGGGATGTCGCACACCACCGCCGGCCTGCTCACCTCGCTGCCGGTCGTCGCGTTCGCGGCGTTCGGGGCGACTGCGCCCGCCCTGGCCCGGGCGATCGGCGTGCACCGGGTCACGCTGCTCAGCCTGCTCGCGGTCGTGCTGGGTCTGGGCGGTCGCGCGGCGGTCTCCTCCACGCCGCCCTTCCTGGCGCTGTCCGCGCTGGCGCTGGCCGGGATGGCGACCGCCAACGTGCTGCTGCCCTCGCTGGTGAAGCTGCACTTCCCCGACCGGGTCGGCCGGGTCACCGCGCTCTACACGACCGCGATGGCCGTCGGCATCACCAGCGCGCTGATGCTCACCGTGCCGATCGCCGAGGCGGGCGGCGGCTGGCGGGCCGGCATCGGCGCGTGGGCGCTGCTGGCACTGGTCGCCGCGCTCCCCTGGGTCCGACTGTTCGCCCACGACCGCCACCTCGAGCCCGGTGGGCGCGGGGTGCGGCTCGGGGAGGTCGCGCGGACCAGGCTGGGCTGGGCGATGGCGGTGTTCTTCGGGCTGCAGTCGATCCACGCCTACGCGGTCTTCGGCTGGTTCGCCCAGCTGTGGCGTGACAGCGGCTGGTCGGCGACCGCCGCCGGGCTGATCCTCGGCATCGTGGCCGCGGTGAGCATCCCGCTCTCCCTGTGGCTGCCGGCCGCCGCCGCCCGGCGTACGGACCAGCGCGGGATCCTGCTGGCGGTGATGTCGTGCTACCCCGTCGGCTACCTCGGCCTGATCCTCGCGCCGTACCGGCTCGCGCCGCTGTGGGCACTGCTGATCGGCATCGGCGCCTGCACGTTCCCGCTGGTGCTCACCATGATCGGGCTGCGCTCGCGCACTCCCTCGGGGACCGCCGCCCTCTCCGGCTTCACCCAGTCGGCGGGCTACCTGATCGCCGCCGCCGGGCCGTTCATCGTCGGCGCGCTCTACGACGCCACCGACGGCTGGACCTGGCCGATCAGCTTCCTGCTGGCCCTGGTCATCCCCCAGCTGGCGGTCGGCCTCTACTGCGCCCGCCCCGCCCACATAGAAGACCAGCTCCCCTGACCGCCGAGTCGGCGCAACCTCGCGCCCGTACGACGCCGAGTCGGCGCAAGCTCGCGCGGTCGCGCCGACTCGGCGGGGCTCAGACGACGCTGAGCGGGAGGAGCTGGCGACCGGTGGGCCCGATCTGGATGTCGGTGTCCATCGAAGGGCAGACCCCGCAGTCGTAGCACGGCGTCCAGCGGCAGTCCTCGACCTCGGGGATCTCGGCGTTCGGGTCCCCGGCCTGGACGGCGTCCTCCCAGTCGGCCCACAGCCAGTCCTTGTCGAGACCGGAGTCGAGGTGGTCCCAGGGCAGCACCTCGTCGTAGCCGCGCTCGCGGGTGGTGTACCAGTCGAGGTCGACACCGGTGCCGGCCAGCGCCCGCTCCGCGGAGGCCACCCAACGGTCATAGGAGAAGTGCTCGCTCCAGCCGTCGAAGCGGCCACCGTCGCGCCACACCTCCTCGATGATCCGCCCGACCCGGCGGTCACCGCGCGAGAGCAGGCCCTCGATGGTGCCGGGCTTGCCGTCGTGGTAGCGGAAGCCGATGGCGCGGGCGAACTTCTTGTCCGCGCGGATCACGTCGCGCAGCTTCTTCAGCCGGGCGTCGGTGGTCTCGTGGTCGAGCTGGCCGGCCCACTGGAACGGCGTGTGCGCCTTGGGCACGAAGCCGCCGATGGACACGGTGCAGCGGATGTCGTTGGTGCCCGCGACCTCGCGGCCCTTCGCGATGACCTTGCGTGCCAGGTCGGCGATCTCGAGCACGTCCTCGTCGGTCTCGGTGGGCAGCCCGCACATGAAGTAGAGCTTCACCTGCCGCCAGCCGTGCGAGTACGCCGCGGCGACGGTGTTGATCAGGTCCTGCTCGGTGACCATCTTGTTGATCACCCGGCGCATCCGCTCGGAGCCGCCCTCGGGCGCGAACGTCAGCCCGGAGCGACGGCCGTTGCGGGAGAACTCGTTGGCGAGGTTGATGTTGAAGGCGTCGACGCGGGTGCTGGGCAGGCTCAGCGAGACGTTGGAGTCCTCGTAGCGATCGGCCAGGCCCTTGGCGACCTCGGCGATCTCGGTGTGGTCGGCGCTGGACAGCGACAGCAGGCCGACCTCGTCGAAGCCGGACTTGCGGATGCCGTTCTCCACCATGGCGCCGATGGTCTCGATGGAGCGCTCGCGCACCGGGCGGGTGATCATCCCGGCCTGGCAGAAGCGGCAGCCGCGCGTGCAGCCGCGGAAGATCTCCACGCTGAACCGCTCGTGCACCGTCTCGGCCAGCGGCACCAGCGGCTTGGCCGGGTAGGGCCAGGCGTCGAGGTCCATCAGCGTGTGCTTGCGGACTCGGGCGGGCACGCCGGGCAGGCGGGGCACCACGGCGGCGATCTCCGCGTCGGGGGTGTAGGTGACGTCGTAGAACTTCGGGACGTAGACCCCACCGCTGACCGCGAGCCGGCGCAGCAGCTCGTCGCGACCCGACAGGCCGAGCTCGGTGTTGCCGGGGCGACCCTGCGCCTTCCACTCCCGGACCACCTCGGAGATGGCCAGCACGATCTCCTCGCCGTCGCCGAGCACCGCGGCATCGATGAAGTCGGAGATCGGCTCGGGGTTGAACGCCGCGTGGCCGCCCGCGATCACGACGGGGTCGTCGTCGGTGCGGTCGACGGCGTGCAGCGCCATCCCGGCGAGGTCGAGGGCGTTGAGCAGGTTGGTGTAGCCCAGCTCGGTGGAGAAGCTGACGCCGAACAGGTCGAAGGCGCGCACCGAGCGGTGCGAGTCGACGGTGAACTGCGGGATGGGCCCGAGCTCGTCGCCCTCGCGCATCACCTTCTCCATGTCCGCCCACACCGAATAGGTGCGCTCGGCCACGATCCAGTCGCGTTCGTTGAGCACCTCGTAGAGGATCTGCACACCCTGGTTGGGCAGGCCGACCTCGTACGCGTCGGGGTACATCAGGGCCCACCGCACGGTCGGCCCCTCCGGCGCGCAGTCCCACTCCTTGACGGTCGAGTTCAGCTCACCGCCGACGTACTGGATCGGCTTCTGCACCGACGGGAGCTTCGGCTCCAGCCGGGGGAAGACGGACTCGGGGCTTCGCTGGTCGAGACCAGGCACGGACACGTCGGAACCTCATGGGATCGCGGGCGGGGGGTCAGCCTCCAAGGGTACGTCGCCCTCGGCCACACGCGCTCATTCGTCGGTGGGTGCCAGTTCCTCGAGCGCGCGCCTGGCCCGCTGCAGCTCGACCTCCGCCAGTGCGATCAGATCCTCCAGTCCCTTGACACCGAACCGGTTGCTGACTGCCTGCACCGCCTCGCCGATCGCGGGGTCGACGGTCTCCTCGATGTGCTCGCTCATGGGGCCATGCTCGCATCCCACCGCCTGCCACGCCCTGAGACAGGCGCGGGCGAGTTACTCGCGGCGGGGCCGGTGGCGGGGCCAGTCGGGCGGGGCCGGGTCCGGGGCCGGGCAGTCGGTGTGTGGGCTGTGGCCGTCGTGGCCGTCGTGGTGCTGGCGGTGCTCGTGGTGCTGGCCGTGGCAGTGGTGGGGCTCCCTGCGGGGTGGGGGTGGCTGGAACTCCGGTAGCCGGTCGTGGGCGTTGAGTCGGACCTGCCAGGGGGTGTGGTGCAGCGTGCGGTGGTGGTGGCCGCAGACCAGTACCAGGTTGTCGAGTGCGGTGGTGCCGCCGTCGGCCCAGTGGGTGAGGTGGTGGGCGTGGCACATCACCGGGGGCCGGGTGCAGGCCGGGAACGCACAGTGCCGGTCGCGAACGACGAGGGCGCGCCACAGTGCGGGGGTGACCAGGCGGTGGGCGCGGCCGACGTCGAGCTGCTCGCCGGGGCCGCCCAACGCGACGGGGATCAGGTCGGCGTCACAGGCCAACCGCCGGGCGGTGGCCGCGGACAGGGTGAGGCCCTCGTCGGTGACCCCCAGCCCCGAGGCCAGGTCATCAGGCAACGCGGACCCCAGCAACGACCAGTCGATGTCGCCCGCACCGGCGGCGGTGCTGTCAGCCCAGGTGCTGCCTGAGGTACGGCCGGTCGTGGATGCCCGACGGTCCAGGCACCCGGTCAGGGCCGTGTAGTCGAGGGTGACCGTGACCCGCGGCCGGGCGCCATGCGACTCCGGTGCCTGATCGGTGTCCAAGGCATGTTGCGCGGTCTGGATCAGCGCATCCCACAACCGCGCCCCATGATCACGCGGATCCAGCACCTGCCCGCCACACCCCTCGTCGGGGTCGTCGCTCAACGCCGGCTGCGGCTTCGTCAACGGCAACAGCGCGGCCTTCAGCACCGCGGCGTCCTCCACCGACCCACGCCCCTTCACCCGGACCCCGCCGGCGCCGTCGTCGACCAGGGACAGGAACCGGTCCAGGTGCGCCGCCCGCTCCGCACGGTCCAGCGCCTTCTCCAGATCCCGCTCGGTCCGCTCGGGGTCGACGACATGAACCAGGTGCCGCGCGGCCTTGGCCAGCTCCGAGGCATCAAGGCGCTCGGCCTCACCCAGCAACAGCGCCTCAGCCTCCGCACGCAGACGCGGGTTGCGCGGCAGCTGCTCGACCGCGTCCACGATCACCCCGGCCTGCTCGGGCGAGACCCGGCCCGCGCGCAACGCGGCCAACGTCGCCTGCCGGTCGGCGCACAACAGCCCGGCGTGGTCGACCGCCCGCTTGCCCTGCGCACGGCGCAGCCCACCCACATGGGTGAACCAGTCCCCGGTCGAGGCCCACGCCCGCTCGCTCTTGGCCGCGGCACGGGCGTGGACCTCGGCCAGCAACACTGCCTCCACCGCCGCCAGATGCGCCCGCAGCCCCTCCAACGCACCGACCCCGTCCATCAACTCCTCAGAGGTCCGGCCGGCCCACAGCACCGAGTCCAACCCCGCCAGAGCCTCCTCAGCCCGGGAGACCACCGCGACCGCACCACCAGCGCCACCGTCACCGGTGCCATCTGCGGGGCCGAGTGTGATCTCCATGACACTCACTCAAGCAGCGACCACCGACAGTCCGGCCCCCACAGAGGCGCCCTGGTCCCAATCTGTGGACAACGAGCGAAAAAAGATCTCGGGCCGCACTCGGCTCCGTGATCGCGGGCCCCTCAGGGTCACGAAGGCGGACCGGGACACCGCCCACCTCCGCCTTCACCGCCCGGTCTCCGGGTCGTCAGCGCCCGACCAGCGAGCGCTGCTGCATCACGTAGCGCGTCGGCAGCTGCGCGGTGGAGCGCAGGTGGATGTTCTGCAGCAGACCGATCGCGAGCATGCCCGCGAACATCGACGACCCGCCGTACGACACGAAGGGCAGCGGGACGCCGGTGACCGGCATGATGCCCAGGCACATGCCGACGTTCTGGAAGGCCTGGAAGCCGAACCAGCAGGCGATGCCGGCGGCGGCCACCCGGCCGAAGACGTCCTCGGACTGCACCGCGATCGAGAGCGCCCGCCAGATGACCACGCACATCAGCGCGATCAGCAGCCCGGCGCCGAGCAGGCCGAGCTCCTCGCCGGCGACGGTGAAGATGAAGTCGGTGTGCTGCTCGGGCACGAAGCCGGCCCGGGTCTGCGAGCCGTCGAAGAGCCCCTGCCCGAACAGCCCGCCGTTGCCGACTGCGATCCGAGCCTGCTCGACGTTGTAGCCGGCGCCTCGGGGGTCGAGGTCGGGGTTGGTGAAGGCCATGAACCGGTCGACCTGGTAGTCCTTGAGGACACCGGCGGCGACGCCGACGGCGGCCGCGACCGCGCCGACGCCGAGCAGTCCGAGGAGCCAGCGCCGCGGCGCCCCGGAGACGGCGAGGACGCCGAACACCGTCGCGGTGAGCACGAGCATGGTGCCGAGGTCCGGCTGCCCCAGGATCAGGGCCGCGGGGACGGCGGCGATGGCGAGCATCCCGACCACCTCGACGGTGCCGACGCCGCGGCGCCAGGACCCCTCCATCCGCTCGGCCACCAGCAGCGCCATCGCGATCACCACGGCCAGCTTCGCGAACTCCGAGGGCTGGATCGACATCCCGCCCAGCTGCACCCACGAGCGCGAGCCGTTGATGGTGCTGCCCATGGCGAGGACGAGGACCAGGCCCACCAGCGAGGCCAGGTAGACCAGCGGCGCCACGATGCGCACCCACCGGTGGTCGGTGGCCAGCACGATCACCATCAGGACCAGGCCGATCGCGACGTTGACCAGCTGCTTCTTGAGGTACGCCGTGGGGTCGCCGAACGTCAGGTCCTCGCGCGAGGACGTGGCCGACCAGACCAGGACGGTGCCGAGCAGCACCAGGACCAGCACGGCCACCATCAGCACCCAGTCGATGCCGGGGGCCCGCAGCCGGCTGGCCGCCTGGCCGGCGCCGCGGACGGGGGTACGCGTAGCCATCAGCCCTTCCTCCTCGGCGGCGGCAGGATCGAGCCGTCCTCGGCGAACGTCGGGAGCTGCGCGGGCGGGCTCGTGCCGGGGATCGCGGCCTGGGCCGGTACCACCCGGTCGCCGCGCACGCCGTACAGCGACTCCCAGATCTTGCGGATCGCCGGGCCGGAGGTGCCCGAGCCGGTGCCGCCCTGGGAGACCATCATGACCACCACGTAGTCGTCGGAGTACGACGCGACCCACGACGTCGACTGCTTGCCGTAGACCTCCGCCGAGCCCGTCTTCGAGCGGATCACCACGTCGTCGAGCGGGAAGCCGCCCATCCGCCACGCCATCGTGCCGACCCGGGTGACGCTCTTCAGCGCCCCGTCGATGTAGTCGATGACCTTGCCGGGGACGTCGACGCGACCCGCCTTCTTCGGCATGATCCGGCGCTTGATCTCGCCGTCGGCGCCGACGATGGCCTTGCCGACCCGGGGCTCGTAGAGGGTGCCGCCGTTGGCCAGTGCGCCGTAGGCGCGCGCCAGCTGCAGCGGCGTCACGAGGGTGTCGCCCTGGCCGATGGCGAAGTTGACCGCGTCCCCCGCCCGGTAGGCGAAGCCCTCGATGCAGAACTCACGAGCGAAGCGGTAGACGAAGTCGCTGGTCTTGTCGTCCTTCGGCTTCTCGGCCAGGCCGCAGTAGTAGTCCTTCTGCGACTCGTAGTAGGCGCGCTTCCAGCGCCGGTCGGCGATCCGCCCCGGTGCCTCACCCGGCAGGTCGATCTCGGTCTCCGCACCGAACCCGAACTGCTTCGCCGCGGCGACCAGGGGGTCCTTCGCGCTGACGTCCGCGACGTCGGAGCCCAACCGCTGCCAGTAGTCGTAGCCGATCCGGTAGAAGAACGTGTTGCACGAGACCTCGAGGGCCTTGGCGAAGCCGATCGAGCCGTAGGCACCGGACTCGTAGTTCTTGAAGTCGCGGTTGCCGACCCGGAACGACGAGGAGCAGGCCAGCTGGGTGTTGGGCGTGTAGCCGTTGGTCAGGGCGCCGGCGGTCATGAACGGCTTCCAGGTCGAGCCGGGTGCGAACTGGCCCTGGGTGGCCCGCTGCAGCAGCGGCGTCCCGGCCTTCTCCGAGTACAGCCGGCGCAGCTGCTTCTCGCTGATCCCGCCGACCCACACCTCGGGGTCGTAGGTCGGCTGGCTGGCCATCGCCACCACCCGGCCGGTGTCGGCCTCGAGCACGACCGCGGCACCGGAGTCGGCGACGTAGTTGCGCCCGGTCACGGTGTCGCGGGTGGCCCGCGCCGTCTTGATCGTCTGGGCCAGCTGGCGCTCGACGACGCCCTGGACCTTCGCGTCGATCGAGGTGACCAGGGTGTCGCCCGGCTGGGACTCGACGGCGCCGTCGTCGCCGAGCACCCGGCCCATCGAGTCGACCGCGACCCGGTTGTAGCCCGGCATCCCGCGCAGCCACTCGTCGTACTGCCGCTCCACGCCGGCTCGGCCCACGGAGGAGGCGCCGTTGACCGAGGCGTCGCCGTCCTCCTCGGCGGCGTCGAGCTCGTCCTCGGTGATCGGGCTCAGGTAGCCCAGCAGGTGGGCAGCGTTCACGCCGTACGGCTGGGGATAGGCGCGCACGCTGTGCTCCTCGGCCACCACCGCGGGGTGGTCCTCGGGCTGCTCGAGGATGCCGAGCGCGACGGACTTCTCCACGTCGTAGGCGACCGGGACCGGCTGGTACGGCGAGCCGTTCCAGCAGCTGCCGGCGACCGCGCCGGCGTCCCCGCAGTCGAGGAGCCTGGCGCGCAGCCGGGGCACGGTGAGCCCGGTCGCCCGGCCCACCCGCCGCAGCACCTGCAGCTGCGCGGGCTCGTCGAGCTTGCCGAGCAGGGTGCGGTCGATCGAGATCGCCCAGGAGGTGCGGTTGGCCACCAGCGGGCGGCCCATCGCGTCCACGATCAGGCCGCGCTGGGGCTGGACGACCACCTCGCGCACGGACTGCGAGGCGGCCTGCGCCTGGTACTGCTCGCCGCCGAGGACCTGGAGGTACCACAGCCGCGCGAACAGGGTGGCGAACAGCGACAGCACCAGCACCTGGACCACGATCAGCCGAAGCCGGCTGCGTCGGGCGGCGCGCTCGCGCCCGGTCATGCGGCGACCCGGTGCGGCTGGAGCCGGCTGAGCAGCGTCATCAGCGGCGGCAGCACGAACGGCGTGAGCACCACGTCCCAGGCCACGCCGATCACGATGACCTGCAGCAGGTCCGGGACGCTGACCACCGGGTCCTTGAGGATCAGGCCGCTGAGCGCGAAGATCGAGGTGCCGACGAACGAGGAGGCGGCCACCGTGGCGACCACCGCGGTGACCGAGGGGCGCGCCTCCTGGCGGACCCGGCCGGCGAGGTAGCCGACCACGACCAGCGCCAGCGCCCAGCGCCCGGCCACGTGGTCGGCCGGCGGGGCCAGATCCAGGGACAGGCCCGCGAAGAAGCCGAGCACCGCGGCCGGCTGAGGGCCGAGCGTCAGGGCGGTGGCGACCACGACCAGCAGGCACAGGTTGGGCACGACGCCCTCCCAGGCGACGTGGGAGAAGACGGTGACCTGGAGCACGACCGCCACGACGACGGCCAGCGCGGCCAGCGCGACGCGCACGGCGCTCATTCGATGCTCCCGTCGGCCTCGATCACGGCCCGGTCGCTGCGGGTCCCCGAGGCGACCACCACCCCGACCAGGTCCAGGGCGCTGAAGTCCACGAAGGGGCGGATCACCGCACGCCGCGACGTCTCGCGCGGGCTGCTGTAGACCTGGGTGACCTCGCCGATCGGGATCCCCGGCAGGTACGGCGCGCCGCCGTCGCTGCCCCAGGTCACCACGACGTCGCTCTCGGCCGGGACGACCGCGCCGTCGACCAGCTCGAGGTCGAGGCGGCCCTGGTCGCCGATGACGCCGCGGCCGCGCAGGAAGCCGACCTCCATCGACCGGCCCACCCGGCCGCCGACGACCGAGTCGGCGTCGAGGATCAGCAGCACCGTGGCCGTCGTCCGGGTCGCGCGCAGCACCCGGCCGACCAGCCCGTCGTTGTTGAGCACGGTCATGTCGGCGTCGATGCCCGCGTTCGTGCCGGCGTCGATGGTGACGGTCCGCGAGAACGACTGCATCGGCCCCAGGGCGATCACCCGGGCGGGGACCAGCGCGCGGCCCGACTCGCGGGCCACGGTGGTGAGGCCGTCGAGCTCGGCGAGCCGGTTGCGGTCCAGGTCGCTGGTGGCGACCTGCTGGCGCAGGGCCGAGTTCTCGGCCTCCAGCGCGTTGAGGTCCTCGCGCAGCGAGCGCTTGGAGCGGAACCAGTCGGGGACCGCGGTGAAGGGACGCACCACGCCGGCGGTCGCGGACTCCACCGGCCCGAGCGCCTCGCCCGCGACCCGGCGGACCGGCTCGAGCGGCGAGTCGGCCCCGCCCCGGGCATCGAGGGTGATCAGGCTCAGGCTCGCCAGCACCAGCGCGGCGAGCACGGCGCGCGAGGGTCGCGAGCGCGCCTCGAGGCGGTCGAGTCCGCGCCAGCGCTTCTCGCGGTCGACGCCGTTGCGGCGCAGATCGGGTGCCGCCATCAGAACCGCCGCGGGTCGGAGACCAGGACCTGCTGGAGGGCCTCGAACTCCTCGACGCACTTACCGGCGCCCAGGGCCACCGACGTCAACGGCTCCTCGGCCACGTGCACGGGCATCCCGGTCTCGTGACGCAGCCGCTCGTCGAGCCCACGCAGCAGCGCGCCGCCGCCGGTGAGCACGATCCCGCGGTCCATGATGTCGCCGGCGAGCTCGGGAGGGGTCTGGTCGAGGGTGGCGCGCACGGCGTCGACGATCGCGTGCAGCGGCTCCTCGAGCGCCTGGCGGACCTCGGCGCTGGAGACCACGACGGTGCGCGGGAGACCGGAGACCATGTCCCGGCCGCGGATCTCGGCCTCGGGCTCCTGGGGCAGCGGGAACGCCGAGCCGAGGGTCATCTTGATCTCCTCGGCGGTGCGCTCCCCCAGCATCAGGGAGTACTCCTTCTTCATCCACGCGATGATCGCCTGGTCGAGGTCGTCGCCGGCGGTGCGCACGCTCAGCGAGGTGACGATGCCGCCCAGCGAGATCACCGCGACCTCGGTGGTGCCGCCGCCGACGTCGACGACCATGTTGCCGGTGGCCTCGTGCACCGGCAGGCCGGCCCCGATGGCGGCGGCCATCGGCTCCTCGACGATGTAGACGCGCCGTGCGCCGGCCTGGTACCCGGCCTCCTTGACCGCCCGCTGCTCCACCGCGGTGATGCCGCTGGGCACGCAGATCACCATCCGGGGCTTGGCGAAGTACCGGCGGCGGTGCACCTGGCGGATGAAGAAGCGCAGCATCTGCTCGGTCGCCTCGAAGTCGGCGATCACGCCGTCCTTGAGCGGCCGGATCGCGGTGATGTTGTCGGGGGTGCGCCCGATCATCCGCTTGGCCTCGTGGCCGACCGCGAGGATCTCGTTGGTGGTCGCGTTCAGCGCGACGACCGACGGCTCGTCGAGGAGCACGCCCTTGCCCCGGACGTAGACCAGGGTGTTGGCGGTGCCGAGATCCACGGCCATGTCCCGACCGATGAAGCTTTTCGCCATGCCGTGATGCCTCGCAGGGTCGATCGAACTGGGGGAAGGTGGTCGACCGACAGCCGACCCTGCGACGAGGGTAAGAGGCGCGGGGCCGAGTTCCCGGCAGGACACGCTCGCCGGCCCGTGGCTAGGGTGCCGGCTGCTCGAGGCCCAGCGGCTCGCGCTCGCGCCGCTCGGCCCAGGTCGCGCGGCGCTCCGGTGGCACCTCGACGCAGGGCCCGCGCAGCCCGACCAGCAGGTGGTGCCCGCCGTCCCCGGCGTACTCGGTGAGCCCGACGCGTACGTCGCTGCCCGGGCGGGTCGCGGACAGCGTCGTGCCGTCCCCGTCGGAGGTCTGCTCCCCCACCGCGTAGCCCCTCGCTCGCAGCGTCTCGCCGAGCCTCGGCAGAGCCGGCTGCCGCCCGACCAGGTCGAGGCGCACGACGACGCCGTAGGAGAAGTCGCGGTACTCCAGCCCGGGATCGGCGCTGTGGCAGCCCGCGAAGCGGCCGTCGCTGCGGGCGATGTCTCCTCCGGTCGTCCGGGCCAGGCGCGGCACGAGGTCCCGGGCGTCGGCGCGCACCTGCGCGCGCTGCTGCTCCAGTCGCGGCTCGGCGTCGGTGTCCCCCTCCGGGGCGCACCCCGCGAGACTCCCCGCCAGCGCTGCGCCCACCGCCACCGCCACCGCCAGCGCCACCCCCCGACATCTCATCGGTGCCGCGTCCACCCGGCCCCCGGGGTGCGGTCCCACTCGGGGTCGTGCGGCTCGCCGACGAACGGGTCGCGGGTGTGCGGGGCCAGCCCCACGTCGTCGTAGTCGGCGTTGACCACCTGGGCGATGTTGGCCAGCGACTCGGAGTCGTGGTCGAAGTACTTGGAGTGGTCGGCCAGCGAGTTCCACAGGTCGGGGCGCGCCAGGTCGCGGTCCACCGCCTCCGCCTCGAAGCGCCGGGCCCCGAAGTCATCGCTGCTGGGGTCATCGCCCAGCCCGAGACCGGCGTTGCCGAGGTTGACCCAGCCCTGGTCGCCGAGCATCGAGACCGCGTCGCGACTGTTGCGGCCCACCCAGACGTGCTCCTCGCCGACGCCCAGGTCGCTCGCCTGGTGGGCGTCGTCCCCGGCTCCCGGGCTGCCGAGCAGGACGATCTCGTCCGCGCTCAGGCCGTCGCCGGTGGCCGCGTGCCCGGTCGTCGTCGCGCCGTAGCTGTGGCCGATCACCGTGAGGTGCGCGGGCTCCCCCACCCGCGAGCCACGCAGCCCGTCGACCAGGTCGGAGAGCCGCTCGCCTCCCTGCCTGGCGAGGTGCTCGCCGAGCACCGCGAAGCCGTCGGCGCCGCCCACGAGGTTGTCGGGGGCGTCGTAGCCGATCCAGGTCATCGAGGCGGTCGAGGCTGCCGACCCGTCGTAGCGCGCGGCCTCGTAGACGTTGATCGCCCGGTCGGCGAGCCCCGGGACGCTGGCCGCGTCGACGCTGAACCCCGGCACGATGACCGCGACGTTGCGGGCGGTCGCGAGGTCGCCGAGCGCGAGGGCCACCCGGCCGTCGCCCCCGAATGCCGCGGGGTCGTAGAGGTAGAGCTGGACCGGGACCGGCTCGAGCGTGCGCGGGTCGACGGCGTCCGCCATCCGTCTCATCGCCTGCTGGGCGGCACGCGCGTTGGCCAGGGCCGCCTGCTCGTCGGCGCTCAGCAGTCCCCGGTCCTCGAGCATCTCCAGCTCGTGCAGGTCCCGGGCGAGCGCGACCCGGTTGGCGGCGTCGCGGGCCGGGGCGGGAATGCCGTCGAGGTTGCCGATCGCCCCGGGCGAGGCGTAGCCGATGGCGCGTCGCTCGGCGGGGCTCAAGGAGGCCCACCACGCGGCCACCTGCGCCACGGTGGCCCCGCGCGGGAGTCGGTCGAGCGCCGCGTCGGCAGGGTCGCTCACCGCTGAGTAGCGTCGGCGTACCTGGTCCAGCGACGTCGCCGCCTCGAACGCCTCGATCATCGCGCGCTCCTCGCGCGCCACGTCGCGGACCCACTCCTGGCGAGCGGTCTCGAAGGCGTCCGCGCGCTCCGCCAGACGACGGGCGTCCGGGCGCAGCGTGGCGGCGTCCTCGGCTGCCCGGGCCCGCTGCCACAGCTGGTCGATCCCGCGGGCCAGCTCCGCGCGCTCCTCGGCGAGCGACTCGCGCCGTGCCCCCAGCTCGGTCATCGCCTCGGCGTGCGCGCCGCCGACCCGGACCACCCGGCGCAGCGCCAGCGACATCGCGTCGGCCAGCTCGCCGGGACCGCGGATGGCCCGGTGGTAAGCGAACGCCGCATCGCCCTCCCAGCTCGGCACCCGGGCCGCGCCGGCCACGAACGTGCCGAGGTCGTCGATCTGCGCGCTGGCGGCGCCGAGGTCGCGCACGAACCGCTCGATCGCGCCGACGTCCACCGCCAGCGCGGGCACGGCGTGCGGGCGCGCCGGGATGGCCACGTCACCGGGGCCCGCCTGGCCGGCCCCCGCGCTCATCGCCGCTCGCTGAGGTACGACGCGAGCGCGGCGTGCGAGCCCGCGACCCGGGCGTCGGTCTCCAGGAAGTCCCGGATCGAGTCGCGCAGAGCGTCGGCCCGGCTCTCCGCATCGGCCGCCAGCGCGGCGACGTGTCTTCGCCACGCCGCGGTGAACCGGGCGGCGGTCCCGGCGACCTCGCGGGTGAACCCCTCGGTCGGCGCGTCCGCGATCTGGCTCGCCGCGGAGATCAGGTCCAGGTGCTGTTCGTCCCAGGCACGGGAGACGGCGCCGACCTCCAGCGGGACCAGCCTCATCGCGCCGCGCCCAGCAGCCGCCCCGCCAGCGCGGGACCGACCTCCAGTGGGTCGGAGCGCACCTCGAGCATCAGCGTGGCGCTGCCCCGGGCGTGGGTCGCGCGCAGCCGCTCACCGGCCCCGGTGCCGGTGAGCCGGAGCACGGCACCGTCCGCGTGCTCGACGCGCCAGCCGTCCGCGGCGAGCGTCTCGGCGAGGCGCTCCAGGACCACCGCGCCGTCGGCGGCGTCGACGAGCATTCGGCTGCGCGCCTCGACGGCGCCGACCCTCGGACCGGCCACCAGGGCGTCCTCGCGGGCCCGCAGGGTGGCGCCCGGCCCGTCGGCGAGCCGTCGCCACAGGCGCTCGAGGGTGGCCCCGACCTCGGCCACCCGCTCCTGCGCCGTCTCGACCGTCGAGAGCGGAGCCCCGGCCTCGTGCGACCTGGGCGCCGCCGGCGGCAGCAGCACCACGTCGACGTCGCGGTGGCGACGCCGCACGGCGCTGAGGAAGGGGTCGTCGAGGGGCCCACGGTGTCGCTGGAGCTTCATGGCGCGATGCTGCCCGACCCGTGCCGCGGAAAACGACGGATCGGCCCGCCTGTGGATGGCGCGCTGGGGCTACCGGTCGATCGGGCCCGCGGACCTGGGGTCTACAGGCCGGGGAACCAGAGCGCGATCTCCCGCTCGGCCGACTCCTCGGAGTCCGAGCCGTGCACGAGGTTCTCGCGGTTGGAGATGCTGAAGTCGCCGCGGATCGAGCCGGGGGTGGCGGTGCGGCCGTCGGTGGCGCCGTTGAGCTGGCGCACGATCTCGACGGCGTGCGAGCCCTCGAGCACCAGTGCGACCAGAGGACCGCTGGTGACGAAGTCGCGCAGCGGCGGGTAGAAGTCCTTCTCCACGTGCTCGGCGTAGTGGGCGTCGGCGAGCTCGGCGTCGATCGTGCGCAGGTCCATGGCCGCCACGTTGAGGCCCTTGGCCTCGTAGCGGGCCAGGACCGTGCCGATCAGGCCACGGGCGACGGTGTCGGGCTTGAGAAGGACCAGGGTGCGCTGCGTCATGGCTGGCAGCCTAGCGAGCCCCCAGGGCGGTCACTCGGGCGCGTACGTCGAGTGGCACCGGCCCGCCTGCCTCGGGGGCCGGAACCGGCGCCTGCGCGACCAGCCGCATCGGCACGTGTCCGCCCCAGATCCCCGCCGCCACGTCGTCCGGGTCGTCCACGGGCCCGCCCTCCCGCGCCTTGACCGAGGCCTCGTGCAGGGAGAGCGCGAGCACCGCGGTGGCGGCGAGCTCCTTGCGGGTGCTGGCCCGCAGCGTCGCGCTGCGCCCCGGCACCATCTGGTCGACGATCAGCCCCAGCGCCCGCTCCTTCTCCGCCGGGTCCGTGACCAGCCGCGGACGGCCGATCACGACCGCGGAACGGTAGTTCATCGAGTGGTGGAAGGCCGAGCGCGCGGTCACCAGGCCGTCGAGCACGGTGAGGGCGACGCACACGGTGCGCTGCGGCGCGCGACGCACCCAGCCGGCGGCCACGGACCCGTGCAGGTAGAGCGTGCCCCCCTCGTCGGGGCCGTCCGGGTCCGCCCCGAACGCGGTCGGCAGCACCACGGGATGCTCGCCGGCGTCCAGGGCGAGGTGGCACAGCAGGGCCTCGTCCAGCAGGCTCCACAGCGCCGCCCGGTCGGCGACGGCGCGGTTGCGCCCGCGGGTCACGGTGGTGCGGGCGGTGGGAGACAGCGGCGGGATCGTGGTCACCGGACCATCGTGGCCTCGCGAGTGGCCTGCGGTCACGGGCCACTTCTGCGACACTTCGCCAGGACACTTTCGACGGGCCAGTCGCGACGGGACACTCTCGATAGGACACTGCCATGGAGCCCACCCCGCTGGCGCTGCGGCTGGACCGCCGGCTGGCGACCCCGCTCGGGGTGCAGCTCTCCGACCAGGTGCGCCGCGCGATCCTCGCCGGCGTCGTGGCCCGCGGTGCGCGCCTGCCCAGCAGCCGCGCGCTGGCCGCCGACCTGGGCGTCGCCCGGGCGGTGGTCGAGCAGGCCTACGACCAGCTCCTGGCCGAGGGCTGGCTGCTGAGTCGGCGCGGGGCCGGCACCTACGTCGCCACCGCGGGTGCCCCGGCCTCCCCCGCCACGCCGCGCCCCCGCACCCCGGAGACGGCGGGCCTGGTCCGCCTCGACACCGGCACGCCCTGGATCGAGCCGCGCCACGCGTCCGGATGGCGCCGCGCCTGGCGGGAGGTGTCGGCCTGCGCGCCGCCCTCGGAGTACGGCGACGCGCGCGGGCTCGTCGAGCTGCGCCGAGCGCTGGCCGAGCGTCTCGCCCGGACGCGTGGCCTGGTCTGCGACCCCGACGAGATCGTGATCACCCACGGGACCACCGACGGCCTGCGCCATCTGCTCGCCGCGCTGCCGCCCGGGCCGGTGGCCGTCGAGGACCCCGGCTACCGCGCGGCCGTGCGCACCGTCCGGGCGGCGGGCCGCGAGGTGGTGGACCTGCCCGCGCTGCGCCCGGTGACCGAGCTCGCCGAGGTGCGAGCCGCCTACGTCACACCGGCCCACCAGCACCCACTCGGGCCGGTGATGCCCGGCCCCGATCGGCTCGCGCTGCTCGCCGCCGCGCGCGCCGGCGGCGCGGTCGTCCTCGAGGATGACTACGACTCGGAGTTCCGCTACGACGTGGCGCCGGTCCCGGCGCTGGCCTCGCTGGACCGCGAGCGCGTGTGCTACCTCGGCACCGCCTCCAAGTCGGTCTCCCCCAGCCTGCGATTGGGCTGGATGGTGGCGCCGCCGGCGCTGCTCGAGACGATCAACGCGCTGCGCGCCGACGCCCACGAGGCCGCGTCCTGGCCCGCCCAGCGCGCGCTGCTGGCGATGCTGCGCGACGGGTACGTCGACCGGGTGGTCCGCTCCGCGCGCCGGGTCTACGCCGAGCGGGCGCCCCGGGTGGCGGCCGCGCTCGCGCCGTACGGCGAGCTGGCGGGGCCGCCCGCGGGGATGTACGCCGCCGTCCTCCTGGACCCCGCGTCGGCCGGTCGGGCGGTGGCCGCCGCGCGGCGGGCCGGCTTCGACGTCCCCAGGCTGCGCGACTACTGCCGCAGCGCCGAGCTGGACGGGCTGGTCGTCGGCTTCGGCGGGTGCACCGACGCCCAGCTGGACGCGGCGCTCGAGGCGCTGCGCAGCGGGCTGGCGGGCTGAGCCCGAGCCTCAGGTGCGCCTCAGGCCTCGCGCTGCGCCTCGTAGGCGGCGTACGCCGCGGCCCGCTCTCGCTCGATCTTGCGCCCGAGCAGGTCCGCGGTGCCCCACAGCAGCGCGAAGACCGCACCGAGGAAGAACATCATCGGGATCACGAAGCCGAGCCCGATCGCGGCCGCCTGCACCACCCAGCCGGCGGTGTAGGCCCACGGGGCGCGCAGCATCCCGGCCAGCAGAAGGCACACCACGGTGAGCCCCAGGCCCACGGCCAGCGCCGGGCCGAGCGCGATGTCGGCGACGGTGACCATCACCGGGGTGGTCAGCCCCAGGGTGATCGCCTCGAGGGCGAGGATCGCCGCGCACATCCCGCGCCGCGGGGAGCGGGCCGGCGGTGCGGCCGGTGTCGTGGAGTCAGCGCTCTCGCTCATGCGCGTCCCTTCAGCATCGTGCGGGCCTCGCCCGCGGTCACCACGGAGCCGGTCACCAGGACCGCGCCGGAGCCGATCGAGCCACCGAAGGCCTCGCCGGCCTCGGCGAGGGTGGCCGCCGCCTCGATCGCGTCGACCAGGCGCGGGGCCACGCTGACCCGGTCGGGGCCGTAGATCTCACGGGCCGCGACGGCGAGCCGCTCGGCGCTCATCGCCCGGGGCGTGGAGTTCTGGGTGCACACCACGTGGGCCAGGTGCGGCTCGAACGCGGCGAGCAGCCCCTCGTGGTCCTTGTCGTCCATCACGCCGATCACCCCGATCAGGGGGCTGAACGCGAAGGAGTCCTCGATCGCCGCCGCGGTGGCCGCGGCGCCGTGGGGGTTGTGGGCGGCGTCGAGCACCACGGTAGGGCTGCGCCGGATGATCTCCAGCCGGGCCGGCGAGGTCACCTCGGCGAACGCCTCGCGGACCAGGTCCTCGTCGAGGGTCTCGTCGCCGGCGAACGCCTCGACGGCGGCGAGCGCGACCGCGGCGTTCTGCGCCTGGTGCTCGCCGAAGAGCGGCAGGAACACGTCGTCGTAGCGGCCGCGCAGGCCCTGCAGCGAGACCATCTGGCCGCCCAGGGCCGGGACCCGGGAGATCACGCCGAAGTCCACGCCCTCGCTGACCACGCCGGCGCCCACCTCGGCGGCCCGCTCCAGCAGAACCCGGGAGACCTCCTCGCTCTGCTGGGCCAGCACGGCCCGCGACCCCGACTTGATGATGCCGGCCTTCTCCACCGCGATCTCCGCGGCGGTCTCCCCCAGCCAGCGGGCGTGGTCGACGGCGACCGGCAGCACGACCGCCACCTCCCCGTCGGCGACGTTGGTCGCGTCCCACACGCCACCGAGGCCGACCTCGACCACGGCGACGTCCACGGGCGCGTCGGCGAAGGCGGCGAACCCCATCCCCACCATGGTCTCGAAGAACGACAGCGGGTGGTCCCCGGCAGCGTCGACCAGGTGGGTGTAGGCGGCGACGTCGTTGAAGGCGCGCACGAAGTCCTCGTCGGACAGCGGCTCCCCGTCCAGGCTGATCCGCTCGTTGATGCGCTCCACGTGGGGGCTGGTGAACCGCCCGGTGCGCAGCCCACGGGCGCGCAGCAGCGCGTCGATCATCCGCGAGGTCGAGGTCTTGCCGTTGGTGCCGGTCAGGTGGATGACCGGGTAGCTGCGCTGCGGGTCGCCGAGCAGCTCGGTGAAGGCGCGGATCCGGTCCAGGGACGGCTCCAGGCGCGTCTCGGGCCAGCGCGAGAGCAGCGCGTCCTCGGCCTCGGCCACGCTCTGGGCCGGGCGCGGGCGCTCGGCCGGCGGGGAGCCCGGGGTCGGCTCGGAGGGCTGCTGGGGGGATGGGCCGGTGGCCGGGGTGGGATCACTCATCGCCTTGCGAGTCTAGGCCGAACAGGGCGCCGAACCCCGATCGGTGACAGGCTCGCGGGATGCTGCGCCGACACCGGGCTCTCCGGCGACACCCGCTGACCTCTCCGGCCGCCCGGGCGAGCGCCGTGGCCACCGCCCTGGCCACCGCCCTGGCCGGCGTCCTGGCGCTGGGCGCGGCCCCGGCGGGGCCGGGCGCCGCGGCCGCCGACCCCGAGCGGGTCGACGACGCCGCCGCGGTGGTCCGGGTCAACCAGGTCGGCTACCTGGGCGACGACGCGAAGCAGGCGTTCGTGATGGCCCGTGCCGACGTCCCCGGCGCGTCGTACCGCCTGGTGCGCGCGGACGGCTCCGTGGCCGCGACCGGGCCGGTGGGCGCCGACACCGGGCGCTGGAGCGAGCGGTGGCCGCACGTGCGCCCGGTCGACCTGAGCGCGGTGCGGACGCCGGGGCGGTACCGGGTGGTGCTCGGCGACGGGCTGAGCGGCGAGTCGCCCTGGTTCTCGATCGGCTCGGGCGAGCTCTACGCACCGTTGGTGGCCAACGCGGTGCGCTTCTTCCAGGCCCAGCGCGACGGGCGCGACGTGATCGGCTCGGTGATGGGCCGCCGCCCGAGCCACCTCAACGACCGCCGGGCTCGGGTGCACCGGGCGCCGAGGTACCGCGGGGGCCGGCTGGTCGGCAGCCTGCGCGCCACCGGGCAGGTCGCCGACGTCAGCGGCGGGTGGTTCGACGCGGGCGACTACCTGAAGTTCGTCGAGACCACGAGCTACGCCGACGTGCTGCTGCTCAGCGCCGCCCGCGACGCCGAGCGGCGCGACCCGGCCCTGGAGCGCGAGGCGCTGTACGGCGCGCGGTGGCTGGACCGGATGTGGCTGGACCGGCGCGGCCAGCTGCTGCACCAGGTCGGTCTCGGCGACGGCCGCCCCGGCCTGCTCGGCGACCACGACCGGTGGCGGCTGCCCGAGGCCGACGACGCCCTCCCTGCCGGTCCCCGTGCCGCCACCCGCTACCTGGCCCGGCGACCCGTCTTCGCCGCCAACGCGCCGGGCAAGCCGATCAGCCCCAACCTGGCCGGCCGCACCGCCGCGGCGTTCGCGCTCGCCGCCCAGCTGCTCGCCGACACCCGCCCGGCCCAGGCCCGCTCCTGGCTGCGCAAGGCGCGCGCCGTGCTCGAGGCGGCCCGCACCCGCAAGGTCGGCCGGCTGGTCACGACCACCCCGCGCTCCTACTACGAGGAGGACGAGTGGCGCGACGACCTCGAGCTCGGCGCCGCCGAGATCGCGCTGGCCGGGCAGGCCCTGGGTGCCGGGCCCGCCCAGCAGCGCCAGGACCTGCAGCGCGCCGCCCGCTGGGCGAGGTCCTACCTGGACGGCCCGCACCACGGCTGGTTCACGCTGGCCCGCGACGACCAGAGCGCCCTCGCCCACGCCGACCTGGCCCGCGCCCTCGCCCAGGCCCGGGTCCGGCCGCGGCTCGCGGTCTCGCGCGCCGACCTGGTCGGCGACCTGCGTCACCAGCTGCGGATCGCCGAGCGGCGCTACGCCGCTCCGCTCGGCTACGGCGGCGACGAGGACCCCGGCGCCGACTTCGCGCTGGGCGTGGCGGTCACCGAGCGGCTCTACCGCGACCTCAGCGGCGACGCCTCCTACGCGGCGCTGGGGGCGCTGCAGCGCGACTGGGCGCTCGGCACCAACGCGTGGGGCACCTCGCTGGTGGTCGGCGCCGGCAGCACCTACCCCCGCTGCCCGCACCACCAGGTCGCCAGCATCCTCGGCGCCCGTGGTGGTCCCGAGCTCCTCGGCGCGGTCGCCAACGGCCCCACGGCGGCCGCGGACCTCTCCGGCCTCGGCCGCCCCGGCGACTACGCGCCGGCCTGCTCGGCCGGCTCGTTCGCCGAGTTCGACGGCCAAGGCGCCCGCTACCTCGACGACGTGCGGGCCTACGCGGCCACGGAGCCGGCCCTGGACTACGTCGCGGTGTCGCTGCTCGCCTTCGCGCAACAGCGCCGCTGAGCACGTCCGTGACAGTGAAGCTGTCACCGTCTAGGTTGGCCGGATGAGCCCCACCACCGTGACCCGAGGCCGCTTCGACGACCTCCGCTGCGCCGCGCCCGCGGACCCCGCCGAGTTGGACGCGCTGTGGGCGGACCTCGACGCCGTCGGCGTCGAGGAGATCCTGGGCCCGTGGCGCGGCGGCGACTTCGCCACCGGCCACCCGGCGAGCCGGATGCTGACCAAGATCGGCTGGCACGGCAAGCGCTTCGACGCGCCGCTGGAGGCGCACCCGCTGATCTGCCGCGACGCCGACGGCGCGCTCTTCTCCCACACCGAGGCCGCCGGCGGCGGCCACGCCTCGCTGTGGCCGGTGGAGTTCCGCGGCGAGGTCACCGCGACGATGGTCTACGACCGGATGCCGGTCCTCGACCACTTCAAGCGGGTCGACGCCGACACCCTGATGGGCATCATGAACGGCAAGCTCGAGGCCGCGTTCGGGGTCGGCGACCTCTACTACTTCTGGCTCGAGCGCGACCGGTGAGGACCACGGCGCTGGTCAACGAGAGCCCCGGCGGCGAGTTCACCGCCCAGGAGGTGGACCTCGACGGCCCGCGGGCCGGCGAGGTGCTGGTCCGCATCGTCGGCACCGGCCTGTGCCACACCGACCTCTCGGTGCGCGACACGTTGCCGGCCGAGATGTTCCCGCGGGTGTTCGGCCACGAGGGCGCCGGCGTCGTCGAGGAGGTCGGCGCGGGCGTCACCGGCGTCTCCCCGGGCGACCACGTGGTGCTGAGCTTCGCGTCGTGTCGCGCCTGTGCCCGCTGCAAGGCCGGCCGCCCCGGCTACTGCGAGCGCAGCGTCGAGCTGAACTACCTGGGCTTCCGCGACGACGGCTCCACGACGTACACCCGCGACGGCGCACCCCTCTACGGCTCGTTCTTCGGCCAGTCCAGCTTCGCCCGGCACGCGATCGCCGGGGCCGGCAACGTCGTGGTCGTCGACGCCGACCTCGACCTGAGCCGACTGGGGCCCTACGGGTGCTCGTTCCAGACCGGCGCGGGGACCGTCCTGGACGTGCTCGCCCCGCACCCCGAGGACAGCCTGGTGGTCTACGGCGCGGGAGCCGTCGGCCTGGCCGCGATCGCCGCTGCCGCCGGCGCCGCGGTGGGCACGATCATCGCCGTCGACCCCCAGCCGAGCCGGCGCGCGGTGGCCGAGTCGTACGGCGCGACCGGGATCGATCCGGCCGCGCTGGACGCCCGCGTCGTGGAGCGGGTCCGCGAGCTCACCGGCGGCGGCGCCACGCACGCCATCGACACCACCAGCCTCCCCGCGGTGATCCGCGAGGGCGTCCAGGCCCTCCAGCCCCGGGGCACGCTGGCCACGTTGGGCCTCGGCGCCCCCGAGTTCACCCTCGACGCCGTCGACCTGATGATGCACGGCAAGACCGTGCGCGGGGTGGTCGAGGGCGACGCCGACCCCCTCGAGATGGTGCCCCGGCTGCTGGCCCTGGCCGCCGCCGGCCGCTTCGACGTGGACCGGCTGGTGGCCCCCTACCCGTTCACCGACATCACGCGGGCGATCGCCGACTCCGCCGAGGCCAGGGTCGTCAAGCCGGTCCTGGTGTGGTGAGGCCCCCGGGGGCGCCGACTGCTCAGAACGGATCGGGTTATCCGGCCCGGGAGTCTCCTGCGTAACATTCCTGGCATGACCGAGACCCCGCAGCAGCCTGACCCGTCCGCGACGCCGCCCTCCCCGCGCGCTGTCGTCGTACCGGACAAGCCGGCGCTCGAGGGCCTCGAGTCCACCTGGGCGCAGCGGTGGAAGGAGCAGGACACCTACCGCTTCGACCGCACCCAGCCCCGCGAGAACGTCTACTCCATCGACACTCCCCCGCCGACGGTCTCGGGCTCGCTGCACGTGGGCCACGTCTTCTCCTACACCCACACCGACCTGATCGCCCGCTTCTGGCGGATGCAGGGCAAGACCGTCTTCTACCCGATGGGCTGGGACGACAACGGCCTGCCCACCGAGCGCCGGGTGCAGAACTACTACGGCGTGCGCTGCGACCCCTCGCTGCCCTACGACAAGGACTTCACCCCGCCGGAGAAGCCGGACCCCAAGCGACAGGTCGCGATCAGCCGCCCCAACTTCGTGGAGCTGTGCGAGCAGCTGGTCGAGCAGGACGAGAAGGTCTTCGAGTCGCTGTGGCGCACCCTGGGCCTCTCGGTCGACTGGAAGGAGCACTACACGACGATCGGGCCGAAGGCCCAGACCGTCAGCCAGCGCGCCTTCCTGCGCAACTACGCCCGCGGCGAGGCCTACCTGCAGGAGGCGCCGACCCTGTGGGACGTCACCTTCCAGACCGCCGTCGCCCAGGCCGAGCTGGAGGCGCGCGAGTACGCCGGCGCCTACCACCGGGTGGCCTTCCACCGCCCCGACGGCTCGCCGGTGCACATCGAGACCACCCGCCCCGAGCTGATCCCGGCCGTGGTGGCGCTGATCGCCCACCCCGACGACGAGCGCTACGCCGACCTCTTCGGCACCACCGTGACCTCGCCGGTCTTCGGCGTCGAGATCCCCGTCCTGGCCCACCCCGGCGCCGAGATGGACAAGGGCGCCGGCATCGCGATGTGCTGCACCTTCGGCGACCTCACCGACGTCCAGTGGTGGCGCGAGCTGCAGCTGCCGGTGCGCACGGTGATCGGCCGCGACGGACGCCTGCTGCGCGAGACCCCGCCGTGGCTCTCCGCGCCGCAGGCCGCCGCGGCCTACGAGGACCTCAAGGGCAAGACCGCCTTCAGCGCCCGCGAGGCGATGGTGGCCAAGCTGCGCGAGTCCGGCGACCTCGACGGCGAGCCGAAGCCCACCCAGCGGATGGCGAACTTCTTCGAGCGCGGCGACAAGCCCCTGGAGATCGTCGCGACCCGGCAGTGGTACATCCGCAACGGCGGTCGCGACCCCCAGCTGCGCAACGAGCTGCTCGAGCGCGGCAACGAGATCACCTGGGCGCCGCCGCACATGAAGCACCGCTACGACAACTGGGTCAGCGGCCTCAACGGCGACTGGCTGGTCTCGCGCCAGCGCTTCTTCGGCATCCCGTTCCCGGTCTGGTACCCCCTCGACGCGGAGGGCGAGCCCGACTACGCCCACCCGCTGATGCCGTCCGAGGCCGAGCTGCCGGTGGACCCCTCGACCGACGCGCCGCGCGGGTACGACGAGGCACAGCGCGGCCGCCCGGGCGGCTTCATCGGCGACCCCGACGTGATGGACACCTGGGCCACCTCCTCGCTCACCCCGCAGATCGCCGGCGGCTGGGAGTCCGACCCCGACCTGTTCGAGCGGGTCTTCCCGATGGATCTGTGCACCCAGGCCCACGACATCATCCGCACCTGGCTCTTCGCCCGCGTGGTCCGCTCGGTCCACGAGAACGGCGTCGTGCCGTGGTCGCACGCGATGATGTCCGGCTTCGTGATGGACCCCGACCGCAAGAAGATGTCGAAGTCCAAGGGCAACGTCGTGGTCCCCAACGACATCCTCGAGCGCTTCGGCGCGGACGCCGTGCGCTGGCGCGCCGCGATGGCCCGCCCGGGCCTCGACTCGCCGTTCGACGAGACCCAGATGAAGGTCGGCCGCCGGCTGGCGATGAAGGTGCTCAACGCCTCCAAGTTCGTCCTCGGCGGCGTGGGTGCCAGCCAGCTCAACCACTTCGAGGTCAGCGACGCCGTCGACTGTGCCCTGCTGGGCAAGCTCGCGGTGGTGATCGAGAAGGCCACCGACGCGTTCCTGGCCTACGACTACACCACCGCCCTGGAGTCGGTGGAGAAGTTCTTCTGGGAGTTCTGCGACGACTACCTCGAGCTGGTCAAGGAGCGCGCGTACGACGCCGAGGGCGGCACCGCGACCGCGTCGGCCCGCGCGACGCTGGCGATCGCGCTGCACGCGCAGCTGCGTCTGCTCGCCCCGTTCCTGCCGTACGTGACCGAGGAGGTCTGGTCGTGGTGGCAGGAGGGCTCGGTGCACCGGCAGTCCTGGCCGGTCACCACCGACCTCGGGGCAGCCGCCGCCGCGGACGGCAGCACGCTCGACGCCGTGGCCGCCGCCCTGGCCGGCATCCGAGGCGCCAAGTCGCAGGCCAAGGTCTCCATGCGCGCGGAGTTGTCCCGTGTCGAGGTGCGCGGCCCCGCGGCGCTGGTCGGCGCCGCCGAGTCGGCGGCCGACGACCTGCGCCGAGCCGGCAAGGTGGTCGGGGACCTGGTCTTCACCGTTGACGAGGCCGCCGGCGAGATCACGGTCAGCGCCGACCTCGCCCCGATCGAGACCCCCGCGCCGACCGACTGACCTGTCGCGGGGTGGGGGCCACGGCCCTCGCCCCGGCACCGCGGTGGCGGGACCTGGGACCGCTCAGTGGCGCCCGCGGTCGCCGTGCTCCGAGCCGCGCCCCCGGTCGCCGTGCTCCGAGCCGCGACCTCGGTCGCCGTGCTCCGAGCCGCGCCCCCGGTCGCCGTGCTCCGAGCCGTGGCCGGGTCCCTGGCCTTGGCCGTGGTGCTCGGTCCGACCGGCGTCACGGGCCCGGTCCGGGGCTGCTGCGTGCGCGTGCTCGCCGCGACCTGCCCCGGGGCGCTGGGGCGATCGCTGCTCACCGCCGTGTCCGTACGCGTGTCCCTGCCCGTGCCCAGGCCCGTGTCCCTGCCCAGGCCCCTGTCCCTGCCCACGTCCGGCTCCCGTGGGGCGCGCGGGCGCACCCGGCGCCGACGCCGTGGGCCGCGGCTCTCGCGGTCCGGCCGGGCGCAGGTCCGCGCCCGGGGAACGTCGCACGGGTCGGGCCTGCGGCTCTCGGGCCGGGGCCGCCTGAGGGCGCGCAAGGCTCCGCTCCCTCGCCTGGCTCACGACCTCCCGCGGGGGCGGCGCCTGTGCGGCCGGAGCCCCGCCCGGCTCGACGAGGCTGGGCACGAGGTGCGCCCCGGCGGCGATCACCGCGGGCAGCGCGACGCGCAGGGTCCGCGTCAGCGCGTCGCTGCGGATGGCGTGCACGATCACCAGCGTGCACGCCAGCGTCACCAGGACGAACGCGAACAGCGGGCGTTTGTGCTCGGCACTCACCGGTGGCCTCTCCACGAGAAAGAAGGACGGCCCAGTCTCACCGTTGCCGGTGATGGCACCCAACCGTTCAGACGCGCCGACTAGACCATCGCCGCAACCCGCGAGGCGGTGCGACTCAGGCGGACTTCTTCTTCTTCGTCTCGTCCTCGCGCAGCACCAGCGTCGGGGCGACGTCGTCGGTCACCACGTCGCCGGTGACGATCACCTTGGCGACGTCACCTCGCGAGGGCACGTCGTACATCACCAGGAGGAGCACCTCCTCGATGATCGCGCGCAGACCTCGCGCACCGGTGCCGCGCTCCAGCGCCTTGCCGGCGATCGCGTCGATCGCGTCCTTGGTGAACTCCAGCTCGACGCCGTCGAGGTCGAAGAGCTTCTGGTACTGCTTGACCAGGGCGTTGCGGGGCTCGGTCAGGATCTGCACCAGCGCCTCGCTGTCGAGCTTGTTGACGCTCGCGATCAGCGGCAGTCGGCCGATGAACTCGGGGATCAGGCCGAACTTGGTGAGGTCCTCGGGGCGGACCAGCGCGAGCAGGTCCTCCTCCTTGCGCTCGGCGGCACCGCGCACCTCGGCGGTGAAGCCCAGCGTCTTCTTGCCGACGCGCTGCTCGACGATGTTCTCCAGCCCGGCGAAGGCCCCGCCGACGATGAAGAGGATGTTGGTGGTGTCGATCTGGATGAACTCCTGGTGCGGGTGCTTGCGCCCGCCCTGCGGGGGCACCGAGGCGGTGGTGCCCTCCAGGATCTTCAGCAGAGCCTGCTGGACGCCCTCGCCGGAGACGTCGCGGGTGATCGAGGGGTTCTCCGCCTTGCGGGCCACCTTGTCGATCTCGTCGATGTAGATGATCCCCGTCTCGGCCTTCTTGACGTCGTAGTCAGCGGCCTGGATGAGCTTGAGGAGGATGTTCTCCACGTCCTCGCCCACATAGCCGGCCTCGGTCAGCGCGGTGGCGTCGGCGATCGCGAACGGCACGTTGAGCATCCGCGCCAGCGTCTGGGCCAGGTAGGTCTTGCCGCAGCCCGTGGGGCCGATCACCAGGATGTTGGACTTCGCGACCTCGACGGTCTCGTCCTTGCTGTGCTTGCCCCCCGAGGGGACGACCCCGGCCTGGACCCGCTTGTAGTGGTTGTACACCGCCACGGCCAGCGACTTCTTGGCCTGCTCCTGGCCGATCACGTAGGAGTTCAGGAACTCGAAGATCTCGCGGGGCTTGGGCAGCTCGTCGAGGCTGACCTCGCCGCCCTCGCTGAGCTCCTCCTCGATGATCTCGTTGCACAGGTCGATGCACTCGTCACAGATGTAGACGCCCGGTCCGGCGATCAGCTTCTTGACCTGCTTCTGGCTCTTCCCACAGAAGGAGCACTTCAGCAGGTCGCCTCCGTCACCAATGCGTGCCACGGGCGGTCATCCTCCGATTCGGCCGGCGGATGCCGGCGGTCGTACATAGCGCGTAACGACGGTACCCCGTGCCGCCCCCACAACGGGGACGGACACGGGTTACGTCACGTCACACCAGGGTCTGGGCGTCCTTGAGGGACTCCAGGACCGAGTCGATCAGTCCGTACTCGACAGCCTGGCTGGCGGTCAGGATCTTGTCGCGCTCGATGTCGCGGCTCACCTGCTCGATGTCTCGACCGCTGTGCTCGCTGATCATCTTCTCCAGCAGCTCGCGCATCCGCAGGATCTCGTTGGCCTGGATCTCGATGTCCGAGGTCTGGCCGAAGGTGCCCTCGGTGTAGGGCTGGTGGATCAGGATCCGGCTGTTGGGCAGCGCGAGCCGCTTGCCCGGGGTCCCGGCCGCGAGGAGGATCGCCGCTGCCGAGGCAGCCTGTCCCAGGCAGACCGTCTGCACGTCGGGCTTGATGAACCGCATCGTGTCGTAGATGGCGGTCAGCGCCGTGAAGGAGCCGCCCGGGGAGTTGATGTAGATGCTGATGTCCTGGTCGGGGTTCATCGACTGCAGGCACAGCAGCTGCGCGATCACCGCATTGGCGACGTCGTCGGAGATCGGCGTGCCCAGGTAGATGATGCGCTCTTCGAAGAGCTTGGCGTAGGGGTCGATGCGACGGAACCCGTAGGAGGTCCGCTCTTCCCACTGCGGGATGTAGTAGTTCATGCGCTCAGTCCTTCTGCCGGGCCGGGCGGCCCTCGTCGGCGGCCTCTCGGCTGCTGCGGATCACCTTGTCGACCAGTCCGTAGTCCAGCGCCTGGTCGGCGGTGAACCAGCGGTCGCGGTCGGCGTCGGCGATGACCTGCTCGACGGGCTGGCCGGTGTGCTCACTGATCAGCTCGAGCAGCACCTTCTTGATGTGCAGCGACTGCTGGGCCTGGATCTTGATGTCGGAGGCCGAGCCGCCCATGCCCGAGGAGGGCTGGTGCATCATGATCCGCGAGTGCGGCAGGGCGTAGCGCTTGCCCTTGGTGCCGGCGCAGAGGAGGAACTGCCCCATCGACGCGGCCAGGCCCATGGCCACGGTCGCCACGTCGTTGGGGATGTAGTTCATGGTGTCGTAGATCGCCATGCCGGCGTCGACGGAGCCACCGGGGCTGTTGATGTGCAGGAAGATGTCGGCTTCGGGGTCCTCGGCCGACAGCAGCAGCAGCTGGGCGCAGATGGCGTTGGCGTTCTGGTCCCGGACCTCGGAGCCGAGGAACACGATCCGCTCACGGAGCAGCCGCTGGTAGATGTGGTCGTCGAGCCCGTAGGCCGAGGCGCCGCCGTTCATCTCGGGGTGCGTGGATGTCTGGGTCACGGGAGCGACACTAGCCCGTGAGTCCCCCAGTTCCACGGCATATCCGCCGCTGTTCGCCCTCAGCAGATTTCAGCGCCGACGCTGGCCGCCAGGCGTTCGACACTGTGCCGCATCGCGCTCTCCAGCTCGTCGGCGTGCTGGGCGCTCCCGCCCAGCGCCACCGGGGCGAACACCCGGCTGAGCAGGGTGAGGCGTCGCGGCACCGGGCGGCGGTGCACCACCCGGGTGCCCCCCGGGTGCGGGTGCAGCTCCCAGATCCAGCGCGCACCGCTGGAGGTGGTGTCCCAGGCGAGCACTCGGCCCGGGTCCAGCACTGCGACCACGTTGCGGGTGGGCCACACCACCAGCTTGCGGCGGTTGACGCCGAGGTAGGACTGCCCCACGCGCAGGCCTCCGGGCCGCAGCGCCAGCATCCGGACCAGCTCCGGGCTCCGCTGCGGCATCCGGGAGAGGTCGCTCAACACCGCCCAGACCCGGTCGGGCGGCGCGGCGACGACGGCCTCGGCGTGCAGCTCGCGGGCGGGGTCGCGCAGCGACGAGCCGGCTGCCGGCACCGCGTTCATGCCAGCCACTCGCACAGGGCGCGGTGCACCCGGGGGTGGTTGAGCAGCGCGAAGTGGTCGGTGCCGGGGAGGTGGAGGGTCTCGGCGCCGGGGAAGAGGTCGCCCTCGGCACCCCGCCGTCGCCCGCCCCGGCGACCGTGGGCGGACGGCACCGTGACCAGCAGGTCTCCGAGCACGGCGCCGAGCGGGTGGCCCGGCGATCGGGTCAGCGTCGCGGAGACCAGCCGGTAGCGCGCCTGGGGCAGCGGGGGCACGTCGTGGGCCAGGCCGGCGACCAGGTCGTGGATGCCGATCGAGCGGTGGTCCAGGATCCGGCCGAACGCGGCCGACTCCGGCAACCGGGCCAGCGCGCGACTGCCGTGCCCCAGCCCCTGCGCGATCGGCGCGCCGAGGTGCGGCGTGCCGAGCGTCACCACGTCGCTGACCAGCTCGGTCCAGGGGCGCTCCTCGGCCGTCGCGACCGCTCCCCCGGCCCGGATCACCAGCCCACCCAGCGAATGACCGATCAGGGCCACCCGGTCGACGCCGACCGGCCACGCGTCGACGAGCCGCTGCATCAGCGCCGCCAGCGCCACGCCGTTCTCCCGCAGCGCCAGACCGGTGTTCAGGCGCAGGTGCACCGGCGTCCAGCCCCGCTCCGCCAGCGTCTGCGCGTAGGTGGTGCCGACCCGCTCGCGCCCCAGGCTCCAGTAGTCCTCGTTCTCGCACAGCCCGTGCAGGAGCACCACCACCCGGCCGGTGGCATCGGGGAACGCCGCCCGCAGGCCGGCCGGGTCCAGGGGTACGTCGCGACCTCCGACCCGCACGGCCATCGGGATCGCCAGGGGCTGGCCCTGCTCGTGCAGCCGGTCTCCGACCAGGCCGTTGACCGCGGAGCGCACGAAGCGCCCCCGGCCCCCCGCACCCTCCAGCCTCGGCCCCACCCCCTGGCTCGCGGCCAGGTCGAGGCCGGTGGCCAGCGCGCGCAGGGTGAGGCTGGTGCCTGCGTAGACCGGCGTCGCGATCGCGGTGTGCGCCAGCTGGGAGCCCCGGGAGACGCCTCGGGTCGGCCCGTGCAGCGCGCCGTGCACGCGATCCGACCACGCCCGGTGGGTGTCGCGGGCGGTCGCGACGACGAGGTCGTCACAGACCCGGGCGAGCAGCGACAGGGCGTGCAGCAGGCCGGGCTCGCCGTCGCGATGCGCGCGGGCGCGCCGGGCACCGGGCGCGACACGCCTGAGCGCGTGGGTGGACGTCATGTGCTGAGCATGGGAAGCCCGCGGGCCGGTGTCAACGCTCCGGTGCACATCCGTTCACCCATGTCGGCGGGCAGCGCCGCGCACGGGAAATGCGAACGACCCGCCCGAGCTGCTCGGGCGGGTCGTCGGCGACAGGGGGATCAGGCCTCGGTGGGCTTGTCCTTCTCGTCGGCCTCGGCAGCGTCGGCCTCGGGGGCCTCGTCGGCCTCCTCGACCTCGGCCTCGGGGGCCTCGGGCTCACCGATGGTCCCGTCCGGGCGCAGGTTCTTCAGCTCGACCACGTTGCCCGAGGCGTCCTTGACGACCGCCGACTCGACCAGGGTCGCCAGCGCCTTGCCGCGCAGGATCTCCTGGACCAGGTCCGGGATGTGGTTGTGCTCGAACATGTGGTTCGCGAACTCCTGCGGGTCCTGACCGGACTGCTGGGCGCGACGCACCAGGTGGGAGGAGAGCTCGTTCTGGTCGATGCCGAACTCCTCCTTCTTGGCGATCTCGTCGAGGATGAACTGCGCGGCGACCGCGTCACGCACGCGACGCTCGAGCTCGGCCTCGAACTCCTCGAGGGTCTGGCCCTCGTCCTCGAGGTACTTCTCCATGGTGATGCCGGCCATCATCAGCTGCTGCTCGACGTTCTCACGGCGCGCGTTGAGCTCGTCGGTGACCAGGCTCTCGGGCAGCGGGATCTCGACCTTCTCGAGCAGGGTCTCGAGGACCGCGTCGCGGGCCGCGGCGGCCTGCTCGAGGCGCTTGCCCCGGCTCAGGCGCTCACGCACGTCCGCGGTCAGCTCCTCGGCGGTGTCGAACTCCGAGGCGGTCTGCGCGAACTCGTCGTCGAACGCGGGCAGCTCCTGCTCCTGGACCTGCGTGACGGTGACCTCGACCTCGACGGCCTGGCCGACCATGTCGCCGCCGACCAGCTCGGAGGAGAAGGTCTTGGTCTCGCCGGCCTTCATGCCCAGCAGCGCCTCGTCCAGGCCCTCGAGCATGCCGCCGCGACCGACCCGGTAGGACATCCCGGAGACCTCGGCCCCCTCGAGGACCTCGCCGTCCTGGGTGGCCTTGAGGTCGATGACCACGAAGTCGCCGTCGGCGGCCTCGCGCTCGACGTCGCTCAGCGTGCCGAACCGCTCGCGCAGCGCCTCGACCTGCTCCTCGACGTCGGTGTCGGTGACCTCGATGTCCTCGACCTCGGCCTCGAGGCCCTCGTAGGGGGGCAGGTCGATCGCGGGCTTGATGTCGACCTCGGCGGTGAACTCGAGGGTCTCGTTGTCCTCGAACTTCGTCACCTCGATCTCCGGCTGGGCCAGCGGCTCGAGGGAGTTCTCCTGGAGCGCCTCGATGTACTTCTTCGGGAGCACCTCGTTGATCGCCTCGTCCAGCACGGCGGCACGGCCGACCTGACGGTCGATGACCATCGGCGGGACCTTGCCGCGGCGGAAGCCGGGGACGTTGATCTGCTGGGCGATCTTCTTGTACGCCGCGTCGAGGCTCGGCTTGAGCTCCTCGAAGGGCACCTCGACGGTGAGCTTGGCCCTGGTGGGGGTCAAGGACTCGACGGCGCTCTTCACAGGTGTCTCCTTGGTGTTCTCAGTGGTTGCTGACAATGGTGGGGCTGGCCGGCCCACAGGGTTCTGCTGTGTTCAGGGGCAAGCCGGGCGGTGCAGTTCAGTCGGGGCGACAGGACTCGAACCTGCGGTCTCCTGCTCCCAAAGCAGGCGCGCTAGCCACTACGCTACGCCCCGCCAAGTCGGCCCGGTCTGGCCGGAGCCGCCCTTGGAGCGGATGACGGGAATCGAACCCGCGTAATCAGTTTGGAAGACTGAGGCTCTACCATTGAGCTACATCCGCACGCACTCGCCCGGCTGCCCACACGTGTGCCGGAGTCATGGTGCCACATGGTGCCGTCCGGCCCCCAACCGAGGCGCTCACGCGCGGTGCAGCAGGACCAGCGCGCGGTCGTCGTCCTGGGACCCCAGGGCGTCCACCAGGCGGTCGGCTCCGCCGACGAAGCCCGAGCGCAGCAGCCGCTCGGCCTGGCCCAGCAGCTTGTCGATGCCGAGCCCGATGTCACGCCGGCGGGTCTCCACCATCCCGTCGGTGTAGAGCAGCATCGCGTCGCCCGGGCCCAGGGTCCCTCGCGCGGTCCGGAAGCCGGCGTCGGGGACCAGACCGAGCACCGATCCCTCGCTCTGCGTCACGTGCCAGCGCCCGGAGCCGGCGTGCAGCTGTGCCGCCGGGGGGTGCCCGGCGGTGCGGATCTCGAAGTCCCCGGTGTCCAGGTCCAGGGACAGGTGCACCGCGGTCGCGAACCCCTCGTCCCAGCGCTGGCGCAGCAGGTAGTCGTTGGCGGCGGGCAGGAAGTCCTCGGGCGGGAGAGCCCCGAGCAGGCCGCCGAACGCGCCGGAGAGCAGCAGGGCGCGGGTCCCGGCCTGCTCGCCCTTGCCGGAGACGTCCACGACCGCCACCTCCAGCCGGCTGCTGTCCTCGGCCCGCGCGGCGACCACGAAGTCTCCGGCGAACGGGGTGCCGCCGGCCGAACGCAGCGCCGCCTCGGCGTGCCAGCCGGCCGGCAGGTCCGGCAGCTGGCCCTGGTTGAGGATGCGGTCGCGCAGGTCGATGAACATCGACTCCCCCATCGCACCGCCGACCCCCAGCCGGGAGCGCCGGAAGGAGGTGAGCAGCACCACGAGCCCGGCCAGGAACAGGATCCCCACCGTTCCCACGACCCGCGCGTCGATCCGGGCCTGCACGGCGACCACGACAGCGAGCCAGCCGAGGCAGTAGACCACGAACCACGGCAGCTGGCGCGGCCCCAGGGTCAGGCTGCCGACGACCAGCGGCAGCACGAAGAAGTTGAGCGGCACCACCTCGGTCCACACCAGGCCGGCGATCCCGCCGAGGGTGACGATGGCGAGGAGCACCCGCAGGCTGGGGTCGGTGTGGGTGTGCACACGCTTGAGGAACCCGAGCTGCGCTGCTCGGCGCGCGGTGGCAGTGCGCAGCCGCCGCGAGACTGTCAGCTCGCTGTGGTCTCCGGTGACGACACGCGCAGAGGTCATCGGTCCTCCTCCAGCGCCTCGGATGCACTCACTGTACGGCCCGGGAGCGGAAGCGCGGCTGGCAACGCGGGCACCAGAACAGGTTCCTCGCGGCCAGCACCTCGGTGCGGACCGCGGTGCCGCAGACGTGGCAGGGCTGTCCGGCGCGCCGGTAGACATAGACCTCTCCCCCATGGTCGTCGACGCGCGGGGGGCGCCCCATCGCCTCGGGGGTGTGCTGGGGACGCACGGTGTCGATCCGGTTGGCCTCGACGCCCGCCGCCATCAGCTCCACGAGGTCGTCCCAGATCGCCCGGAACTGCGAGACCCGCAGCGTGCTCCCCGCCCGCAGCGGGTCGATGCGGTGGCGGAACAGCACCTCGGCCCGGTACACGTTGCCGACTCCGGCCAGCACGCTCTGGTCCATCAGCAGCGCCCCGATGCTGGCCCGGCTGCGGCGCACCCGTTCCCAGGCCCGGGTCCAGTCGGCGTCGGCGCGCAGCGGGTCCGGGCCGATCCGGGCGATCACCGCGTCGCGCTGCGCGGGGGTGAGCAGGGCGCAGGTCGTGGCCCCGCGCAGGTCGGCGTAGGAGACCGGCGCATCGGGGGCGACCAGCCGCAGCCGCACCTGGCCCACCGGGTCGGGCACGTCCTGGACGCCGGTGTGCACGGCGAGCTTGCCGTACAGCCCGAGGTGGACGTGGACGAGCCGCTCCCCGGCGAAGGCGAGGAACAGGTGCTTGCCCCAGGCCTCGGCGGCCTCGAGCACGCTGGCGTCGAGCAGGGCGGCCGCGTCGGCGAAGCGCCCCTGGGGGCTGGCGACGCGTACGCGGCGGCCGGCGAAGGCGTGTGAGAGGTCGCGCGCCAGGCGGTGGAGGGTGTGACCCTCAGGCATTCGGGCCCTTCAGGGCGGACTCCGGGAGCGGCGGCAGGTCGCGCGTGGTCTCGTACTCGCCGACCTGGGCGATGCGCCGCACGTGGCGCTCGTCGCCGCTGAAGGCGGTGGAGAGGAAGACCTCGACGAAGCGGGTCATCTCTGCCAGCGTGTGCATCCGGCCGCCGACCGAGATCACGTTGGCGTCGTTGTGCTCGCGGGCGAGCACGGCGATCTCCTCGGACCACACCAGGGCCGAGCGCACGCCGACGACCTTGTTGGCGGCCATCTGCTCGCCGTTGCCGGAGCCGCCGATCACCACGCCCATGCTGTCCAGGCCCTCGGCCTGCTCGGCGGCCACGCCCTCGGCGGCGCGCAGGCAGAAGACCGGGTAGTCGTCGAGGGCGTCGTAGACGAAGGGGCCGTGGTCGACGACCTCGTAGCCGTTGTCGACCAGCCAGGCGAGCAGGTGGTCCTTGAGTTCGAGGCCGGCGTGGTCGGAACCGAGGTGAACGCGCATGGCACCATCCTCTCAGTCGCGACAGGCCCGCAGGAAACCGGCCACCTGCTGCATCAGCGGCTCTGCGGCGTCGAATGCGTCGGGGTGACGCCAGAAGCCGTGCACCTGCCCCAGGTAGCGGGTGGCCACCACCCGGACCCCGGCCTCGGCCAGCAGCCCGGCCAGGTGCTCGGCCTCGTCGCGCAGCGGGTCGTGCTCGGCGCTGACCACCAGCGTCGCCGGCAGCGTGTGCAGCCTCGGCGAGAGCAGGGGCGCCAGGTCCGGGTCACGCAGGTCCTCGGGGCGCGCGGCGTACTGCGCCCAGTACCAGGCGGCCTCGGCCGCGTCGAAGCCCTCTGCGGCGGCGTAGGAGTCGAAGCCCTGGGTCGGGTCGAGGAACGGGTAGATCAGCACGACCCCCTGGAAGCGGCCGGGGTGGCGCAGGGCGGCCACCAGCGCGAGGTTGGCGCCGGCGCTGTCGCCGTGCAGGTACGTCGGCCCGGCCAGCCCCAGGGACCCCGCGTGGGCGTCGAGCCAGGCCACCACGGTGTCGACGTCGTCGGGCGCCGCCGGGAACCGGTGCTCGGGCGGTCGCCGGTAGTCGACGCTGAGCACCGCCTGCCCGCAGCGGTTGGCCAGCCGGCGGGCGGCGGCGTCGTGCACCTCGACGTCGTTGAAGACGAATCCCCCACCGTGCAGGTGCACCACCACGCCCGGGGCGGCGTCCGGCGCGCCGCCGGCCGCCGGCCGGTACAGCCGGCACGGCACCCCGCCGGCATCCAGGTCGCGCACCTCGGCGACCTCCTCGCGGGGCTGGGCGGCGGCCGCGGCGCGGGCGGCCGCCCGCGCCGCGGCGATGTCGTAGCCCGGCTCGTGCACCTTGGGCTCGACCGCGTGCGTGTCGACCGCGCGCCGCGCCTGGGGGTGGAGCATCAGCGCCCCATCAGCGCGTCCAGCCCCACCGCCATCGCCGCCGCGACCCGGAAGTCGACGCGCTGGTCGGGCACCCGGACCGTGTACTTGTCGCGCAGCGCCATCTGCCGCTCGCTGGACATCAGCAGGGCCCCGGACGGGTCCTTGAAGTCGAAGTGGACGGCCAGGAACGGCAGGTCGGTGAAGCGGCGCAGCACCGCGACGGCCTGGTTGCGCTCCTGGCCGGTCCCCGTGTAGCCGGGCCCCTCGATGTGGAAGGTGGAGCGCATCAGGCTGGCGCCGAAGTCCTTCTTGAAGAAGCCGATCTGCTTGCCGGTCTCGTCGGTGACGTCGTAGCCGGAGCCGAGATCGATCGTCTTGCGGGCCTTGAACCCGAACACGGGGCGGGTCTTGGCGGCGTCGGCGTAGAAGGTGACCTGCTCCTTGAAGGCGAGTCGCTTCTGCTCGGCCAGCGCCATCAGCTGCCCCTCGCTGCCATCGGGGTTCATCGCGACGATCTCGTAGCGGTTGATCATCATCGTGATCTTCTGCTTCACGTAGAAGCCCGGCAGGTACATATCGGCAGTCATGGCCGCACCTTAGTGGCCGCACCGCTGAGCAGGATCGCGCGACACGACGGACCTGAGACTCCCTAGCCTCGCGGAACCAGACCTGCGAGGAACGGAGCACGAGGATGCGACTGGACGGCAAGGTGGCGATCGTCACCGGTGGAGCGGGCGGCATCGGGCGCGGCATCGTGCGCGCGTTCGTCAAGGAGGGGGCGCGTGTCCTGTTCGTCGACGTCCAGGCCGACCTCGGCGGCGAGCTGGCCGAGGAACTGGGCGAGCGCGCCTGCTTCCTGGCCCAGGACATCTCGGTGGAGGAGAGCGCGCCGGTCATCCGCGATGCCGCCCTCGACGCCTTCGGCGCGATCGACGTGCTGGTGAACAACGCGCACGCCTCGCGCCAGGCGACCCTGCTGGAGTCCACCCAGGAGATGTTCGACCTCTCCTTCAGCACGGGCTTCTACCCGGCCTTCTGGCTGATGCGGGCCTGCCACCCCGAGCTGGCCCGGACCCGCGGCTCGGTGATCAACTTCGGCTCCGGGGCGGGGCTGAGCGGCAACCCGCGCCAGCTGACGTACGCCGCCGCGAAGGAGGCGGTGCGGGCGATGAGCCGGGTGGCCGCGCACGAGTGGGCCCGCGACCACATCAACGTGAACGTGATCTGCCCGCTGGCCCGCACCGAGGGCGTGGACGCCTTCATCGCCGAGCACCCCGAGCAGGAGCAGCTGCTGCTGCGCGGCACCCCGCTGGGCCGCCTCGGCGACCCCGAGTCCGACATCGGCCGGGTGGCGGTCTTCCTGGCCAGCGAGGACGCCTCCTACATGACCGGGCAGACGCTGATGGTCGACGGCGGATCGATCATGCTGCGCTGAGGACCCGATCGCCTCGCTAGTCGGCGATCAGCTCGGCACCGGGGTGGGCCCGGTGCCAGGCGGCGATGGCCTCGTCCCACTGCTCACCACTCAGCGTGGTCAGCGTGGGCGGGAAGAGCCCGTCCTCCTCGCGCAGGATGTGCTCGCCCAGCTCGGCCATCTCGTGTCGGACTCGCTCGACCTGCTCGGGCACGTCGAGGTCCAGCGCGCTCAGGAACGCGTCCAGCGCACGGTGCTCGGCGACCAGCGGCGCGACGTAGTCGGCGTAGAGCTCCTCGGTCTGCGCCATCACCTTGAAGACGCCCTCCTCCTCGCCCTGCCAGTGGCTGCGCAGCAGCGGCACCATCTGCGAGAAGTAGCCGGCCGCCGCCGCCCGCTCACCCTGGTCGAGGGCCCGCAGGGCGTGATCGGCGAGCTCGGTGATCTGCTCGTGCTCGGCGATGTAGTCACGGATCAGCGGGATCTGGCGGCAGCCGCAGTAATGACACATGCGACTCAGCCGGCCAGCCGGGCCAGCTCCTCGTCGACGACCCCCGGATCGAGCTTGGTGAAGACGGGGGTCGGCTTGGCGACGGGGGTGCCGGCCACCACCGGCGTGCGGGCCCAGCGCCGGGCGCCGGTGTAGTCGCCGGTGATGATCGGGTACGACGCGCCCCCGTCGAGGTCCTCGGCCTCCTCCAGGCGCGGCATCGGCTGGACGTCGCCGGCGCCGCCGAAGACCTCGTCGACGGTGTTGGCCGAGAACGGCAGGAACGGCGAGAGCACCGTGTTCAGGTCCGAGACGCACTGCGTCATCACGTGCAGGATCGTGGCCAGCCGCTCGCGGTCGGCCGGGTCCTTGGCCAGCTTCCACGGCTCGTGGTCGGTGACGTACTTGTTCACCTCGGCGACCGCGCGCATCGCCTCGCCGATGGCGGCCTTCTGCCGGTGCCGGGCGATCAGGTCGCCGACGACGCCGAAGGCCGCCTCGGTGCCGGCCAACGCGGCACGGTCGGCGTCGGTGAGCTCACCGGCGGCCGGGATCTCGCCGAAGTTCTTCGCCACCAGCGTGGCGGTGCGGTTGACCAGGTTCCCCCAGCCGGCGACCAGCTCGTCGTTGGTGCGGCGCACGAACTCCGACCAGGTGAAGTCGCTGTCCTGGTTCTCGGGCCCGGCGGCGGCGACGAAGTAGCGGAACGCATCGGGCTGGTAGCGCGCGAGCATGTCGCGCACGTAGATGACGACCTTCTTGGAGGAGGAGAACTTCTTGCCCTCCATGGTCAGGAACTCGCTCGAGACGACCTCGGTGGGCAGGTTGAGCTCGCCCAGGGAGCCCGGCCGGCCGCCGTACTTCCCCTTGCCGGAGTAGGCCAGCAGCTCGGCCGGCCAGATCTGGCTGTGGAAGGTGATGTTGTCCTTGCCCATGAAGTAGTACGACAGCGCCTCGGGGTCGTTCCACCAGGAGCGCCACGCGTCGGGGTCCCCCGTGCGCCGCGCCCACTCGATGCTGGCCGAGAGGTAGCCCACGACCGCGTCGAACCACACGTAGAGCTTCTTGGTGGGGTTGTCGCGCCACCCCTCCAGCGGCACCGGGATGCCCCAGTCGATGTCGCGCGTCATCGCGCGCGGCTTGATCTCCTTGAGGATGTTCTGGCTGAACCGGATCACGTTGGGCCGCCAGGTCCCCGACGCCTCGCGCTCGTCGAGCCACTCCTTGAGCGCGTCGGCCAGCGCGGGCAGGTCGAGGAAGAAGTGCTGGGTCTCGATGAACTCCGGCACCTCGCCGTTGATCTTCGAGCGCGGGTTCCTCAGCTCGTGCGGGTCCAGCTGGTTGCCGCAGGTGTCGCACTGGTCGCCGCGTGCGCCCTCGGCGCCACAGATCGGGCAGGTGCCCTCGATGTAGCGGTCCGGCAGGGTCCGCCCGGTGGACGGCGAGATCGCGCCGTAGGTGGTCTTCTCGACGAAGTAGCCGTTGTCGTGGACGCCGGTGAAGAGCTCCTGGACCACGGCGTAGTGGTTCGGCGTGGTGGTGCGGGTGTAGAGGTCGTAGGAGACCCCGAGCCCGCAGAGGTCCTGCGCGATCATCCGGTGGTTGGTGTCGGCGAGCTCCTGGGCGCTGACGCCGGCCTCGTCGGCGGCGATCAGGATCGGGGTGCCGTGCTCGTCGGTGCCGGAGACCATCAGCACGTCGTGCCCGGCCATCCGCATGTACCGGCTGAAGACGTCGGAGGGGACGCCGAAGCCGGCGACGTGGCCGATGTGGCGGGGGCCGTTGGCGTAGGGCCAGGCGACTGCGGACAGGACTCTGCTCATGGGGTGATCCTAGGAGGAGGGGTCGGCACGGGCGACGGCGCGTCAGCGGCCGAAGCTGTCGGCGCGCTTCTGGGCGCGGCGCCGGATCTTCGGGAGGAGGTCGTGCAGGTCCCCACCCGGGCAGGCGGTGTGGTTGGTGTCGCGGTGCCCGTCGATGACCGGCAGCCGGACCCGGCGGCCCTCCGGGTAGAGATCGCTGCCCTGGGAGAAGACCGGGACGACGCCGGTCGGGCGCCGGTTGGCCCGGTCGAGCTTCCATGCCGCCACCCGGACCAGGCTGGTCACCGCCCGCGCCCAGGGGGCCGAGCCCTCGTGGTTGCCGATCAGCGCCACCCCGACCGAGGTGTGGTTGAAGCCCAGCGTGTGCGCCCCGCGCACGTGCCGGTTGGGGCCGCCGGCCCGTCCCACCCAGATCCGGCCGAACTTGTCGATCAGGAAGTTGTAGCCGAGGTCGGACCAGCCCAGGCTGCGGGTGTGGTAGCTGTACATCCCGCGGATGATGGCCGGCACCTCGGCGCGGGTGTAGGAGTTGCTGGTCGCCGTGTGGTGTACGTGCACCTGCTGGAGCCGGCGGTTGTAGCGCGGAGCGCTGGTGCGCCACGACTCGTCCGCACCCCACTGGGGCCTGCGGAGCAGCACCGGCCGCGGGGCGGCCTTGGGCCGGGCGGCCCGTCGAGCGACGGCCCCGCCGGCCCCCGTCCGGCCCAGCCGGGCATCGGCGCGGCGCACCTCGGGGTTCAGCAGCACCAGGGCGAGCCCGGGCGGCTGCTGGCCGCGCACCCGGACCTGGACGGCGTCGGACTCCTCGACCCACAGCGGCTGGGTGCCCCGGGCCCGGACGGCCCGACCCTCCCCCGCGTCCGGCTGGTCGCTCAGCGACGGCGCGTCCTGCCACGGCGCCCAGCCGTCGGCGGTGCGGGTGCGCACGGCCAGGTCGGGGGTCCGGGCCCGGCCCTGCCACGTCAGCGCCACCATCCGGAACGCCGAGGTCGTCACGGTGGTGGTGCGGCGCACCTCACCGCCCGCGCGGGTGCGCTGGAGCACGCCGCCCAGCGGCACCTCCGCGCGCGGCACCCCCGAACCGGCGTCGTCGCTGAGCTGGACACGCGCGGGGGCCGGGAGCGCCTCGGCGGGCCCCGTCGCGACGGCCGGCGGCGGGCCGAGCAGGGTCGCCACCAGGGTGACGACGGTGGCGGGGAGAAGGACACGGACACGGGCAGGCGGAGGAAGCAGACTCATCGCGGCCCATCCTGCGTCATCACCGCCCACGCCGCCCACCTGACGCGACGCCCAGGGGCAACTACAGTCCGGCCATGACGCTGATCGCAGAGGATCTGCTGCTGCTCCTGCTCGACGACGAGTCCGGCAGGCTCGCCTGGGTCGACGACCCGGACGCCTTGCTCGGCGGCGCGGTGCTGATCGAGCTGGCCGTGCTCGGGGCGCTGGAAGTCCAGCGCCGCGAGGGCCGCTGGGCGCGCAGCACCGTGCACGTGGTCCAAGATGCGCCCGAGCTCGACGACCGGGTCCTGTGCGACGCCCTCACCACCGTCGCGGCCAAGCAGCGTTCGGCCCAGGACCTCGTCGGGGCCCTCGGCAAGGGGCTGCGCCAGGCCCTGCTCGGCCGGCTCGAGGAGGAGGGCATCCTCGAGCGGCGCGAGGACAAGGTGCTCGGGGTCTTCCCCCGCCGCCGCTGGCCGGCGCGCACCTCCACCCACGAGGAGCAGGTGCGCCGTTTGATCGCGGCCGCGCTGCGTCCCGGGGCGGACGTGGACCCACGCACCGGCGCCCTGATCGCGCTGCTGTCCGCGGCCGGCCAGGCGCACCGGCTGATCGAGGTCGACGGCCTCACCGCAAAGGAGGTGCGCCACCGGGCCAAGGAGATCGCCCAGGGTGCCTGGGCGGCCGAGGCCGTCAAGGACGCCGTGGAGGCCGCCCAGGCGGCGATGGCCGCGGTGATGGTGGCCGCCACCGTGGCTACCACGACGGGCAGCGGCTGAGCCCCGCTCGCGGGGCTCAGCTGAAGTCGAGGTCCCCGGTCCGCGAGCGCTTGAGCTCGAAGAACTGCGGGTACGCCGCGAGCGCCACCGCGCCGTCCCAGACCCGGCCGGCCTCCTCGCCGCGCGGGATGCTCCCGAGCACCGGCCCGAAGAACGCCACGCCGTCGATGGCGATGGTCGGGGTGCCCACGTCGTCGCCGACCTGGTCCATGCCCAGGTGGTGCGAGGCCTTGATCGCCTCGTCGTACTGGGTGCTGTCCATCGCCTCGACCAGCTCGCCGGGCAGGCCGGCCTCGGCGAGCGCCGCCGCGAGGAGCTCGCGGGAGATCGGCTGCTCCTGGAGGTGGATGCGGTTGCCCATCGCGGTGTACAGGTCGGCGAGCACCTCCTTGCCGTGCGCCTGCTCGGCGGCCATGCAGACCCGGACCGGGCCCCAGGCGCCGGCGAGCCGGTCGCGGTACTCCTGGGGGATGTCCTTGTCCTGGTTGAGGTAGGCCAGGCTCATCACGTGCCAGGTGACCGAGATGTCGCGCACCTGCTCCACCTCCAGGACCCACCGCGAGGTGATCCAGGCGAACGGGCAGAGCGGATCGAACCAGAAGTCAGTGTTGGTCATGCCAGCAGTCAACCCGATGCCGTCGAGCGTCATTCCCTCACCGGCGCCCCGGGCCGCGGCCGGGCGCTGATCAGCGCCGCCCCAGGACCCGTACCACGCCCCGGGCCCGGGAGCCCCCGATCACCTCGCTGCCGGCGTAGACCACCCGCACCTGGTGGCGGCCCGCCCGCAGACCGCGCACCAGCACCCGCGCCTTCCCCGCGACCAGCCGGCGGGTGAGCTGACGGCCGCCGACGCTGAGGGTGAACCTGGTCGTCGGTGCCGTCGTGCCCTCGACGTCGAGACGTATGTGGAGCAACGCGCGGCCGCGACGACCGCGTGTCGCGAGCACCAGCGCGGAGGTGGTGCGGACCGCCGACCCCAGGGTCAGGGTCTGGGTCGAGCTCCGGTAGCCGCTGCGGGTCAGGTCCACGCGCACCGACATCCGGGCGCCGAGGTCTGCCGGACCCAGGACGTAGCTCGAGCCGGTGGCCCCGGCGATCGGCTGACCGTCGCGCAGCCAGGTGTGGCTCAGCGTGGCGTCGGCCGGGGCGTAGCTGCCCGGCTGGACGCTGAGCTCACCGCCCAGCCGCCCCGCCCCACGCAGCACGAAGGGTCGCTGCACCTCGATGACCGGCGCGAGCACCGGGCCGGCGGCGCTCGAGCGCGCGACGGCCTGGCGGTAGCCGGCCGCGCGGGCCCGGACCACGGCGGTGATGGTGCGGTCCACCTGCTCCTGGCCCAGCTCGAGACGCCACCCGGTGGCGCCGGGGATCGGCTTGCCGTCGGCGTGCCACTGGACGGTGCTGGTGGCCGGCGTCGGCTGCCAGGAGCCCGGGGAGGCGACGAGGACCTCGTCGACCTGTGCGGTGCCGCTGATGGTGGGGGGCGCGGCGGGACGCAGGGTGCCCAGCGCGACGGCGGCGGTGGCCGCCGAGGTCGCCTTGGCCGTGACGTAGCCGGGGCTGGTGGCGGTGACCTGCACGCTCAGCTGCTTGCCCTGCTGGGCCGCGGCGGGGGTGAACGTCTCGGTCGTCGCGCCGGGGATCGCCACCCCGCCGGCCAGCCACTGCACCGAGGTGGTGGCCGCGGGCGTCCACGTCCCGGTGGTGGCGCGCAGCGCGGTACCGACCGCGGGCGTGCCGACGATCGCCGGCGCGGCGGTCGCGGCCACGGCCTTGTCGGCGAAGTGGATGAACCCGGTCGGCCAGCCGCGGCCCGCGCGGGTGATCCGGCGCCAGTGGAAGTCCCCGCCCCAGCTGTCCTCGGAGACCACGATCTCGGTGCTGGAGACGACCTGCTCGATGAAGGCGACGTGACCGCTGGACCCGCCTCCGGGCGAGCCCGCCTTCCACCAGGCCACCGCGCCGACCATCGGGGTGGTGTTGGTGAGCCGGCTCATCGCGACGCCCCAGTTGGTCGCGTTGCCGCTGCCCGACCACGGTCGGGTGTTGGGCATCCCCCCGGCCACCAGTCGGTAGGCGACGTAGTTCGTGCAGTTGTGGCCGGAGTACATGCGCCACCACATGGTCGAGCCCGCGGTGGCGTAGCCGGCGTGCGGATAGCCGGCCTGCTTGCACTTGGCGTAGCCCGTGCACAGGTACGACGAGTCGGCGGAGGCCGGCGCGGCGGGGGCGACGAGGCTCAGGCCCGCCCCGGTCACGAGGGTGAGAAGGGTCGCCACGAGACGCTGACGGTAAGGATGAGGCGGCTGTGGCACGTGAGTACCTTAGTGAAAGAAGTCAAGCCTGACACGCCGAGGGGACAACTACATTGCTGTAGTTTTCGGCCGCAGGCGCGGTGGAGCGCCGCCACGGCGGCGGGTGAGAGGATGCCCGCATGCCTGGAACCAACCTCACACGGGAGGAGGCGGCCACTCGCGCCGCTCTCCTCGACGTCACGTCCTACGCCATCGACCTGGACCTCACGACGGGTGAGACCACCTTCGGATCGACCACCACGATCCGCTTCTCGTGCACCGAGCCCGGCGCCTCCACCTTCGCCGACCTGGTCGGCGCCACCGTCCACGAGATCACCCTCAACGGCCGCAGCATCGAGCCGGCCGCGGCCTACGCCGACAGCCGCATCCAGCTCGACGACCTGGCGGCCGACAACGAGCTGGTCGTGCGCGCCGACTGTGCCTACAGCCGGACCGGCGAGGGCCTGCACCGCTTCGTCGACCCCGCCGACGACCGGGTCTACCTCTACAGCCAGTTCGAGGTCCCCGACGCCCGCCGCGTGTACACGACCTTCGAGCAGCCCGACCTGAAGTCGGTCTTCACCTTCACCGTCTCCGCGCCGTCCCACTGGAAGGTCGTCTCCAACGCGCCGACGCCGCAGCCGCGCGACGCGGGCGACGGCACGGCCGTGTGGGCGTTCCCCGCCACCGAGCGGATGTCCACCTACATCACCGCCCTGGTGGCCGGCGAGTACCACGAGGTGCGCGACACCTACGAGGGCCGGCACGGCTCGATCTCGCTGGGCCACTTCTGCCGCCAGTCGATCAAGGACCAGCTCGACGTCGACGAGCTCGTCGCGATCACCAAGCAGGGCTTCGCCTTCTTCGAGGAGGCCTTCGACTACCCCTACCCCTTCGGCAAGTACGACCAGCTCTACGTGCCGGAGTACAACATGGGCGCGATGGAGAACGCGGGCTGCGTGACGTTCCGCGACGAGTACCTGCCCCGCTCGCGCCAGGTCCACGCGTTCTACGAGCAGCGCGCCAACACCGTGCTGCACGAGATGGCGCACATGTGGTTCGGCGACCTGGTCACCATGCGCTGGTGGGACGACCTGTGGCTCAACGAGTCCTTCGCCGAGTGGGCCTCGCACCACGCGATGGTCAACGCGACCGAGTACACCGAGGCGTGGACGGGCTTCACCAACGCCCGCAAGAACTGGGCCTACCGCCAGGACCAGCTGCCCTCGACGCACCCGATCGCGGCCGACAACTTCGATCTGGAGGCGGTCGAGGTCAACTTCGACGGCATCACCTACGCCAAGGGCGCCTCGACGCTCAAGCAGCTGGTGGCCTGGGTCGGCATCGAGGAGTTCCTGGCCGGGCTGCGCAGCTACTTCAAGGCCCACGAGTTCGCCAACTCCGAGTTCAGCGACCTGCTCGCGGCCCTGGAGCGGTCCTCCGGGCGTGAGCTGGCGACCTGGGCGCAGGAGTGGCTGCAGACCTCCGGGGTGAACACGCTCAGCCCGGCGTTCGAGCTGGACGCCGACGGGGCCTTCTCCTCGTTCTCGGTCCGGCAGACGGCCGACGAGCAGTTCCCGACGCTGCGCCGCCACCGCATCGGCGTCGGCCTCTACGACCTCGTCGAGGGGCGGCTGGTGCGACGGACCTCCGTCGAGATCGACGTCGCCGGCGCCAGCACCGACGTGCCGGCGCTCGTCGGCGAGCCCCAGCCCGATCTGGTCCTGCTCAACGACGGCGACCTCACCTACGCCAAGATCCGTCTCGATGAGCGCTCGCTGGCGACCGCGGTCGCGCACATCGACAAGGTCGACGACTCCCTCGCCCGTGCCCTGCTCTGGGGCGCCGCCTGGGACATGACCCGCGACGCGGAGATGAGCGCGAGCGACTTCGTCGCGCTGGTGCTGCGCGGCATCGGCACCGAGACCGACCTGACCGCGGTCAGTCGGCTGCCCGTCTACGCCCGCACCGCGGTGAGCTACTATTCCGCCCCCGCGGGTCGCGATGCGCTGGCCGCCCGCTGGGAGCAGGGCCTGCACGAGCTGCTCGACGCCGCCGAGGCCGGCTCCGACCACCAGCTGGCCTTCGCCCGCGCCTTCGCCGCCGCCGCCCACAGCGACGCCGCCCTGGACCGGGTGGCGGGCCTGCTGGAGGGCCGGGTCTCCCTCGAGGGCCTGGCCGTCGACACCGACCTGCGCTGGACGCTGCTCACCACGCTGGCGCGCGAGGGCCGCGCCGACGAGGCGCGGATCCTCGAGGAGGCCGCGCGCGACAACACCATCTCGGGGCAGGAGCGCGCCGCCATGGCGCTCACCGTGCGCCCCACCGCCGAGGCGAAGGCCCAGGCCTGGCGCGACGCGATCGAGCGCGACGACGTGCCGAACGAGACCCAGCGCCAGATCGCCGCGAGCTTCCAGGTGAGCGGTCAGGCCGAGCTGCTCGCGCCGTACCTGGAGAGGTACCTCACGGTCGCCGAGACGATCTGGGAGGACAAGGGCACCCAGCGCGCCTCCACGGCGCTGGAGTACATGTTCCCGATGCCGTTGGTCTCCGAGGAGGTCCTGGCCCGCCTCGACGAGTGGCTGGCGGCCTCGCAGGCCAACCCGGCCGCGAAGCGCTACGTCCGTGAGGGCCGCTCCGACATGGCGCGCGCCCTGGCCGCCCAGCGCAAGGACGCCGGCGCCTGAGCGCAGGCGAAAGCCAAGAACGCGAGCCGCCCCCGTCCAGATCGGACGGGGGCGGCTCGCGTTTCAGGGGGATTCGGCCGGAGCTCAGCCCCGGCGGGCGTGGGCGGCCAGCATCTGGATGCCCCGGCGCAGCCCGCCGACCAGGTCGTCCTGGGCGAAGTCGGAGGTCATCTCCATCGCGGCGAGCTCGGTCTCGGCGTCGCTGAGGTGACGGCGAACCTCGCGGCCGGTCACGATCTCCACCACCCGGGCGTCCGGGTCGACCATGATCAGCACGCTGCGCGCCGGTGCGGCCAGCGTGTTGTGCAGGCTGGTGGCGAAGGCGTGCGGGTCGCCCTCTGCGGTGCCCACGAAGACCGAGAACTCGCAGCGGCTCAGCTCCTCCGCGGTGCGGATGGTGGCATCGATGTCGCGCCGCTCGGCGTCGGTGAAGCGATCACCAGCGGGCACGAGCGCCACCGGCCTGGGACTCGGCGTTGTCGGGGTCGGCTCGCTCGGCGGTCCCCTTGCGGGGTCCACCGAACCACTCGTCGGCGCTGTGGGCGCCGGGCGCCCGCTTGTTGCCGCTCGCCAGCGACGGCAGCATCACCAGCAAGGTGATCACCAGCGCCAGCAGCACCGGCGCGCCGACGATGATGCCGATGGCATCGAGCGTGTTCACGGGCTCGGGGTCGCTCCAGCGCTCGGGGACGTCGGCGAGAGCGGGCGACGCGGTCAGCAGGAGGCCGGCGGTCGCCACCGTCACGACGACAGCGCGGGCGGCACGGCGGGGGGCGGAGGTCTTCGACTGGGCGGTCACGCGGCCAAGGATATCGGCTGATCGCCACGGCGCTCCCCCGCGTCTCCCCGATGGGCTTTCCGGCGCCACTCCCCCGCCCCTCCCGGCTCTTCACCAGCCCACCCCGATACTGGTCGTCATGTTCGGACTGGAGCCTGTCGACCCGTGTGAACCCAACCAAGCCATCTCATGTCGCGCCGTGTGGTGGATGAGCGGCAACGAGACCGCCGCCCAGACCGCGGAGGTACTGCTGGGCAAGCCGACCGCCGTACTGGCCCTGATCCTCTTCGGCCTGCTCGCCCGCTGGGTGCTGCACCGGCTGATCGACCGGGTGGTGGCGCGCGCCGAGGAGGGCGTGCTGCCCAGTCGGGTAAGTCGGATGAGTCTGGGCCAGACGCCCCTGGCCGCGGGGCTGAGCAGCTCTCCGACCAGCCAGCGCCGGGTGCAGCGGACCCGGACCATGGGGTCGCTGCTCAAGAGCATCCTCACCGGTGTCGTCTTCGCGATCACGACCGTGATGGTGATGGCGGAGTTCGGCGTCAACATCACGCCGATCATCGCCAGCGCCGGGATCCTGGGTGTCGCCCTCGGCTTCGGCGCGCAGAGCCTGGTCAAGGACTTCCTCTCGGGCATCTTCATGATCTTCGAGGACCAGTACGGCGTGGGCGACGTGGTCGACCTCGGGGAGGCCAACGGGACCGTGGAGGCGGTGGGCCTGCGGGTCACCCGCCTGCGGGACGTGAACGGGACGGTCTGGTACGTGCGCAACGGCGAGATCCTGCGCGTGGGCAACATGAGCCAGAACTGGGCCCGCTCGGTGATCGACGTCGGTGTCGCCTACCACGAGGACCTGGTCAAGGTGCGCCGCGTGCTCCAGGAGGTCGCCCACGACCTGTGGCAGGACGACGACTTCAAGGGGCTGGTCATCGAGGAGCCCGAGGTGTGGGGCGTCGAGGCGCTCGCCGCCGACGCGGTGACCGTCCGGGTCACGCTGAAGACCGCGCCGATGGAGCAGTGGGCCGTGGCGCGCGAGATGCGCGAGCGGATCAAGGCGCGCTTCGACTACGAGGGCATCGAGATCCCCTTCGCCCAGCGGGTGATCTGGCACCGCGAGGGCGAGGCCGAGGCCCGCCCGGACCCGGCCCGCGACACCCACCACCCCGCCGGCTGAGCGCCCCGGACGACGAAGACGGCCGTCGCCTCCCTGTCGGGGAGGCGACGGCCGTCTTCGTCTCGGCCGGCTCAGGCCAGCGAGGCGTCCAGCGTGATGGTCGTGCCGGCGAGCGCCTGGCTCACCGGGCAGCCGGCCTTGGCGCCCTCGGCCGCCTCCACGAAGGCCTCGGCGGAGATGCCCTCCACGGTGCCGACCACGGTCAGCTTGATGCCCGTGATGCCGGTGCCCGGGGTCAGCTCCACGTCGGCGGTGGTCTGCAGCGACGTGGGCGGCGTGCCGGCCTTCGTCAGCGCCGCCGAGAGCGCCATCGAGAAGCACGACGAGTGGGCGGCCGCGATGAGCTCCTCGGGGCTGGTCTTGCCGTTGGCCTCCTCGGCCCGCGAGGGCCAGGAGACGTCGAAGGTGCCGACGCCCGAGGACTGCAGCGTCACCTTGCCGGCCCCCTCGAGGAGGGTGCCTTCCCAGTTGGTCTGGGCGGTGCGGGTGGTTGCCATCGATCTGACTCCTTGCGTCGGGGACGGGTTGCGCCCCGAGTCTTCCACGTCGCACCCACCCCAGGGGGTCTCGGTCAGGCCCGGTCGGCACAATGGGGCGGGTGAGCACGTTCTACGACGAGGTCGGCGGTTACCCGACGTTCAAGCGCATCGTCGACAGGTTCTACGAGGGTGTCGCCACCGACGAGATCCTGCGTCCGATGTACCCCGAGGAGGACCTCGGGCCGGCGGCTGAGCGCTTCACCAGCTTCCTGGTGCAGTACTGGGGCGGCCCCACCACCTACTCCGAGCAGCGCGGGCACCCGCGGCTGCGGATGCGGCACGCGCCGTACGCGGTGAACCCGGCCTCCAAGGAGCGCTGGCTGCTGCACTTCCGCGAGGGCCTCGACGAGGTCGCGCTGCCGCCGGAGCAGGACGCGCAGCTGTGGGACTACGTCACCCACGCGGCGCAGTTCATGATCAACACCGGGCAGTGACCCGACCGCGGCGCTGACCGGCCCGACCGCCGGCGCTCAGTCGAGCATCAGCCTCTCCACCACCTCGCGCACCTCTTGCGGCGGTGCGGCGGGGCGCTGGGTCTCGGGGTCGAAGAAGACCATCACCACGCGGGCCCGGGCGGCGAGGACGTCCCCGTCCCGGATCTCGGACTCGATCACCATCGAGGTCCGCCCCAGGTGCGTGATCGTGCTCCACACGTCGTAGGGCTCGGGCCGGAACAGGATCGGCACCCGGTACTCCACGTCCGTCTGCGCCACCACCATCCGCAGGCGGGCGATGGTGCGGCCCAGTCCGTGGGAGAGCCGGTCCACGAGCAGGATCCTGGCCTCCTGGAAGTACTCGAAGTACTTCACGTTGTTGACGTGGCCGTAGACGTCGACGTCGGAGAACCGCACGTGCAGGGGGTAATGCCCGAGCTCGCTGGGCCGGACCCCGCCCAGGACCGCCGGCTCCCCCACCGGCGGGTCCTCCAGGAACCCGGCGAGCATCTCCCTCTCCTCGCCCCGCAGCCGGCGTGGGCGCTCCTGCTCGAAGACGTACGGCGTGAGCACGGTGCTGGCGCGCAGGTAGACGTGGCGCCCCTCGGCGGTCTCGTCGAAGATCTCGTAGGACATCGTGAACGTGGCCGCCCGGATGTCGGTGACCCAGCACTCGATGCTCACCGGCGCGAAGCGGAACTTCAGCGGGGAGCGGTAGTGCACCTCGTGGCGCACCACCACGAGGGCCTCGGCGAGCTCACCGGCGGCGCGCTGCGGATCGTGCGTCAACAGCATGTCGACACGCGCCTCCTGCAGGTAGTCGACGTAGGTCACGTTGTTGACGTGGTTGAGCACGTCCATGTCGGCCCATCGCAGGGGGCACTGATAAAGGTGGCGCACACCACGGATGATGGCAGGCCCCCTGGCACTAGGCTGTGACCTGGGTCCCTGTTGGAACACGTTCCACCGAGGCCCGACCCCCCACTTGAACGGAGAATTTGCATGCCTGAGGCAGTGATCGTTTCCGCCGCTCGTTCACCGATCGGCCGAGCGAACAAGGGCTCGCTCAAGGACTTCCGCCCCGATGACCTGGCCGCCCTGATCGTGAAGGCTGCCCTGGACAAGGTGCCCGAGCTCGACCGCAAGACGGTCGACGACCTCTACCTCGGGTGCGGTCTCCCCGGCGGCGAGATGGGCAACAACATGGGACGCATCGTCAACGTCCTCAACGACATGGACGAGGTCCCGGGCGCGACCGTCACCCGGTACTGCGCCTCGTCGGTGCAGACCACGCGGATGGCCTTCCACGCGATCAAGGCCGGCGAGGGTGACGTGTTCATCTCCGCCGGTGTCGAGACGGTGTCCCGCTTCCGCAACGGCACGTCTGACCACATCCCCAACACCCGCAACGCCCTCTTCGACCCTGCCATCGCGCAGACCGAGGAGTACGCGAAGGGCGGCAAGGACTGGCGCGACCCGCGTGAGGACGGCCTGCTGCCCGACGCCTACATCGCGATGGGCCAGACGGCCGAGAACGTCGCTCGGATGCGCGGCCTGAGCCGCAAGGAGCTCGACGAGTTCGGCGTGCGCAGCCAGAACCTCGCCGAGAAGGCGATCGCGGACGGCTTCTGGGCCCGCGAGATCACGCCGATCACCCTGGCCGACGGCACGGTCGTCTCCACCGACGACGGCCCCCGGGCCGGCGTCACCTACGAGGCCGCCTCCCAGCTGCAGCCGGTCTTCCGGCCCGACGGCGTCGTCACCGCCGCCAACTGCTGCCCGCTCAACGACGGCGCCGCGGCGGTCGTGGTGATGTCCGACACCAAGGCCAAGGAGCTGGGGCTGACCCCGCTCGCGCGCATCGTCTCCACCGGTGTCAGCGGCCTGTCGCCGGAGATCATGGGCCTCGGTCCGGTCGAGGCCACCCAGCGCGCCCTCAAGTACGCCGGGATGAGCATCGGCGACATCGACCTGGTCGAGATCAACGAGGCCTTCGCCGCCCAGGTGGTGCCGTCCTACCAGGAGCTCGGCATCGACCTCGACCGGCTCAACATCAACGGCGGCGCGATCGCCGTGGGCCACCCCTTCGGGATGACCGGTGCGCGCCTGCAGAACACGATGATCAACTCGCTGGACTGGCACGACAAGTCCACCGGCCTGATCACCATGTGCGTGGGCGGCGGCCAGGGCATGGCGCTCATCCTCGAGCGGATGGGCTGAGCCCCCAGGCACCGCAACCCAGCTCCACCCGGACGCCCGGCCGTTACCCACGGCCGGGCGTCCGGCGCTTGTGCACATCCCCGGAACGCCGGCGGCGTGCGCTCGGAGCAGTAAACTCCGCGCCATGGCAGACGACACAGAGGTCCGATGGCTCGACGCGGACCAGCAGCGGTCGTGGCGTGCCCTGATCATCGGGAACACCCTGCTGATGGACCGGCTCGACGAGGACCTCCGTCGCGCGTTCGACCTCTCCCTGACCGAGTACGAGATCCTGGTGCGGCTCTCCGAGCGCCCCGGTCGCCAGCTGCGGATGGCGCAGCTCGCCGACGCCCTGCGGCACAGCCGCAGCCGGGTCACCCACACCGTCGCCCGGATGGAGAACGCCGGGCTGGTCGCGCGCACGCAGAGCGCCGACGACGGCCGCGGCATCGTCGCCACGATGACCGACAAGGGCTACGCGCTGCTCGTGCGGGCGGCGCCGGTGCACGTGCGCGGGGTGCGCGAGAACCTCGTCGACCTGGCCGACGAGCAGGACTTCGCCGCGCTCGGCCGGGTGATGGACGCGGTCACCGACCGGCTCATCGGCGGCCACCCCGAGGTCGAGATCCGCTGACCCCGGGGCGGGCGCCGAGCACGGCGCCCGCGCTCAGTCGCGGGTGAGCCGGCGGTGCGTGACGCGGTGCGGGCGGGCCGCCTCGACGCCGAGCCGCTCCACCTTGTTCTCCTCGTAGGCCGCGAAGTTGCCCTCGAACCAGAACCACTGGGCCGAGTCCTCGTCGTCGCCCTCCCAGGCGAGGATGTGGGTCGCGACGCGGTCCAGGAACCACCGGTCGTGCGAGGTGACCACGGCACAGCCGGGGAAGTCGAGCAGCGCGTCCTCGAGCGAGGACAGCGTCTCCACGTCCAGGTCGTTGGTGGGCTCGTCGAGCAGCAGCATGTTGCCGCCCATCTTCAGCGTCAGCGCCAGGTTGAGCCGGTTGCGCTCACCACCGGAGAGGACACCGGACTTCTTCTGCTGGTCGGGGCCCTTGAAGCCGAAGGACGCCACGTAGGCGCGCGAGTTCATCTCGAAGTTGGCGACCTTGATGAAGTCCAGCCCGTCGGAGACGACCTCCCAGACGTTCTTCTGCGGGTCGATGCCGCCGCGGCTCTGGTCGACGTAGGAGATCTTCACGGTCTGCCCGACGGTGAGCTTGCCCGCGTCGGGCTCCTCCTGCCCGGTGATCATCCGGAACAGCGTGGTCTTGCCGACGCCGTTGGGGCCGATCACGCCGACGATGCCGGCCCGCGGCAGGGAGAAGGACAGGTCGTTGATCAGGATCCGGTCCCCGAAGCCCTTGGTCAGACCCTCCGCCTCGAGCACCACGTCGCCCAGGCGCGGGCCAGCGGGGATGTTGATCTCGGAGGTGTCGATCTTGCGCATCCGGTCCGCCTCGGCCGCCATCTCCTCGTAGCGCGCCAGACGCGACTTGCTCTTGGTCTGGCGGGCCTTGGCGTTCGAGCGCACCCAGGCCAGCTCGCGCTCGAGCATCTTGGCGCGCTTGGCGTCCTTCTGGCCCTCGATCTTGAGGCGATCCTTCTTGGTCTCCAGGTAGGTGGAGTAGTTGCCCTCGTAGCCGTGGATCTGGCCGCGGTCGACCTCGGCGATCCACTCGGCCACGTTGTCGAGGAAGTACCGGTCGTGGGTGACCGCGAGGACGGCGCCAGGGTAGGTCTTGAGGTGTCCCTCCAGCCACTGCACGGACTCCGCGTCGAGGTGGTTGGTGGGCTCGTCGAGCAGCAGCAGGGACGGCTGCTGGAGCAGCAGCTTGCACAGCGCGACGCGGCGGCGCTCACCACCGGAGAGGTTGTCGACGATCGCGTCCGGCGGGGGGCAGCGCAGCGCGTCCATCGCCTGGTCGAGTCGGCTGTCGAGGTCCCAGGCGTTCGCGTGGTCGAGGTCGGTCTGCAGGTCGCCCATCTCGGCCAGGAGCGTGTCGTAGTCGGCGTCGGGCTGCCCGAGCTCCTCGGAGATCGCGTTGTAGCGATCGAGCTTGCCCTTGATCTCGGCGACCGCCTCCTCGACGTTCTCCAGGACCGTCTTGCCCTCGCTCAGCGGCGGCTCCTGCTGGAGCATGCCGACCGTCGCCTCGGGGTCGATGATCGCGTCACCGTTGTTGGGGCGGTCGAGCCCGGCCATGATCTTGAGCAGCGACGACTTGCCGGCGCCGTTGGGACCGACGACACCGATCTTCGCGCCGTGCAGGAACGACATGGTCACGTTGTCGAGGACGACCTTGTCGCCGTGGGCCTTGCGCACATTGCGCAGAGTGAACACATATTCCGCCATGACAGACGAGCCTACGGTCCGCGCCCCTCTCGACTCCAACCGGGCGTCCCTGCACGGCGCCGCAGCCGCGACGCCCGCGCTCAGGCGGCCGGGCTGTCGGCCGCCGGCTGGGCCACCACCTCCCCGTGGGCGTCGAGGTTCGGCCCGCCCTCGTCGTAGGAGTGGATCACCTCGCGGACCGGGCCCTGGTCGACGCCGGGGGTCAGCTCGTTGCGGGGCGCCCGGACGAACGACGAGGTGCCCTTGGCCAGGTCGTGGCCCACCGACGTGGCGACCACCACGTAGCGCGTCGAGGTCTGGCCGTCCTCGCGCTGCCACACGTCGGCCTCGAGCCGGCCGTGCACGACCACCGGGTCGCCGTTGCGCACCGAGCTCTCCACGTGCGTGGCCAGGGCGCGCCAGGCCTTGACCGTGTACCAGGCGGTCTGCCCGTTCTCCCACTGCCCGCCGCGGAAGCGGCGCGGGGTGCTGCCGACCCGGAACGAGGCGACCTGCACTCCCCCGCCCACCTCGGTGAGCGTGACCTCGCTGCCGACCCAGCCCTGGAACGTGATGTAGGTGTCGTTCATCCTCGTGTCTCCTTCGCATCTCGATGGCGGATGCGGATCAGACTCGTCGACGAACCCGGGCCGTGGGAGGCACGCTGCGCCGGCTGTGGAGAACTCCGTGCTGCCCGGCGGCTGTGGACGCCCGGTGGCTACTTCAGCGCGCGGGCCAGCTGGGCACGCAGCTCGGTGTAGACCTCGAGCTCGCGCTCGACCGGCCCGACCACGAGCTCCTCGGCCACCTGGTGGATGCCCTCACGGAGCCGGCGGTCCGCGGACCTGGCGCGGCGTCGCGCCGTCGCCTCGACCAGCACCCGGCACACCAGGGCCAGCACGATCCCCAGCGCCACTCCCCCCAGCAGCAGCAGCGTGGGCAGTGCCAGGCCGGTCACCTCAGGAGCGGAGACGTCGATCTGGAGATAGCCCATCACCGCCAGCGCCAGCAGCCAGACGCCACCCACCAGGGCGGTCAGCATCAGCAGCCACTGCAGGACACGGACCAGGTTGGCCCAGATCGGGACGCGCCCCGCTCCGAGGTCGGTGCTGGCCAGCGTGGCGTCGAGACGGTCGCCCAGCTCGGGGAGGTGGGCGACCGAGGCCCCCCGGATCGACGCTGCCCACGGCGGCGCCAGACCGGCCGAGACGTCGTCGGCCACCCGGCGCACGGCGGCGTCGACGCGGGCCCGCTGGACCTGGGTCGCCTCCGGCACCGACGTCCGGGCCAGGCCCGAGAGCTCCTTGCCGGCGCTGCCGAGGTCGAGATGCAGGCGCTTGAGCGGGTCGGGGCGCAGGCGGGAGAACCAGGAGACCACCGGCCACCCGGTCGCGCGGGCGGCGCGCCGACGGGTCGAGGTCTTGACGGCGTCGACGACGGTCGGCACCCCGGCGGCGTCGGCGAGGGCGTCGTCGAGCTCGGCGACGCGCTGCTTGGGCAGCTGGCGAGCCTGCGCGGACCCGGAGGCGTCACTGAGCCGCTCCGCGGCGGTGCGCAGGTCCGCGGCCAGGCGTGCCCGGGTGGCCTTCTTCGCCTTCACCCGCGAGGCGATCTCGCCCTTGAGCTCGTCGACGCCCCAGCCCTCGCGGGCGCTGAGCCCGATCACCGGGACGTCGTGCAGCCCGTCGGCCTCGAGCAGGCGGCGTACGTCGTCGAGCATGCCGGCGCGACGGGCCTCGGGAACGGAATCGAGGTGGTTGAGGACCACCACCATCACCTCGCCGTGCTGGCTCAGCGGCGCGAGGTAGCGCTCGTGGATCGCCGCGTCGGCGTACTTCTGCGGGTCGAGCACCCAGACCAGCAGATCGGCGAGCTCGACGAGGCGGTCCACCTCGAGGTGGTGGGAGACCTCGGTCGAGTCGTGGTCGGGCAGGTCCAGCAGGACCACGCCGTCGAGGGCGTTGCCCTCGCGCTTGGTGTCCAGCATGGAGTCGCGGGTGGTCTGGTGCCGCTCCGGGATGCCGAGCCACTCGAGCAGCTCGGTGGCGCCCTCCCGGCCCCAGATGCACGCCGTGGCCCACGAGGTGGTGGGACGGCGCACGCCGGTCGCGGACAGCTCCAGGCCGGTGAGGGCGTTGAAGGTCGAGGACTTGCCGGAGCCGGTGGCGCCGGCGATGGCGACCACGGTGTGGTCGGCGGAGAGACGCAGACGTCCGGTGGCCTTCTCGACCGTCGCCGCGGCCGCGTCGACGAGCCCGTCGTCGAGGCGCCCCCGAGCCAGCGCGACGGCGGACTCGAGCGACTCGACCCGTGCGCCGATGTCGGTACTCCGGGTGACCAGATTCTTGGCCCCCTCGAGCAAGGACGTCATGTTCTCCCTCGAAGCTTCGGTGATGCGTGCCTGGCCACCCTATGTGCTCAGCTGTGCTCACCCGAACGCTGGACGGCGGCGAAGCGCAGGTCGTCCACGGCACGGGCCGCCGCACGCACGTTGTCGGCCGCCTTCGCCTCGATGGCCAGCGAGTCCAGGAGGTCGGTGTAGCGGGCGCGCTCGCGCTCCAGCAGCTCAGCGACGCGCCGCTCGAGGTCGATGCGAGCCCGGTCGGCGAGGGTCCGGACGCTCTGGTCCCCGAAGACGGCCTCGAGCAGCTTCTGGCCCAGCAGCGCCGACCCGCCGGCGATCCCGACCTCCGCGACCACCAGGGCGCCACCGGTGCTGGCGAAGACCACGACCATCAGGGCGACCGAGAGCCCGTTCACCCCGTAGGCCAGGAACCGCGCGGTCGAGCGCTTGTCGGCGCCCTCGGTGCGGACCATCTCCACCACGCCCTGCTGCCAGTCGCGTACGGCGCGCTCGGCGAGGCGACGGAACTCACGCGAGGCACGGGCCAGATCCTCACCGGCGTCGGCGAGCAGCGCCTCGCCGGAGGCCAGCGAGCGCCACGACCCGGCGGCGCGCTCGGCAGCGGCCTCCGCGTGCTCGAGCAGCAGCGTCTCCAGTCCGGACTCCACCGCGACCGTGACCCGCTCGGCCTGCTGCGGCTTGCCCTTGACCGCGTTGACGATCCGGTCGCGCAGCCAGCCGACCTTGTTCTCCAGCGACTTCAGCAGCTCTCCGGTGCCGACGAACTCCTGCCAGCGGGCGAGCACCTCCCCGCGCAGCAGGGTGCCGTCGGCGGTGGCCCGGGAGATGTCGTCCTGTGCGGCGTCGTAGGCCTCGTCGACGTCGGCCCGAAGCCGCTGGAAGGCGGCCACCTGCTCACCGGCGCCGTCGGCGATCGCGTGGCTGCGGCGGGCCAGCGTGCGGATCGCGCCCTGGAGGGTCTGCCGGACCACGTCGGCGCGGGCATCGGCGTCGGCGGCCAGCGAGTCGAGCCATCCTCGGATGTCCTCGACCTCCTCGGGCGCCAGCAGGCCGTCCTGGTCCAGGGCCCCCTCGTGCACGGTGAACAGCGGGGAGTCCTTCAGCCCGCGGCTGGCCAGCATCCGCGCCAGGTGGATCGACACCGTCTCGACGGCCTCGGGGGCGGTGCGGTCGAGCACGATCGCCACCGCCGTCGAGCGCTCCGCGGCCTGACGCAGGAAGCCCCACGGCACCTGGTCGGCGTAGCGCGCCGCGCTGGTCACGAACAGCCACAGGTCACCGGCGGCCAGGAGCTGCGCGGCGAGGCTCCGATTGCGCTCCTCGACGGAGTCGATGTCGGGTGCGTCCAGGATCGCCAGGCCGGGCGGGATCGTGTCGGAGGCCACCAGCTGCAGGGCGCTCGGGTCGTTGGTGCTGCGCTCGACGCGCTCGAGGTCGGGCAGCAGCCGGTCCTGGCCGAACCAGTGTCCGTCCGCGGGGTTGTGCACCAGCACCGGCGACCGGGTGGTCGGGCGCAGCAGGCCGGGCTCGGTGACCCGTCGCCCGACCAGCGAGTTGACCAGCGTCGACTTGCCGGCGCCCGTCGACCCGCCGACCACCGCGAGCAGCGGCGCGTCGATGGTCATCAGCCGCGGGATCACGTAGTCCTCGAGCTGGTCGACCATCTCGGCCCGGGCCGCGCGCAGCTCCTCCACCCGGGGGATCTCCAGCGGCAGCCGGGCTCCCTGCAGCGTGCTGCGCAGGCGCACCAGCGCGGTGAGCATCCGGTTCGCGTCGCGCGACTCGGCTGTCCTGGCGCCGGGTCCCGCCTGCGTCCTGCTCGGCGGGTCAGGCTGATCGGTCATCGGGGAGGTACCACCTGTCCGGGGAAGGAGATGAAGGGTCGCACGGCGGAGAGCCGTGCGGCGAAGTCGGCGCCGCGAGCGGCGAAGTCGGGCGGAGGCGTGCCGCGCAGGTAGCGGTGGTGCAGGAAGCCGAGCTCCACCGCTGCCTGCTGATACTCGCGCATGGCCCCCTCGGCCGCGGGGCCGCCCAGGCTCCGGGCGAACGCGCGGGCCCGGCGACGCGCCGCCAGGTTGACCAGCCAGCCGATGTCGGTGGCCGGCAGCAGGCCCCGGGCGCTGGCGTCGAGCAGCGCGGACGCCAGCAGCCGCTCCTCGGAGGTGCGCGCCCAGATCGCCAGGCAGACGAGCCCGACGAACACCGGCACCATCACCGCCACATAGGTCGCGACGAAGCTGCCGAACCCGTCGATGGTCGAGACGTTCCACAACGCGTGCGTAGCCACGGCCAGCAGGTACCCCGTCACCGGCGCCATCACCCGGGTCGCGCCCGAGCGCGCGTTGACCGCGATGCCGACGCCGATCCCGGTGAACGCGGTGAACAGCGGGTGGGCGAACGGGCTGACCAGGCACCGGACCACGAAGGTCCCGGTCACCGCCTCGGTGCCGCCGGGCCCGAGCCCGTCCGTCCCGTCGTACGCCGCGGCCAGGTAGAGGATGTTCTCCACGAACGCGAAGCCGATGCCGACCATCCCGGCGTAGACGATGCCGTCGAGGACGCCGTCCAGCTCGTGGCGACGCCACCACAGCAGCAGGAGCAGGAACGCCCCCTTGGTGGCCTCCTCGGTCACCGGGGCCACCACCGCGAGGCTCTCCGCCTGGGAGAACCCGGCCACCAGCCCACCGACGCCGCCGAGGAGCAACGACGCCGCGGTCGCCACGAACGCGCCCCAGGCGAGGCCCAGCGCCAGCAGCGAGCGGGGCTCCGGCTCGTAGCGGTCGAGCCAGAGGTAGCAGCCCACCAGCGGCACCACCGGGAGCGCCGCGAGCAGCGTCGCCAGGAACAGCGTGGAGGGGGCCCCGGACAGCAGAATGATCACCGCCATCGGGAGGGCGCACAGCACGACCAGCACCGCCACGACGGCCGTGAAGACGACGTTGTCGCGGCGACGCACGGGCATGGGCGAAGCCTAACGGAGCCCTCGGGGGCGCGGCGTAGAGTGAGGTGGGTGAGCGACATGACCTCCAGCGAGCCCACCGATCCCGCCGTCACGCCCGAATCCGAGGTGGTGGCGCAGAACGCGACGGAGTCGCACGATCCCGCGGTGCCGGAGGCCTACGCCGCGTTCATGCGCACCGGCTGGGGCGACCGTGAGCTCGACCTGCCGCCGCATCCCGTCGCGGCCTGGGCCGCGGCGCGGCGCCGGCGGCTGAGCGACGCCTTCCCCGGCGAGCGGCTGGTGCTGCCGGCCGGGACGTTCAAGGTCCGCGCCAACGACACCGACTACCGCTTCCGCCCCGACACCGCGCACACCTACTTCTGCGGCAACCAGACCACCGACGCGGTCCTGGTCCTCGACGACCAGGAGGCGGTGCTGTTCGCGCGCCCCCGCTCCAGCCGGGACAGCGACGAGTTCTTCCGCGACCGCCAGTACGGCGAGCTGTGGGCCGGCCGTCGCCCGTCGCTGCACGAGATGGCGTCGTCCCTGGGGATCGCGGTGCGCCACCTCGACGAGCTGCCCCGGGTGCTCGAGGCCACCGGGAAGACCCGGGTGCACCGCGGCGTCGACCACCGGGTGGACTCCCTGGTGGCGCCCGACGAGAGCCGCGACGGCGAGCTGGCCCGGGTGATCTCCGAGATGCGCCTGATCAAGGACGAGTGGGAGGTCGCCGAGCTGCAGTCGGCCTGCGACATCACCGCGCTCGGCTTCGAGGACTCCCTGCGCGACTGGGACAACGTGCTGCGCTACGGGGAGCGCTGGGTGGAGGGCACCTTCTTCCGCCGGGCCCGCGCGATGGGCAACGACATCGGCTACGACTCGATCGTCGGCGGCGGTCGCCACGCCACCACGCTGCACTGGATCGACAACACCGGTCCGATGGTCCCCGGCGAGCTGGCGCTGCTGGACATGGGCGTCGAGGGCACCAACCTCTACACCGCCGACGTGACCCGCACCCTGCCGATCTCGGGGACGTTCACGCCCCTGCAGCGCGACCTCTACACGCTGGTGCTCCAGGCCCAGCAGGCGGGGATCGACGCCGTCCGGCCCGGCACCCCCTTCCTCGGCGCCCACCAGGCGGCGATGGGCGTGCTCGCCCACGGCCTGGAGGACCTCGGCCTGCTTCCGGTCCCGGCGCAGGAGGCGCTCGACCCCGACAGCCGGGTCTACGCCCGCTGGACCCTGCACGGCACCAGCCACATGCTCGGCATGGACGTGCACGACTGCGGGCGCGCCGCGGTCGAGGTCTACCCCAAGGGCGACCTCGCCGCGGGGATGGTGCTCACGGTCGAGCCCGGCCTGTACTTCCAGGAGGACGACCTGCTGGTGCCCGAGGAGCTGCGCGGCATCGGCATCCGGATCGAGGACGACATCCTGGTCACCCAGGACGGGTCGCGGAACCTGTCGGAGTCGCTGCCGCGGGAGGCGGGCGCGGTCGAGGAGTGGATGGCCCGGCTGCGCGGCTGAGCCCCCCGGAAACGGTGCGCGTCTCGAGCCGACTCCGGTAGCCTCCCGGTCGTCGGCGAGCCCCGCCGACGACCGGGACGGACGACGGGACACATCGTGGACGAGGGATTGCCGTCCTCGCGCGGCGATGCCACCGAGCTCATCGTCCACCTGACCGAGACGATCAACTCGAACCTCGACCTGCGGGTGGTCCTGCAGGCGGTGACCGACACCGGCACCCGACTCTCCGGCGCGACCTTCGGAGCGTTCTTCTACAACGCCGTCGACGAGCGGGGCAACGCCTATCGCCTGCACGTGCTCTCGGGGGCCGACGCCGCCCAGTTCGAGCGGATGCCGACGCCACGGATCACCGCCCTCTTCGAGCCGACCTTCGCCGGCTCCGCGCTGACCCGCGTCGACGACCTGGCGCTGGACCCGCGCGCCGGCGGGCTGCCGGCGGGGCACCTGCCGCTGCGCAGCTACCTGGGGGTGCCGGTCGTCTCGGGGCACGGGGCCGTCGTCGGCGCCCTGCTCTTCGGCCACCCCGAGCCCGCGATGTTCACCGCCAGCACCGAGCGCCTGGTCCACGCGGTCGCCGCACACGCCGCGGTGGCCGTCGAGAACGCCCGGCTGTTCAGCCGCGAGCAGACCGCCCGGATGGGGGCCGAGCGCACCGCGCAGAAGCTCACCATGCTGCAGGGCGCCACGGCGCGCCTGGCGAGCGCGCTCACCGCCGAGCACGCCCTGGACGCGATGGCCGACACCCTGCTCTCCCAGCTCGGTGCGGCGCGGATCACGGTGTTCCTGCGCGAGGGCGAGGAGTTCCGCTCGCTGGGCACCCGCACCGCCTCCGCGACCGACGACGGGCCCTACTACCAGTACGCACCGGCCACCTTCCCGTCGCTGGTGCGCGACGCGACCCTGACCGGCTCCCCCACCCACGTCACCTGCCGCGCCGAGTTCCTCGAGCGCTATCCCGAGCTCGCGCAGAGCCTCCCCGACATCGCCTCGGCTCTCGCCCTGCCGTTGACGGTCACCGCCTCCACCCGCGGCGCGCTGGTCCTGCAGTGGACCGAGCCGCGCGGCTTCAGCGACTCCCAGCTCCGCTTCTTCGAGGCCGTCGCCGGCCAGCTCGCCTCCACGCTGGAGCGGGTTCGCCTGCACGAGGCGGAGGCGACGGCCCGGCGCGAGCTGCACCGCCACGTCGCCGAGCTGATGGAATCCTCGACCACCCTGCAGCGCTCGCTGCTGCCGCAGCGCCTGCCCGACATCGCGGGCCTCGACGTGGCGGTGCGCTACCTGCCCGGCACCGCGGGGGCAGAGGTGGGAGGCGACTGGTACGACGTGGTCCTCGGAGCAGGTGGCCAGGTCACCCTCGTCGTCGGGGACGTGGAAGGGCACAGCCTGTCCGCGGCGGCGGTGATGGGACGGGTCAGCACCGCCCTGCACGCCTACCTCGCCGAGGGGCACCCCCCGGACGTCGCGCTCGCCCGGGTCAACCCGCTGGTCGAGGAGGCCGGGGTGATCGTCACCTGCTGCCTGGCGTCCCTGGACCCCGCCACCGGACTGGTGGCGCTGGTGCGAGCCGGCCACCCGCTCCCGATCCTGCGACGCGCGGACGGCACCGTGCTCGAGGTCGGGCACGACTCCGGACCGCCGCTGGGAGTCGCGGGCGCCACCTGGCCGGTGTCGACGGGCCGGGTGCAGCCCGGCGATCGCGCGATCCTGTACACCGACGGCCTGGTGGAGCACCGCGCCGGCGACCTGGACGCCGCGGTGGCCGGGCTCCTGGACGCCGTCCGCGACGGTGACGGCGGCGTGGAGGAGGCCGCCGACCTGGTGCTCGAGCGGGTGATGCTCTGCCCCGAGGACGACGTCGCACTGCTCATCGCCCAGTTCACCGACGTCGCCGCCGCGGCCCCCGCCCGGCTGACGGTCCGCAGCGAGGCCGACGTGGCCGGCGCCCGTGCGTTCGCCCGTGACACCGTGCGGCACTGGGGCCACGCGGAGGTGGAGGACACCGCCGCGCTGCTGGTCAGCGAGATGGTGACCAACGCGCTCATCCACGCGCACGGCCCGGCCGAGCTCGAGCTGGTGCCGACCGACGGCGGGATCCGCATCTGCGTCACCGACCGCGAGGCGCAGCACCCCAGCCCGCGCGCCGCGGGTCCCGACACCCTGGGCGGTCGCGGCCTGCTGCTGGTCGACGCCCTGGCCGCGCAGTGGGGCGTCGAGGGTGCCGGCGTCGGCAAGACGGTGTGGGCGGTGCTCCCCTGCTGAACCGGGCGGTTGGGAGCTTTCGCTAGCCTGTTCCCACGATGGACGATCACCCTCCCAGTACCAGCCCCCCTGACCCACGGCTCACCCAGAGCCCAGCCCGCGTCGGGGGGTGGACACTTTGAACGAGTGGGCGATGCTCGCGGTCGGACTGTTGCTGACCGTCGGCACGGGACTCTTCGTCGCCTCCGAGTTCGCGCTCGTCAACCTCGACCGCCACGACCTCGAGAAGCGCGCCGAGGGCGGTGAGAAGCGGCTGGAGCCGACGATCCGCGCACTGCGGATCACCTCGACCCACCTCTCCAGCGCCCAGCTGGGCATCACCTTGACGACCCTGCTGACGGGGTACACGTTCGAGCCGGCCGTCAGCTCCCTGCTGGCCGATCCGCTCACCGCCTCGGGGCTCCCGGAGGCTGCCGTGACCGGCGTCGGCACCGTGATCGGCGTCCTGCTGGCGACACTCTTCTCGATGGTCGTCGGCGAGCTGGTCCCGAAGAACTTCGCACTGGCGGTGCCGCTGGCCACGGCCAAGCTGGTGATCCCCTTCCAGAGCGCGTTCACCGCCACCTTCAGGCCCGTGGTGTCCCTGCTCAACAACACCGCCAACGCCCTCATCCGAGCGATGGGCATCGAGCCCAAGGAGGAGCTCAGCGGGGCGCGCAGCGCCGACGAGCTGACCTACCTGATCCGGCACTCGGCGTTGGCCGGGCTGCTCGAGCACGACGACGCCACGCTGCTCGACCGCACCCTGCGCTTCTCCTCCTACGACGCCTCGGACGTGATGACGCCGCGGGTGCGGATGACGTCGGTCGACCTCACCGACAGCGCTGCCGAGATCATCGCCGTCTCCGCGCGCACCGGCCACTCGCGGCTGGCGGTGCTCGACGACGGCCCCGACGACGTGGTCGGCTTCGTCCACGTCAAGCAGGCCTTCGCCGTGCCCCTGCCCGAGCGCGTCACGACCACCGCCGCGGACCTCATGTTCGAGCCCAGCCGGGTTCCCGAGGCGATGGGCGCGGACGTGCTGCTGGCCCTGCTGCGCTCCGAGGGCCTGCAGATCGCCGTGGTCACCGACGAGCACGGCGGCACCGCCGGGATCGTCACGCTGGAGGACCTGGTCGAGGAGATCATCGGCGAGCTCGAGGACGAGCACGACCGGGCCAGGTCCGGGGTGACCCGGCGCGGTCGGTCTGTGTCGTTCGACGCCTCCTGGCGCCCCGACGAGCTGCGCGAGCGCACCGGCGTGACGGTGCCCGAGGACGACGGCTGGGACACGGTCGCCGGCTTCGTGCTCGCCGAGCTCGAGCACATGCCCGAGCTCGGCGACGAGGTCCACATCGACAGCGGAACCCTGCGGGTCGAGCGCCTGGACGGTCCACGGATCGTCCGGCTGCAGTTCGTTCCCTCCGAGATCGAGGAGAAGATCGCCCATGGGTGAGTACCTGCCCGGGATCGCCTGGCTGGTCGTGCTGCTGGCCGGCAACGCGTTCTTCGTCGGCGCCGAGTTCGCCGTCATCTCCGCTCGCCGCTCGCAGATCGAGCCCCTCGCCGCGCAGGGCAGCCGCGCCGCCCGCACGACGCTGTGGGCGATGGAGCACGCCACCTTGATGCTGGCCACCAGCCAGCTGGGCATCACCGTGTGCTCGCTGCTGATCCTCAACGTCTCCGAGCCGGCCATCCACCACCTGCTGGAGCACCCGCTGGGCCTGACGCCGCTGTCGGCGGACCTGATCAGCGTCGCCGCGTTCGTCATCGCCCTGGTGCTGGTGACCTACCTGCACGTGGTGTTCGGGGAGATGGTCCCGAAGAACCTTTCGTTCTCGGTGCCCGACCGCGCCGCGCTGATCCTGGCGCCCCCGCTGGTGCTGGTCTCCCGGGTCTTCCGGCCGGTGATCGGGACCCTGAACTGGATCGCGAACCTGGTCCTGCGCGCCTTCGGCGTCGAGCCCAAGGACGAGGCGACTAGCACGTTCACCCTCGAGGAGGTCGCGGGCATCGTGGAGCAGTCGCGGCGCGAGGGGACGCTCACCGACCGCTCCGGCACGCTGGCCGGGGCGTTCGAGTTCACCGACAAGACCGTCGCGGACGTCGACGTCCCCCTCGCCGAGATGGTGCTGCTGCCCGCCGGGACCACCCCCGCCGATGTCCAGCGGGCCGTCCTGGAGTTCGGCCACTCGCGCTACGTGGTGACCGACGAGCTCGGCCGCCCGGCCGGCTACCTGCACATGAAGGACGTGATGGACATCGGCGGCGCGGCGTTCGAGGAGCCGGTGCCCGCCAAGCGGATCCGGCGGCTGATCGCCGTGCCACGCGACACCGAGATCGAGGACGCGCTGGCCCGGATGCGCCAGCACGGCGCCCACGTGGCGCGCAGCGTCGACGCGGACGGCTCGACGCTGGGCCTGCTCTTCCTCGAGGACGTGCTCGAGGTGCTCGTGGGCAAGGTGAACGACGCGATCCGCCCGTGAGGCTCACCCGGTCGGGGCGGGACTCTGCGCCCCGACCGGGAGCGGGCGCTCGGCGAGCAGGCTGAACGCCTCCTCCTCCTCCTGGGCGTTGTGCAGGCGCAGGATCGCGTAGAGGCCGTAGAGCAGGCGCCGCAGCTCCACGACGTCCTCGGCCTCGGGCGCGGCGCCCTCGAGCAGCCCCAGCAGCCGGCGCAGCCGGGTCGCCTGGTGCTCGATCTCGGCGTGGGTACGGCTCAGCGCCATCGCGGCCTCGCTCCCGCCGCCGGCCCGCTCGAGCAGGGGGACGAGCACGGCCTCGTCGTCCCGCTCGTGCGGCAGCAGCTCCTCGTCCAGGCGCACCATCAGCGCGCGCGCAGGCCCCAGGTCTGCGGCCTGCGTGCTCAGCGTGTCGGCGACCGTGCGGAACTGCTCCACCACCGGGAGCACCGCGTCGTGCTCGGCGCGCAGCCGCTGCGCGGTGGCGACATCGGCCGCCGGCATCGTCACGGCGCCCGCGCGACCGGGCAGCACCGCGCGCAGGGCGATCCCGATCGCCAGCACGTCGATGACCTCCTGGACCACCGCGCCCACGGCCGGCGCGAGCCAGCCCAGGGCGGCGGCGACCATGGCCACCAGGGAGAGGCCCATGCCCACCCAGACCGCCTGCAGGGCGATGCGCCGTGAGCGGCGGGCGATCACGATCGCCTCGCCCAGCGCATCGATGCGGTCCACCGTCAGCACGACGTCCGCGGCCTGCGAGGAGGCCGTCGCGCCGCGGGCCGCCAGCGCCACCCCCACGCCGGCCGCCGCCAGCGCCGGCGCGTCGTTGATGCCGTCACCGACCATGATCGTGGGGCCGTGGGCCGCCTCCTGGGCGAGCGCGGCCAGCTTGTCGGCCGGGTCGCACTCGGCGAGCACCCGGTCGGCGCCGACGATGCGACCCACCATCTCGGCGGTGTCGGTGTGGTCGCCGGTGACCAGCACCACCCGCTCGAGGCCGGCCCGGCGCAGCGCCCGGATCGTCCGGGGGGCACCGGGGCGGATCGGGTCCTCGAACAGCAGCGCCCCTGCGGGGACGCCGTCGACGGCGACGTAGACGCTCAGCGACCCGTCCAGCTCGACCCGCCGGCGCACCCGCCGGGCCCAGGCGGGCGGGGTGGCACCCAGGATCCAGGCGGACTTGCCCACCCTGACCTCGTGGCCGCCGACCGTGCCCCGCAGTCCGTAGCCGTGCTCCTCGACCACCTCGAGCGGCATCTCCAGGGCGAGCTCGCGCTGCGAGGCGGCGGCGACGATGGCACTGGCCAGGACGTGCGCGGAGACCTGGTCGAGGGATGCGGCCAGGCGCAGCACCTCGTCGGCGTCGGGCCCCTCGCCGGCGACGACCACGTCGCGCAGCGTCGGGCGTCCCCGGGTCAGCGTGCCGGTCTTGTCGAAGAGCACCACCCGACCCTCGGCCAGCCTCTCCAGCGCCCCGCCGCCCTTGACCACGACGCCGACCCGGGCGGCGCGCGAGAGCCCCGACATGATCGCGACCGGCGCCGCCAGCAGCAGGGGGCACGGCGTGGCCACCACCAGCACGGCCACCGCGCGCACCGGGTCGCCGGTGAGCAGCCAGGCCGCCCCCGCCAGCAGCAGGGTCAGCGGCACGAACAGCATCGCGAACCGGTCGGCGGTGCGCACCAGCGGCGCCGAGGAGGCCTGTGCCTGCTCGACCAGGCGCACCACCGCGGCGTACGACGACTCCGCGGCGGCCACCGAGGTGACCAGCTCGAAGGGGCCGCCGGCGTTCAGCACACCGCTGCGCACGTCCTCCCCCGCGAGCCGCTCGACGGGCAGCGGCTCCCCGGTGAGCGCCGACTCGTCGAGGAGGGCGGGCGAGGTGAGGCGCCCGTCGGCGGGCACCACCTCTCCGGTGCCGACCAGCAGCCGGTCGCCGGTGCCGACCTCCTCGATCGGCACCTGGGTCACGGCGTCGCCCACCCGGCGCCGGGCCACCCGCGGGGCCCGCTCGACCAGCAGGCTCAGCTCGCGCCGGGCGCGCTGGTCCGCGCGCGCCTCGAGCAACTGCCCGCTGGAGAGCATGACGGTGATCATCGCGCCGGCGAAGGCCTCGTCGACGACCAGCGCACCCACCAGCGCGAGCACCGCGATGACGTCGACGCTCGGCTCGCGCCGGCGCAGCGCCGCGGCCGTGGTCCAGGTGGAGAGGGCCAGCCCGAGGACGGCGCCGGCCACCCACAGGCCGGTGGCGAGCGGGTCACGCTCCAGCGCCCAGGCGAGCCCGCCCAGCCCGAGCAGCACCGCCGAGGAGACGAAGAACAGCATCGGCACGTGCTCGGATCTGTCCACGGCGGGCATGGGTCCTCTTTCCTGGAGCGATCTCCCAGCCTCATCGCCCGCGCCCCGGCGCTCCAGGGTCCTAGGTCCCGCGGGCAGAGGCTAGGCCGCGACCACCTCGAGCAGCGCGGCGCCCCACTTCTCGAGTTTACCGGCGCCGATCCCCGAGATCGTGCCCAGCTGCTCCAGCGTCGCGGGCGACGCGGCGGCGACGTGGCGCAGCGTGGCGTCGTGGAAGATGACGTACGCCGGCAGCCCGGCCTCCTTGGCGGTGGCCGCCCGCCAGGCGCGCAGCCTCTCGAAGACGGCCTCGGCGGGCGCGTCCAGCACGACGGTGTCGGCCGCCTTGGACCGCTTGGCCGACCGCACCCGGGCGGCCTTCGGCGCCTCGCGGCGCAGGGCCACCGACCGGTCGCCGCGCAGCACCTCCCAGGACTCCTCGGTGACCTCCAGGGTCCCGTAGCCGTCGTTGCCGACCGCCAGCAGCCGCTGGGCCAGGAGCTGGCGGGCCACCCCGCGCCACTCGGCGGCCGAGAGGTCGGCGCCGACCCCGAACACCGTGAGCGTCGTGTGGTCGAGCTGGACGACCCGCGGCGTCTCGTTGCCGAGGAGGATGTCGATGACGTGCCCGGCGCCGTAGCGCTGCTGGCGCTGGGCGAGCCGGACCACCGCCGAGAGCAGCTTCTGGGCCGCGACGGTGCCGTCCCAGGTCTGTGGCGGCGCGGTGCAGGTGTCGCAGTTGCCGCACGGCGCCGCCTGCTGGCCGAAGTAGGCCAGCAGCTGGACCCGGCGGCACTCGACGGTCTCGCACAGCGCCAGCATCGCGTCCAGGTGCTGCCCGAGCCGGCGCCGGTGCGCGGCGTCGCCCTCGGAGGAGTCGATCATCTTGCGCTGCTGGACGACGTCGGCGAGGCCGTAGGCCAGCCAGGCGGTGGCGGGCTGGCCGTCGCGGCCGGCGCGGCCGGTCTCCTGGTAGTAGCCCTCGACCGACTTGGGCAGGTCGAGGTGGGCCACGAAGCGCACGTCGGGCTTGTCGATGCCCATCCCGAAGGCGATGGTGGCCACCATCACCAGGCCCGGCTCGCGCAGGAACCGGGACTGGTGGGCGGCGCGCACCTCGGCCGGCAGGCCGGCGTGGTAGGGCAGCGCCGGGATCGCGTTCTTGGTCAGGAACTTCGCGGTCTCCTCCACCGAGCGCCGCGAGAGGCAGTAGACGATCCCTGCGTCGCCGGGGTGCTCCTCGCGCAGCAGGGCGAGGAGCTGGCCGCGCGGGTTGTCCTTGGCGACGATGCGGTACTCGATGTTGGGTCGGTCGAAGCTCGACACGAACGTCCGGGCCCCGCCGAGATTGAGCCGGGCGACGATGTCGGTGCGGGTGGCGGCGGTGGCCGTGGCGGTGAGCGCGATCCGGGGCACGTCGGGCCAGCGCTCCCCGAGCACCGCCAGCTGCAGGTAGTCGGGCCGGAAGTCGTGTCCCCAGGCCGAGACGCAGTGCGCCTCGTCGATCGCGAAGAGCGCGATCCGTCCGCGGTCCAGGAAGCCCAGGGTGTCGCGCGCCGAGAGCCGCTCCGGCGCCAGGTAGAGCAGGTCCAGCTCGCCCGCGACGTACGCCGCCTCGACCCGGCGCCGCTCCTCGCCAGACTGGGTGGAGTTGAGGAACGCGGCGCGGACGCCGAGCGCGGCGAGCGCGTCGACCTGGTCCTGCATCAGCGCGATCAGCGGCGAGATGACCACGCCCGTGCCGGGGCGGACCAGGGCGGGGATCTGGTAGCACAGCGACTTGCCGCCGCCGGTGGGCATCAGCACCAGCGCGTCGCCGCCGGCGCACACCGTCTCGATGATCTCGGCCTGCTCGCCCCGGAACGACGGGTAGCCGAAGACTGTGCTCAGCACGTCCAGCGCGGTGGCCGCAGAGGTCAACGTCATGGGCGACATCGTGCCCGGCCGGCCTGCGGTTGGCGAAACCCGGCTCCACAGGACAGCCGGGGGGTCGGTGGCCGGGGGCTGTCGGTTTCCCCGGCCGACCGGGGAAGCCTGATGTTGTCGGCCGAAACTTCGCCCGACAACATCAGTGGTTGACACCCGGCCCTACCCCAGGAGTCACCTCAGATCGCTCGAGCCCCAGCGGGCACACCGGGAACCCCGGACGCAGCCGCCCTAGCGCTGCGCCAGACGGCGCGCCAGGTACGTCGCGGTGAGCCCGACGCCCGCCGCCGCCACGTCGCGCGGGGTGCCGGTGGCGACCACCCGTCCGCCGTTGTCGCCCCCGCCGGGGCCGAGGTCCACCACCCAGTCGGCGGTGGCGACCGTGTCGAGGTCGTGCTCGACCAGCACGACGGTGTTGCCGGCGTCCACCAGGCGGTGCAGCTGACGCAGCAGCAGGTCGGTGTCGCGCGGGTGCAGACCCGAGGTGGGCTCGTCGAGCAGGTAGAGGCTGTGGCCCCGGTTCGTGCGCTGCAGCTCGGTGGCCAGCTTGATCCGCTGGGCCTCGCCGCCGCTGAGCTCGGTGGCGGGCTGGCCCAGCCTCAGGTAGCCCAGGCCGACCTCGCGCAGGGTCTGCAGGCCGCGCGCCGCCGCCGGCACGTCGCTGAGGAACTCGGCGGCGTCGTCGACCGACATCGCCAGCACGTCCGCGATGGTGCGCTCGCGGTGGGTGACCTGGAGGGTCTCGGCGTTGTAGCGCGCCCCGTGGCAGGTGGGGCACGGCGCGTAGGTGCTGGGCAGGAACACCAGCTCGACGGAGACGAAGCCCTCGCCCTGACAGGTCTCGCAGCGCCCGGCGGCGACGTTGAACGAGAACCGTCCGACGCCGTAGCCACGCGCCTTGGCCTCGGGCGTGGCGGCGTACAGCCGGCGCACCGCGTCGAACAGGCCGGTGTACGTCGCGAGGTTGGACCGGGGGGTCCGACCGATCGGGCGCTGGTCGACGACCACCAGGCGGTCGAAGGAGTCGACGCCCCGGGCCTCGCGGACGTCGACGTCGAGGACGGCCGGGGCGTCGTCGTCCTCGTCGCCCTCGGCCGGGGCGAGGCCGAGGTGGCGGCGCACGACCTCGGCCAGCACCTGGGTCACCAGGGTGGACTTCCCGGAGCCGGAGACGCCGGTGACGGCGGTCAGCGCGCCCAGCGGCAGGTCCAGCGAGACGTCCTGCAGGTTGTGCCGCGAGACCCCGCCCAGGTGCAGCCAGTCCGACGGCGTCCGTGGCTCGCGCACGAACCGTTCGGCGCGGCCGAAGAGGTGGGCGCTGGTGGGCGACTCCACGACCTTCTCCAGCCCGGCGATCGGGCCCGAGTAGAGCACCTGGCCGCCGCCCTCGCCGGCCGCCGGCCCGATGTCGACCACCCAGTCGGCTCGCCGTACGACGTCCATGTCGTGCTCCACGACGAACAGGGAGTTGCCCGCGGCCTTGAGCTGGTCGAGCACCGCCAGGAGCGGCTCCGCGTCGGCCGGGTGGAGCCCCGCGGAGGGCTCGTCGAGGACGTAGACGACGCCGAAGAGGCCCGAGCGCAGCTGGGTGGCGATCCGCAGGCGCTGGGCCTCGCCGGGCGAGAGGGTGGTCGAGCCGCGTCCCAGCGAGAGGTAGCCCAGGCCGAGGTCCACCAGCACCTCGATCCGGGCGACGAGGTCCCCGCTGATGCTCCCGGCGACGTCGTCGACGTCATCGGTGACGCAGGGGCGCAGCAGCTCGGCGAGCTCGAGGAACGGCAGCGCGTTGGCCTGTGCGATGGACGCCCCGGCGAAGGTCACCGCCAGCGCCTCGGGCCGCAGCCCGCTGCCCTGGCACGCCGCACAGCGGGTGCTGCGCACGAAGCGCAGCATTTTCTCGCGCATCTTCTCGCTCGGCGACCCGGCGAGCACCCGGCGCACGTGGCTGCGGGCGCTGCGGAAGGTGCCCATGTAGTCGCGCCCCCCGCCGCCGTCCTTGTCCTGCGGCCGGATCAGTACCGAGGGCTCCTCCTCGGTGAACAGCAGCCAGTCCCGGTCCTGGCGCGACAGCTCGCGCCAGGGCCGGTCGACGTCGATGCCCAGGTTCTTGGTGACCCGGCGCAGGTTGTGGCCCTGCCAGGCTCCCGGCCAGGCGGCGATCGCACCGTCGCGGATGCTCAGCGAGGTGTCGGGGACCAGCAGGTCCTCGGCGACGTCGTGGGCGACCCCGAGCCCGTGGCACTCGGGGCAGGCGCCGGCGGCGGTGTTCGGCGAGAACGCCTCGGCGGCGAGGTGTCCGGCTCCGGCCGGGTAGGTCCCGGCCCGCGAGTAGAGGATCCGCAGCAGGTTGGACAGCGTGGTGATGGTGCCGACCGTCGATCGGGAGCTGGCCGCGCCGCGTCGCTGCTGCAGCGCCACCGCCGGCGGCAGCCCGGAGATCTCCCGCACGTGCGGTGCGCCGACCTGTTGCAGCAGGCGACGCGCGTACGGCGCGACCGACTCGAAGTAGCGGCGCTGCGCCTCGGCGTACAGCGTCCCGAAGGCCAGCGACGACTTCCCCGAGCCGGACACCCCGGTGAAGGCGACGATCGCGTCGCGCGGCAGGTCGACGTCCACGTCGCGCAGGTTGTGCTCGCGTGCTCCCCGGACGCGCACGTAGCCGTCCCGCTCCTCGATGCTCATCCCCACTGTCTATCCGACGCTTCCGAAGCGGACACCAGGAGCGCCTGCCCTGAGCAGGAACGGAACTGTGCTACTAATATGCAGTAAGTCAGTAGACATTAAACAGAAGGAGGTGCGGCGACGATGCTCGCTCCTGCGGTTCGGCGTGTGACGGCGCCACGCGCGGCCGTGGCGGTGGGCGAGGCCACCGAGGCGCTCCCCCTCACCTTCCGGTCGGTGGGCCGCACCTTCGGGACCGGCGCGGCCGCCCACGAGGTGCTGCGCGGGGTGGACCTGACGGTGGCCCCGGGTTCGGTCGTCGCCCTCCTCGGCCCGAGTGGCTGCGGCAAGTCCACGCTGCTGCGCGCCGCCGCGGGCCTGGACCTGCCGAGCGCGGGCGAGGTGCTCATCGGCCAGGAGCGCGTCCAGCGCTACGACGCGCGGTGCGGGGTGGCGTTCCAGGAGCCGCGGCTGCTGCCCTGGCGCACGCTGCGCGACAACGTCGCCCTGGGGCTCGCCAGCAGCACCCCGAGGCGCGAGAGGAGCCGGCGGGTCGCCGAGCTGCTCGACCTCGTGGAGCTCCGCGACGCCGCGGGGCACCGGCCGCGCGAGGTCTCCGGGGGCATGGCCCAGCGCGCCGCCCTCGCCCGGGCGCTGGCCCGCCGCCCGGGAGTCCTGCTGCTCGACGAGCCGTTCGGGGCGCTCGACGCACTGACCCGGATGAAGATGCAGGACCTGCTGCTCGCCGTGCACAGATCCACTCCGACCACGGTGCTGCTGGTCACCCACGACGTCGACGAGGCGCTCCAGCTGGCCGACGTCGTGGTGGTGCTGGGTCGAGCCGGCCGGGAGCCCGCCGCCGGCGTCCTCGACTCGCTGACCGTTCCTGGCGCGCGCCCTCGCGACCGCGGGTCCGAGGAGCTGGCCCGGATCCGCGGCCGGCTCCTCGAACGGCTGGGCGTCGACGCCCATCGCCAGTGACCTCCCACCCCATCCGCCCGACTCGCCCGAAGGACCACGCATGACCACCACCGCCCGCGCCGCCCGCCCCTCCCCCATCCGCACCCTGGCCCTGCTGATCGCCGGGGGCGCCGTGCTGGCGCTCGCCGGCTGCGCCGAGGGCGAGGCCGCCGGTGACGGCGGGCGCGCCCTCGAGATCGACTACGCGACGTACAACCCGCTGAGCCTGGTGATCAAGGAGAAGGGCTGGCTCGAGGACGCACTCGCCGACGACGGCGTCGACGTCACCTGGGTCAAGTCCGACGGCTCCAACAAGGCCAACGAGGCGCTGCGCTCGGGAGCGATCGACGTCGGCTCCACGGCCGGCTCGGCAGCCCTGCTGGCCCGGGCCAACGGCTCGCCGATCCGGGCCATCGACATCTACTCCCAGCCCGAGTGGGCCGCGATCGTCGTCGGCGCGGACTCCGAGATCCGCTCGGTCAAGGACCTCGCCGGCAAGCAGGTGGCCGCGACGAAGGGCACCGACCCCTACTTCTTCCTGCTCCAGGCGCTGGAGGCCGAGGGGGTGGACCCGGCCCAGGTCACCGTCGAGAACCTCCAGCACGCCGACGGCGCCGCCGCCCTGAGCAACGGAGCGGTCGACGCGTGGGCCGGCCTGGACCCGATCATGGCCGCCGCCGAGGTCGACGGCGCCAAGCTGATCTACCGCAACGTCGACTTCAACACCTTCGGCTTCCTCAACGCCACCGAGGAGTTCCTCGAGGAGGAGCCCGAGCTCGCCCAGACGGTCGTGGACTCCTACGCCCGGGCGCGCGCCTGGGTGCTGGAGAACCCGGAGGAGGCGGTGGCGATCCTGGCCGCGGAGGCCGGCGTCGACGAGGAGGTGGCGCGCACGGTGCTCACCGAGCGGACCACCCTGGACTTCGACCACGTGCCCGGCCAGGCGCAGCTCGAGGTGCTGGCCAAGGTGGGCCCCATCTTCGTCGAGTCCGGCGACGTGGAGGACCAGAGCAGCATCGACGAGGCGCTCGAGGAGCTGCTCGAGGACGAGTACGCCGCCGCCGCGGATCCGGACAACGCCGGCTGATGAGCGCGACCGAGGTCCGCGCCCGGCCCGTCCCCGACCGCGGCGAGCGGTGGCTGAGCCATCCTGTCGTCCGCGTGGTCGGGGGCGCGCTGCTCCCGGCGGCGCTGCTGGCCCTGTGGCAGCTGAGCACCGCGGCCGGGGTGTTCTCGGCCGTGCAGCTGCCGGGGCCGGGCGCGGTCGTCGACGCCGCTCGGGGCCTGCTGCAGCGCGACGAGCTGATCAGCCACGTGCACATCTCCACCCAGCGGGTGCTTATCGGCTTCGCGATCGGCGCCACCATCGGCATCTGCCTGGGCGCGCTGGTCGGCCTGTCCCGGGTGGCCGACCTGCTGCTGGCGCCGACGATCGGCGCGCTGCGCGCCGTACCGTCACTGGCGTGGGTGCCGTTGCTGATCCTCTGGATGAAGATCGGCGAGGACTCCAAGATCACCTTGATCGCGATCGGCGCCACCTTCCCCGTCTTCACCACCGTCTACCTGGCGCTGCGCCACGTCGACCGGCAGGTGCTCGAGGCGGCCCGGGCGTTCGGGCTGCGCGGCCTGCGACTGCTGGGCACGGTCCAGCTGCCCGCGGTGGTGCCCGCGGTCTTCTCCGGCCTGCGTCTCGCCCTCGCCCAAGCCTGGCTCTTCCTGGTCGCCGCCGAGCTGATCGCCTCCTCGCAGGGGTTGGGCTACCTGCTCACCGACTCGCAGAACAACGGTCGCACCGACCGCCTGCTGCTCGCGATCGTGCTGCTGGCCGCGCTCGGCAAGGCCAGCGACGCCGCGCTCGGGCTGGTGGAGCGGTGGGCGGTGCGCCGCTGGGCCTGAGTGCCTACTGCCCGCCGACCGGCTTGGCGATGACCACCTGGTACTTGGTGTAGTGGAAGCGTCCGTTGCCGTAGACGACCCGGTCGGTGCAGCTGATCAGCACCAGCCGGTGCGCGCCGGTCGTGGTGAAGTACCGCTGCGGCAGGCGCCGCGTCCGGTCGAACTTGGCGGTGCTGCTCACCCGGTAGCGGTAGGTCGTGGCGCCCTTGGCCACGGTGACGACCTGACCGCGCTTGGCGCGGCTCAGGCCCCACATCGCGCCAGGCCGGTCGCGCCGGTCCGAGACGTGACCGGCCACCACGGCGGCGCCGATCCGGTCACCGAACCCGGCCGAGCGGCGCAGCCAGCTGGTCAGGGCGACGTCGGCGGGCAGAACGACCTGCCCGCGCCGGACCGTGGTGGCCACGACGCTCGCGTTGAGGCCGAAGGCGGGAGCCCGCACCTGGGTCGGCGCCTGCCGCTCGGACCCGGAGCGCGGCAGGGTGCCGGAGAACCCGCCGTTGACCACCGGAGCGGGGTACTGCCGCTTGGCCACCGTCGTGGTCTCCGCGGCGAGCCCGCACCGGCTGGTGGCGGAGCCGTTCGCGGCGGTCTGCTGCGTGCTCACCTGCCAGGTGTAGACGCCCGGCGCGCGCACCCGCACCGCCCGCGTCCGGCTCCACCCCGCCCCCGCACGCCAGGTCACCGTGCGCGCCAGGTCCCCCGGCCGGCAGGTCGCCGCCGCGCGGGACGCGTAGGGACCGTAGAGGCGGGCCGTGGCCGGCACCGTCGTCCCCCGCGCGAGCCCGGTGAGGCGGACCCGGTCGTAGAACGGCCGCCCGGGCCTGACCCGCTTGTCCGAGGTGCGGGTCTCGATCTGCGGCCTGGTGCCGGGCTGGGGCTGGGTCGTGGAGACCGACACCGAGTCGGTGTTGTTGCTGGGGTCGGGGTCGTAGGGGCCGGCGCCCTCGCGATCGGAGGAGGCGGTGTTGGTGAATGTGCCGTCGCCGGTGACGCGCGCGGTGATCCGCAGCACCGCCTGGTCCGTGGTCGCCGGCAGGTCGAGCGGCTCGAGGCCACCGATGTCCCAGACACCGGTCGCGGCATCGTAGGTCCCCACGCTCGCCGTGCTGCTGACGTAGGTCAGCCCGGCGGGAAGCAGGTCGGCGACCGAGACTTCGTCGGCGGCGTCGGGACCGAGGTTGCGGACCCCGACGGTGAACACGACCGTGTCGCCGACGCTGGGGCTGGGGTCGTCGACGGTCTTGGTGACCGCGATGTCCGCGGCCGGCACGAACAGCTCTTCGTTTGCGGTGTTGTTGTCGGGATCGGGGTCGTCCACCCGGGACTCCTGGATGGCGACCAGGTTGGTGTAGTTCCCCTGTGCGCGGGGACCGATCAGCACGTCGACGGTGAGGGTCGCGGTCTCGCCGGCCTCGAGGCGCGGGATGGTCCAGGCGTGGGTCTCCTCGTCGAAGGTGCCGTTGTCGGTCTCGTGGCCGGTGATGTTCGCCCGGATCAGGGCGGGGTCGTCGGTGATCGTGTCGTCGGTGGCGTTGGGGCCGTTGTTGGTGACGGTGATCGTGTAGACGACCGTGTCGCCGGGCTGGGCGACCTCCCGGTCGGCGCTCTTGGTGATCTCGAGGTCGGCGAGCTCCACGAAGGTCGCGGTGGCCTCGGCGGAGTTGTTGGTGGGATCGGTGTCGCGCTGGTCGAGGCTGCTCAGGGCGTGGGTGTTGGCGCGCTGGCCGACGACGGTGCCGGTGGCCCGGATGGTGCGGGTGACGGTGGTCCCGACCGGGATGGAGGCGACGCTCCAGACACCGGTGTCGGGGTCGAAGGTGCCGTCGCCGGTCGAGGACACGAACGTCAGCCCCTCGTCGAGGACGTCGGCGAACTCCGCGTTGGTGACCGTGGCGGCGCTCTGCCCCTCCACCGCGTTGTTGGTCGCGGTCAGGGTGAACACCACGTCCTGGCCCAGCGGGATGGCCGAGACCGGCCCGGAGCCGTCGGCGGGCGCGACCGTCTTGGTGACGCCGACGTCGACGGCCGGTGCCAGGGTGGTCAGGGTGGCGGTGGACTCGTTGTTCTCCGGTGTGGGGTCGTCGAGCAGCGGCGCGTCGACGACGACGACGTTGACCTTGGTTCCCACCGTGTCGAGCCGGGCGGTCACGAACAGCTCGGCGGAGGCACCGGAGGCCAGAGCACCGACGTCCCACCGGGCTCCGTCCAGGTCCACGGTGCCCTGGGACGGGTCGCTCGCGGTGAAGGTCACGCCTTCGGGGCCGGTGTCGGTGACGTACACGCCACGGACCGGGTCGGGGCCGCGGTTGAGGACCGTCACCGAGTAGGTGACGGTGTCGCCCACCACCGCCTCCTGCGGCGTCACCCCCTTGACCACGACGAGGTCGGCCTGCGGCGTGCGCACCTGGACCGTGGCCGAGGCCGAGTTGTTCGCGTTGTTGATGTCCGCCGGGGAGACGGTCGCCAGGCTGACCACGTTGGTGAACGTTCCGACGCTGGTGGTGTCCAGGACGAAGTCGTACGACGCGGACTCGCCGACCGCGAGCGCCCCGACGTTCCAGGTGTCGGTGGCCGGCGTGTAGGTGCCGGTGCCCGAGGAGTCACCGGGCCGGTAGGTCAGCCCCGGCGGCAACGCGTCGCTCAGCGTGATCCCGGTGCCCGGGCGAGGCCCGTCGTTGGTCACGGTGACCCGGAACGTGACCGTCTCCCCGGCCGCGACCTCCTGGGAGCCGATGACCTGCTTGGTCACGGCCAGGTCCAGCGAGGCCGGGTTCAGGGTCACGGTGGCGGTGTTGTTGGCGTCGTTCGTGTCGAGCTGGGTGAGCCGGGTCAGGCTGGCGGTGTTCGACACCACGCTGTTGGTGTCGACCCGGGCGGTGATCGTCAGCGTGACGGCGTTCCCGACGGCCAGCGCGGGGATCGACCAGATGCCGGTGCCGGGGGTGTACGTGGACGGCTGTGGTCCCCCGGTGCTCGAGCTGAGCAGCGTGAGACGGCCCTCGGGCAACTGGTCGGTGAGGACGACGTCGGTCGCGGCCGCGGGTCCGTTGTTGGTGGCGGTGACCGTGAAGGTGACGGTGTCACCGACGCTCGGGGTGGGGTCGTCGACCGTCTTGGTCACGGCGATGTCGGTGTTGACCCCGATCGTGGCCTGGGCCTCGGGCGACTCGACCGCCTGGCCGGCCGGGGACTCCCCGGTGGCGACCGCGGTGTTGACGATGGCGCCGGAGGCGTCGGCCTGGCGGGTGTCGACGGTGTAGGTGCCGGTGCAGGTGGTCGAGGCCCCCGGGGCCAGCACGTTCGCCTCGCACAGCAGCGCCTCGGAGGAGACGCGGTCGTCGCTGACGGCGATGTTCGTCACCGTGGACCCGCCGGTGTTGGTGACGGTGTAGAGGTACTCGACCTCCTGGCCGGCGGCGTACGGCGGATCGGTCTGTACGGTCTTGGTCAGGTCCAGGCGCGAGATGAGCGGGACGGTGACCGTGGCCTCCGGCGAGGTGACCGTGTCGCCGCCCGGGTTCACCGCGCTCGCGGTGGCGGTGTTGACGACCTCGCCGGCAGCGACATCGTCCGCGGTGACCGTGTAGCTGCCGCGGCACACCGTGGTCGAGCCGGCCGCCGGCGCTGGAGGGAGCGTGCTGGCGTCACAGGTGATCGGGCCGGTGATCGTGTCGTCGGCGATTGCCAGGGTCGACAGTGTCTCGGTGCCGGCGTTGGTGACGGTGTACTGGTAGGGGATGACCGTGCCGGCGGTGATCACCGCGGGCAGGGTGCCGGCGCTGCGGTCGACCTGCTTCTCCAGCGTCAGCTCGGCGAGGGGGTTGACCGACCGGACGACGGCGTTGCGGATGAGGTGAACGTCGGTCTGACCGCCGGTGGAGCCCGAGAGGCCGAACTTGTAGGTGCTCGGCAGGTCCGGCGGCGCCGGTACGTCGAGCTCGGTGATCCACGGGTCACCAGCGACTCCGGGGTTGTAGCGGACCTGGACGATGATGCGCGGGTCGGGCGCGGGGGTGACCGTGACGTTCACCTGGCGCCAGGACCCGGCGCGCGTACCGGCCCGCAGCGTCCCGGTGCCGCCGTTGAGCGTGGTGCCCGGCTTGTCGGGGTCCTCAGCGTCCGCGGGCGTCGTCGAGGCGAGGTAGCAGTACCCGATGAGGCCCTCCCCCGGGCCACGCAGCGTGATCACGTTCGGAGCCACCGCCCCCTCCGCGGTCGACGGCGAGCGCTCCCCCTCGGGACAGCCCCTCCCGCGGCTCTCGCCGTCGTCGTAGTAGTTGCCGAAGGCGTCCAGCCCCACCCCGAGCACCCCGCCCTCGATACCCGGCTCGTCGACGCTGCCCTCGGCGGTCCGCTGGGCGTACCCCAGGCTGCCGCCAGGCGCTCCGGTCCGCGTCAGGTCGACGGCGCCGTCGACGAGGAAGAAGCCGATGCCGTCGGCCCCGGTGCCGCCGTACTGGTACTGGTCGAAGGTGATCGTCACCCCCGCCGTCGCCGGGATCGGCCGGTTGTACAGCACACTGCCCGCGGCCTGCAGGCTCGCGTCCGTCAGCTGCAGGTAGCCGGGAGTCGCACCGATCGCCGGCACCGGGCCGGTCCGATGCGTCCGGCACGTCGGGATCTGGGCCGCGCCGGCGGGCGGGGCCGCGGTGGCGCCGGTCAGGCAGGTGGTGCCCTGGGCCGTCCACGCCGGATCCGGCACGGAGGAGCCGGTGAACGTCTCCTCCACGATCGTGGTGCCACCGGTCGGCGGGTCGGCGTACGCCGGGGCGCGCGCCGCATCAGGGACGACCGAGAGCGTCGCTGCCGCTACCGCACAGACTGCGGCCGCGACGGTCGCCCGGCGAACTCTCAGCACGGCGTCTCCTCCCGAGTGGCGTGGATCACACCTACTCCACTGTCAGGGCAGAACGCCGCATTGACAACAGAGCGGGCGAAAACGATCTCGGGGGTGGCCGGGGGCTGCCGGTTTCCCCGGCCGGCCGGGGAACGCTGATCTTGTCGGCCGAAACTTCGCCCGACAACATCAGGTATTGCCTGTCCGGTCGCCCACCGGTACGGCGAGCGGCGGGCCCGCCGGGGCCTCCTCGGGGAGCGCTGGCGACCTCAGCACCCGGATCAGCCCCAGACCCGCAGCCGCACCCCTAGGGTGACGCACATGAAGGTCGCCGGCGCGCTGACGTTGCTTGCCGCATTCATGGTGTTCGTCGGGCTCGCCGCCATCCCGCCGAGCGTCACCGTGATGGGTGAGAGCACCTCGTGCGGGCCCCCGGCGCTGCGCGTCCTGGTGACCGAGGCCTCAGAAGACTCGGGCCCGCTGGTGCAGAGGATCGAGCAAGGCATCATCGACTCCTGCGTGCGCCAGTCGTGGGAACGCTTGATCGTCGGAACCGTGGTCGGCGGGGGCACCGCCCTCGCGGGCCTGCTGATGCTCGTCCTCACCCCGGCACCGAGATACCGCCCGCCCACGCAGCCGCCGCTGAGGTCGGCACCCCAGGGCGCCCCGCAGCCTTCCGCTCCGCCGCCCCGGCCGCAGGAGCCGTGGCAGAAGCAGCCGCCCTCCCGTTGAACCAAGGACAGCCGGGCAATCTCGACCTTGCCCTCGCTGTCTCAATCGCGGTCTCGGCGTCACCAGCGGCCAAGCCCTCGCCGGCGTCGTCGGCCCACCCATCGAGGCCCCCGTCCTCGTCGGACTGGGCTACGTCAGCCCTCTGGCCCCGGCCTCCGGCGGGTGGAGGCTATCGCCCGGCTGCTACTCGCAGCCGACGCCGTCGCCATCGCGGTCGAGATGGGTGCCGTACCCGGGACCGCCGAGGCGGACCGGGGCGGCGCCTGCAGCGCGGGCGGCGTCGCAGTTGGTGAAGTAGACCTGCGCGGGCGGCGCCGCGGGGGCGCTGGGGGCCGGCGCGGGCTTCGGAGAGGGCTTCGGGGCCGGAGTGGTCACGTTCTGATTCACCCGCACCGGCGCGCGGATCGAGTCCACGATGAGCGCCTGGTCGGGGCAGCTGGTCAGCACCCGGCTGATCGCGTCCTTCTCCGCAGCGGTGACCCACAGCTCGTACTTCATTCTCACGCTGACCTGGCGGGCCACGTAGTCGCAGCGGTAAGCCTTGTTGGGCGGCAACCAGGTGGCGGCGTCACCGTCGCCCTTGGTGCGGTTCGCGGAGGCGTCGACGGGCAAGAGGTTGAGCGGGTCGTTGGCGAAGGCGGCGCGCATCTTGATGTCCCACGGCGTCGCACCGGTGGCCCATGCGTTGCCTAGGGCCACGACGTGGTCGATATCGAGGAGGGTGCCGTCCCCGTAGACGTAGTCGATGCGTGCTCCGGTGTAGGCCTCGGGATCCAGCACTCCGGTGAGGACCCGGCAGTTCTCGCTGCGGATCCCGGCCAGGTGGGCGGTGAGGATGTCGTTGCGGGTGTCGCATCCGTTGCGGTCCGCGTCCAGCCACGCCGGGCCGAACAGGTCGCGGGCGTAGCCGGTCATCGGCGCGCGGCCCTTGACCTCGAGGCCAGCGAGCGCATCGAGCGCTTCTCCGCGCGGCTCGGCCACGGTCGTAGCAGTGCTCGCGGGCGCGGTGGGGTCCGTCGCCTGCGGGGAGGTCGTCCCTTGCCCAGTAGGCCGGGCCGAGGCCGAGGTGGCGTCCTCGCTCTGGACCTCAACGGCGCCGACGACGGTGTCCTCCTGGCAACCGGTGGTGAAGGCCAGAACTGCCAGCGCTGCCGCGATCGCCCAGGTACCTCGTCGCATCCTCACCCTCTCGCCTCCGGCGAGGGAATCTGTCTCACCGGGCAGCGCCAAGTGTCGCCGCCCCCGGACCGGAGCGGGCGAGAACGCGGTCAAAGGGACGGGTGCGCGCCGAACCGTTCCATTCCGGACCATCGCGGGCCACAGTTATGGGAGTCTCGCGAGGTGACTGACGAGATCACGGCTGCTCAGGAACTTCGCAAGGGACAGAACGTCGCGCTCGGCGCCCTGGGTACCGAACTGGGTGCCCTCACCGTTTTTCTCGACAGCCGCGGTCGCAAGGCTGAGAACATCGACGCCGACGTGAGCGTGCTCCTGCTCGACGCGGCCGGCAAGGTCCGCTCGAGCTCGGACTTCGTGTTCTACAACCAACCGATCGCCCTCGCCGGTGCTGTGCATCTGCGCGACAAACTGCAACCGCAACCTGGCACGCTCGAGGCCGAACAGGGCTGGTCCTCCGACGTCGTCACCCTCGAGCTCGACGACGTGCCTGACGAGATCGAGCGGATCGTGATCTCCGCCAGCCTCGACCCCGCCACCGGAACCACCTTCGGCGACGCCGAGACCATCCGCATGCGCGTGCAGCGCACCGCCGACGCAACCGACTTGCTGATCTTCAACATCGACGACGCCGCCACCGAGTTGGCGCTGGTCTTCGGCGAGTTCTATCGACGCAACGGTGAATGGAAGATCCGTGCGGTCGGTCGCGGCTACGCCGACGGCCTCGCGTCCCTCGTGTCAGCGCACGGGGTCGAAGTCTCCGCCGACGCGGCCGAACCCGACGACGCCGCCGACGCCGCGACCGCCGCCCCCGACGAAGTCCGAGACGGCGAGCCCTCGTCCGCTGCCACTGAGCCTGCCGAGCTGAAGACACCCAAGCGGGGCGTGTCTGTTCGCCGCCCGACGAGAGCGCCGCGGCTGCCGGCCGACTGGAACGCATCCATCCCGGCTGCCGATGGCAACGACTGGCAGCCCGCGCGCTTGTTCCCCGTCGCGGGCATCGGCAGCGGCGAAGAGCAAGAGCGTCGCGCCACCTCCGCCCTGCTAGCCGTCATGAGCACGGTCCGGGAGTTCGGAGCAGCTCTCACCACACGGTGCGGAGCACCCCGAGGTCCCCTCACCACCTTCATCGAGGTTCCCTTCGGCCAAGACGAGGAGGCCTACCGACCCGACGGCGTCCTCCAGGTCACCCGCGGCCAACGGACCTGGACCGCGCTGGTCGAGGTCAAGACCTCCACCGGCAAGCTCGACGCCCAGCAGATCGACAACTACCTCGACATCGCCCGCAGCCGGGGCTTCGACGCCGTCATCACCATCAGCAACGAACTGGCCGGCGGAGACGCCGACCACCCCGTCGCAGTCGATAGGAGAAAGCTGCGCAAGGTCACCCTGCATCACCTCTCGTGGGACCAGATCCGGGCCGAGGCGATCCTCACCGCTCGTCACCGAGGTGTCGCCGATGCCACTCAGGGCAAGGTGCTTGAGGAGTTCATCCGCTACATGGCCCATGCCCGCTCCGGGATGGGTGGCCTGGGTGACATGGGTCCCAACTGGGTCAAGGTCCGCGACGCCGTGAAAGCCAAGACCGCACGACCCTCTGACAAGGCCACCGGGGAGGTCAGCGCCCGCTTCGATGAACTCGTCCAGCACCTCGGCCACCACCTCTCAGGCCTCCTCGGCGTCGAAGTCCAGGCATTGGCCCCGCGCGAAACGCCCGACCACGCCAGCCGCCGCCAGCAACTCGCAGACTCCGGACTCCTCTTCGGACGCCTCAAGGTCCCCGGCGCGGTCGACGTCGTCGTCGTAGGCGCAGACCTGCGCGCAGACAAGGCCAGTGCGGCGATCACCATCCGAGCTCCCCGCGGAGAGACACGTCCCCAAACACGGGTGAGCTGGTTGCTTCGCCAGCTTCCCGACCACGCCAAGGACTCCATCCGCCTCGAAGCCCATCTCGCCGGACCGAGGTCCAACACCACCGCGGCACTGCTCGGCAAAGCCCGCCAGGATCCCACGTGTCTCCTCCCCGACGATCAGCGCGAGATCAAGGCGTTCACCATCTCCCTCGACCTCCCCCTCGGCGCCAAGAGAGCCGCCGGCACCGGCACCCTCATCGGGTCGGTCAAGAGCGTCACCACGACCTTCTACGCCGATGTCGTGCAACACCTTCGACCGTGGTCAGACAAGCGAACCTGAGCGGGACAGACCGCAACCGCGTTGCAGCGGTGGGTTGCCGCCGCATTGGGTCGGTCGGGGGTGGTTGGAATGGGCCCCTATCCTCCCGGACATGACGCGTGTCGAGCGGTGGGAACGTCGCACCGAGATCCCCCTCATGCTCCTGGCCGGCGCATTCCTCATCGCCTACGCCTGGCCCGTTCTCGACCCTTCCATGGACGTCACGCTGCGCAGTGGACTCAACGCCGTTTCCTGGACGGTCTGGGTTGCCTTTGCCATCGACTTCGCGTGGCGGGTCAACATTGCCGAGGCGCGCGCGTCCTATCTCCGGCAACACTGGTACGACGTCGCGCTGATCGTGCTGCCCATGCTCCGCCCCCTGCGGCTTCTGCGGCTGTTGGCTCTTGCTCGGATGTTGAACCGCTCGGCCAGCAGCTCCCTTGTCGGGAGAGTGATGACCTACGTCGTGGGGACAAGCGTCATGGCCCTGGTGCTGGGGGCCATCGCCGTCCTCGACGCCGAGCAGGAGGCTGAAGGAGCGAACATCACGACGTTCGGCGACGCCCTGTGGTGGGCGGCCTCGACGGTGACCACCGTCGGATACGGGGACCGCTTTCCAGTCACCACCGAAGGGCGGCTCATCGCCGTCGCGCTCATGGTCGTGGGGATCGCTCTCGTAGGCGCGATCACCGCCTCTGTCGCCACCTGGATGGTCGCCCAGGTCCAGCAGGACCGAACTGTCTAAGCGCGCGGTCAGGCCCGCCAAGCGATGGGGCTCTGTCGAAGGCTGGAGCAGAACCACGGGACTGCTGAAAGGTTCGGTTCAGCCGCGTCCGCCACGAAAGGAGTAGCCACATCAGGGCATGGTGCTGCGGCTGCGCAGGCCGCAGTCAGTCGTTGAAGAACATGTCTGTCAGCTTCCCCGCACACGCCTCGTCGGTCACCGTCGAGGGGCAGAGCACCAACCGTGCCGGCCGGCGCACCTCGTACTCCTCGCCGTCGACCTCGTAGCGGATCACGATCTCGTGGCGCGCAGCAACCTTCGAAGCGTCGGTGACGCGGTAGCCGATCAGCAGGTTGTACCCGCGGTAGTCCTCCTCACCGCGGTCAGGCTCGATCGTCGCCCCCTCGGCCTCAACGAGCTCACCGAACGCTGCCTGCCGAGGCGGCCACGTGGGCAGGTATGTGACCGCCGCATGCCGACGCTTCGGCCCAGCCAGCAGAGCACCGGTCTGCTCAAGTGCATCACCGGCGCCGACCGAACGGACCTCCAGCAGCTTCGCTGACTGGTCGCCGCCGAGCTTGAGGATCTCCGCGCCATCCATGAACACGTGCCCGTCGGTGGTCGAGAACGACTGCCCGTGCTCGCCGCCGGCGTCGAGCAGACCCCCCGGGGTGGGGGCGCCGACGCCACCAGGCGCTAGAACCGCCCACCCGACTCCGACCAGGACAGCGACGATCACGGCTACGAGAGACTGGGACTTCCGGCTCAACCGACCTCCTTGACCCGGTTCGCGCTGTACGGGTCATCGTTGTCACCGCAGTAGCGGGGCGCGCGCTCGCGCGCGTCGGGGACGATTCTGAGCGTGTGCTTCGACGAGTTCTCCTGCCTGGCGTCGACCCCTACCCCGGCGAGGGTGAAGTAGCCGTTCCAGTTCACCGCGGACTCCTTCGCGATGACCGTGGTGTTCCCGATGATGGTGCCTGTGCCTGGCTTACACGTCCACGTTGCCGGGTTATTGGACTTCTTCTTCGGCAGCGATCCGCCCGTGGGAGCGTAGGGCCACCACATGTAGTTGCCCGTGCCCTTCCCGTGGCACACGTGTTCGTACTTGCGGAGGCGCCACTGTGGTTTCAGCAGCTTCGAGACGTTGTTCCCCACGGACATATCGACGTCGAGCTCGGTGCCTACTGAGAGACCTCCTGTCATACCGCCCAGGTACTCGCTGGCGCCGAAGTCCATGACGTAGGCAATCTCCGTCTTCCTCCCCGTCTCCCACAAGTACGTCGCCGAGCTGTGCTTCGCCGTGGTAAGCCGCTGTGCGGGCACGTACCGCTTGGCCGAGATGCCTGTGTACTTCCACGACCCCAGCGCACGCCCACAGTGAGTCAGCGGCAGCTGCCCCCGGGCCAGTGACTGCGTGGTTCGCCTTGCATGAGGGCCCCACTCGATAGAGGCGCCTGCACCGCTGGAGCCACGCCCCGAGAACGCGGACGAGTCCTCGACACGGCCGACACCGAGCTGGATCCGCATGCCGCGCCCATCGCCAGTGGCCGACGTCGCTGTGCGAGTTGACGCGGACACCTTTGCCTTGGGGTCGACGCTGACGCGGTAGACCACCTCGTGCCTCTCGTTGTTCAACAGCCCGGTGAATTCCAGCTCTACCTGGCCGTCGGACTTGCGGAACTTCCGCCCCGTGGGGATCTTCCCGCCCAAGGAGAACCGCCCGGCCGCATCCGTCTTCGCCTGGTCCACCAACACCGGCTTGATCAACTTCGTTCGCGGCGTCTGCGGGACCGCAGTGACACGCACGTACGCGTGCGGCTCAGGCTTGCCGTCCTCGTCGAGAAGCACCCCTTCCACCAGCGGAACCGCCTGCGGAGCGGCGCCCGCTATCGGAACGTGCCCCCCCCCTCGTGCCCCCGAGACCAATTCGCTTCGGCGACCCACACCTACTCGGCGCAGAAGGATGGGTCTCCTCCAGTCGTGGGTCTCTACGCGGGCTGGCAGCGGGCGGGTGGTAGCCGCCTCCTGAGTGAAACCCAGCACCCGGCCAGTCGCCGCGACGGGAGTCCCGTCGGCGGCATGGTCACGAACCAGCGGGAACGTCATTCTGGGGGATGGGCGAGCATCAGGTTTTGTCTGGAAGAGCTGGGCGGCGGCGCGGCGCAGGACCTCGTTTTCATGCTCGATTACCGAATATTCTTGCGGGTCATCGCGTAGTCCGGCATTCTCGGCGTGCGTCACCGGGCCTTCACGCCGTCCTCGACTTCGGCTTTCGTGAGCAGTTATGCAGGCAGGAGTCGCTGATCCCGAAATCTTTCGCGATCTGCGCGATCGGTAACTCATCGAGTCGGACGACCGCGACGACGTCGTCGCGGAACTCCTTGGGATGTGGAGCAGGCATGGTCGACATCCCTCCAGCCGAGACAGATGGCCCAAGAAGTCAGGTGACAACCTGGACCTCCAGCAGTCCACTCTCTCCAAGGAGCGACTCCGTGCAACGCTGCGCAACGAGTGCTACATACTGATCCACGGGTGCACTGGTCCGGACGACGTGAACCACAGGGATGGATTCCCAGGGTTATTGTCGACTGTACTGTCTACCCCCCGCCCCCGTAGCTCAGCTGGATAGAGCAGCGGCCTTCTAATCCGCCGGTCGCAGGTTCGAATCCTGCCGGGGGCGCACCGACCACCCGCAAGCGGCGCACCGCCCGCGCCGTTCTTGCCCGGGCATGCCAGAGTGTCCGCCATGATGCATCAGATCAATGCCTCCGTGCAGGCCGCCATCGACGCCACCTCGATCTTCCGCGATCAGGGCCACAGTGACACCGCCGAGCTCGTCAAGCGCCTCACCGACGAGCTCGAGCAGCGTGACATCCAGACCAAGGACCAGCCCTGGCTCGAGAAGACGGTCGCGCACATCCTCGAGGACCCCAACTTCATGACCGACGACTCCCCCTCGGACGTCGGCAACCCCTGAGCACTCCCGCAGGTGACCCACCGGCCGCGGCATGAGCCCGTGGCCGGGTGGGTACCCGTGCTCGCATGAAGCTGCGCTCTGAGTCCCGCGATCACGACAACCGGGCCAACGACCCCCAGGACCGCGAGCACCTCGACCCCGATCACCCGGACAAGGTGGACTCCCCCACCGACCTGACCAAGCGGTCGTGGGTCTACGTCCTGCGCAAGACGATGCGCGAGTTCTCCAAGGACCAGTGCACCGATCTCGCCGCCGCGCTGACGTACTACGCCGTCCTGGCGCTCTTCCCCGCGGCGATCGCGCTGCTCTCGCTGGTGGGGCTGGTCGGGCAGGGCCCGCGCATCATCAAGGAGATGATGAGCATCCTGCGCGACCTCGGCGCCGGCTCGATGGCCAAGACCATCGAGCCCACGCTGATGGAGCTCTCCAACACCCCCGGCGTCGGGTTCGCCCTGATCCTGGGTCTCGCCGGCGCGCTGTGGTCTGCCAGCGGGTACGTCGGGGCGTTCGGGCGGGCTCTGAACCGGATGTACGAGACCGACGAGGGGCGCCCGATCTGGAAGCTGCGGCCCGCGAACCTGGTGCTGACGCTGCTCCTGGTCGTGCTCGCGGCGGTCGCGCTGCTCGCGCTCGTGCTGACCGGCCCGGTCGCCGACTCCGTGGGCTCGGCCATCGGGGTGGGCGACGCTGCCGTGCTGGTCTGGCAGATCGCCAAGTGGCCCGTGCTGGCCGTGGTCGTCGTGGTGATCGTGGCGCTGCTCTACTGGGGCACGCCGAACGTCAAGCAGCCGAAGTTCCGCTGGATCAGTGTCGGCGCCGCCCTGGCCATCGTGACCTGGGCGCTGCTCTCGGCCGCGTTCGGCTTCTACGTCGCCAACTTCTCCTCCTACGACAAGACCTACGGCTCGCTGGCCGGCATCATCGCGTTCCTGCTGTGGCTGTGGCTGACCAACATCGCCCTGCTCTTCGGTGCCGAGCTCGACTCCGAGCTCGAGCGCGGCCGCGAGCTGCAGGCCGGGATGGAGGCCGAGGAGACCGTGCAGCTGCCGCCGCGCGACACCCGCAACATCGACAAGAAGCGCGAGAAGGACGAGCAGGACATCGCGAAGGGCCGGGCGATCCGGCTCGAGGCGGCCTCCGCGCAGAAGGACGAGAAGAACTCGTGACGATGACCTCGCTGTGGCGCGAGGGCCGTCCCCTCCCCGCGCCCGTCCAGTCCACCGTCGATGGCGAGTGGGACGTCGTCGTGGTCGGCGCGGGCATCACCGGGCTGACCACCGCCCTGCTGCTGGCCCGCGCCGGCCGCTCGGTCGCCGTGATCGAGGCGCGCCACGTCGGTGCCGGCACCACCGGCGCGAGCACCGCGAAGCTGAGCCTGCTGCAGGGCACGACGCTGTCGCGGATCAGGCGGCGCCACACCGAGCGGATGGTCGAGCAGTACGTCCAGGGCAACCACGAGGCTCAGGCCTGGGTCGAGCAGTACTGCGCCCAGCACGGGGTCGCCGTCCAGCACCGCGCGGCGTACACCTACGCCCACGGGGCCTCCGGGCGCCGCTCCGCGCGCCGCGAGTACGACGTCGCCTCCAGCGCCGGGCTGCCCGTCACCTGGGTCGACGACCTGGACCTGCCCTTTCACACCCAGGGCGCGGTGCGCCTCGACGACCAGCTGCAGCTCGACCCGATGGAGCTGCTCGACGCGCTGGCCGCGGACGCGGTGCGCCACGGCGCGACGCTGATCGAGGGCGCCCGGGTCCGGCGGGTGACCGGACGCTCCCCGCTGCGGGTGTCCACCACCGCGGGCGAGGCGCGCGCCGGCCACGTGGTGGTCGCGACCAACATGCCGATCCTCGATCGCGGCGGCTTCTTCGCCCGGGCCAGCCCGGAGCGCTCCTACCTGCTCGCCTTCCGCACGCCCACGCCCGCGGTCGATGCCATGTACCTCTCCGCGGACTCCCCCAGCCGCTCGCTGCGCGACGTACCGGACAGCGGGTCGGACGGCACCGGGAGCCTGCTCCTGGTGGGAGGCAACGGCCACACCGTCGGACGCGCACGCTCCGAGCAGGCGTTGGTCGAGGACCTGCGCCGCTGGACCCACGTCCACTACCCCGGCGCCCACGAGACGCACGCGTGGTCGGCGCAGGACTACGTCAGCGCGAGCGCCCTCCCCTACGTCGGTCCGGTGCTGCCGGGTCGCGACGACCTCCTGGTCGCGGGGGGCTACGCCAAGTGGGGCATGACCAACGGCGTGGCGGCGGCGCTCGCGCTGAGCAGCCGGATCCTCGGTGGCCACACCGAGTGGGCGGAGACCTTCGAGACATGGACCCCCAGCGTCCTGCGGGGCACCGTGGACGCGGCCCGGATCAACGCCGAGGTCGGCTTCGAGATGGCCCGCGGCTGGCTGCGACCGGTAGCGGGGCTCGGCCCGTGGAGCCAGGCGGAGGACCCGGCCGAGGGCCAAGGCGCGGTCCGCTACGACCACGCGGGCGCTCCCACCGCGGTCTCCCGGGTGGACGGCGAGCTGCATCGCGTCTCCGCGGTCTGCCCGCACCTCGGCGGCATCCTGCGCTGGAACGACGCCGAGACCAGCTGGGACTGCCCGCTGCACGGCTCCCGTTTCGCCGCCGACGGCGATCTCCTCGAGGGGCCCGCGACCTGCGGCCTGCGGGCCCACTGACCCACCGGGCAGGAGAGCCACCGCCACCCGGCTGGCCCCGTGCGCCGGGGCTAATCTGGGAGTGGAGGTGATGGGCGATGAGCGACCTGCACCGGACGAAGGTGCGCCCCAACCCGAAGTGCCCGATCCGCCCGGGTGAGGACTGCCTGCTGTGCTTCCCCGGCGCCGCCGGCCCCGAGGACTGCGGACTGGTCTACCTGGTGATGGAGGACCCCGAGCTCCGCGAGCGGCTCGCCGAGCTCCGCGCCGAGCAGCGCTCAACGGCCTGACCCGAACGACGACGTGCCGGCCACCCCAGGCGGGGTGACCGGCACGTATCGCCGTTCGTAGGCATCACGCCACGGTGGCGGGGAACCTCTCCCACACGCGGTGCGAGCCCATCAGCTGCTGCACCTCGGCAAAGACGCTCGCGGCGTCCTCACCGGTGACCACGCCGGGCGAGCCCACCACACCGGTCGTGGTGAGCGCGTCGACGCCGGCACCCCAGGCGCCGATGACCTTCGCGTGGCGCCAGGACTCCTCGATCATCATCACGACACGCGGGTCCAGCGACGTCGTGCTCGCGGCAGCAGCCTCGGCCTCACGCGCCGGCAGCGCGTCGGGGGCCGGGACCGGGGAGCCGGCGAGCAGCAGCACGTCGAACTCGACCGAGCGACCGGTGGAGAAGCTGCGCTGCATCGGCATCTCGCCGACCATCCCGCCGTGCGGCCCGATCAGCAGCGGCACCATGCCCGCGGCGAAGACCGCCTGGCGCAGGGCGCGGACGCCGTCGAGGTCACCGTCGGGGTCGACCACGATGCCGACCATCCGGCCGTCGGGCGGCCAGACCTGGCCGACCTGGGAGAGCGCCGGGCTCGGGTCGGAGTCGACGAGCTCGACGGTGGGGTTGGGCACCGGCAGGCCGAGACCCGTGGCCACCTCCGAGCAGAGCACCGGGTCGATGTTGGCCAGGCACTGGAGCTGGCGCTCCTTGATGGCCTGCTCGTAGCACTTGCCCAGCTCGAAGGTGTAGGCCCGGATGATGTGCTCCTGCTCGACCGGGCTCATGCTGCGCCAGAACAGACGCACCTGGCTGTAGTGGTCGTCGAAGGTCGCCGGGTTCTCCCGCACCTTGGTCGCCTCGGGCACCCGCACCGGCACGTCGATGAACGCGCCCTCCTCGGTGCTCGCCGGCGAGGGGTTCCCCCCGTCCAGCGAGTTCGGCTTGTACGCCGCCACCCCGCCGTGCACGGCGTGCTGGTGGAAGCCCTCCCGGTTCAGGTCGTTGACCGGCGCGTGCGGGCGGTTGATCGGGATCTGGACGAAGTTCGGCCCGCCCAGGCGGGTGAGCTGAGTGTCGAGGTACGAGAACAGACGGGCCTGCAGCAGCGGGTCGTTGGTGACGTCGATCCCGGGCGGCAGGTGCCCCACGTGGAACGCGACCTGCTCGGTCTCGGCGAAGAAGTTCGTGGTGTTGCGGTTCAGGGTCAGCTTGCCGACGGCCTGCACCGGCGCGAGCTCCTCGGGCACGAACTTCGTCGGGTCCAGCAGGTCGATGCCCTCGAACATCTCCTCGGGGGTGTCCGGGAAGACCTGGATGCCCAGCTCCCACTCGGGGTAGGCGCCCGACTCGATCGCGTCGAAGAGGTCGCGGCGGTGGTAGTCCGGATCCAGACCACCGATCAGCTGCGCCTCCTCCCAGGTCAGCGAGTGCACGCCGAGCTTGGGCTTCCAGTGGAACTTGGCCAGCGCCGTCTCCCCCGCCTCGTTGACGAGGCGGAAGGTGTGCACGCCGAAGCCCTCCATCATCCGGTAGGAGCGCGGGATGCCCCGGTCGGACATGTTCCACATGGTGTGGTGCTGCGCCTCGGTGTGCAGCGAGACGAAGTCCCAGAACGTGTCGTGCGCGCTCTGGGCCTGCGGGATCTCGCGGTCCGGGTGCGGCTTGGCCGCGTGGATGACATCGGGGAACTTGATGCCGTCCTGGATGAAGAAGACCGGGATGTTGTTGGCGACCAGGTCGAAGGTGCCCTCGTCGGTGTAGAACTTCGTCGCGAAGCCACGGGTGTCGCGCACCGTGTCCGCGGAGCCGCGCGAGCCGAGCACGGTGGAGAACCGGACGAACACGTCGGTCTTCTTGCCCTTGGCCAGGAACCCGGCCTTGGTCACGTTCTCGGCCGTCCCGTAGCCCTCGAAGGAGCCGTGCACGCCGGTTCCGCGGGCGTGCACCACGCGCTCCGGGATGCGCTCGTGGTCGAAGTGCATGATCTTCTCGCGCAGGTGGTGGTCCTGCAGCAGCGTCGGGCCGCGCGGACCCGCCTTCAGCGAGTGGTCGGTGTCGCGCAGGCGCGCGCCGTTCGCGGTGGTCAGGTAGGCGCCCTGCTGGGCGACCGCGGTGGGCGGTGCCCCGGTCTCGGCACCCGTGGGGGTGCGCGTCTCGGGTGTGCCCTGGTCGTCCTTGGGCGGCAGCGGAGGTGTGGGCTCCGTCGGCTCCTCGAGGGTCGCCGGGGCGGCTCCCGGCGTACCGGGAACTCTGGGGGTGACCATGTCGGCCGCCTTCTCGGCGGTCGCCTCGAGTGCTTCCTTGACGGCCTTGGCCGGCTTGCTCGGATCCATTCCTGTCTCCTTCTCGTGCCTCTGGCTGCGTTCGGTCAACGCGATTCGCAGTACCCGATGGGGCCTCGAACACACCCCGCGAAGCAGACAAGAAATGGAACGACTCCAGACAAGGCGGCGCCATCAGGAGAGGCACGCCGGGGACGACGTGCGCCTGGCCCTGGGGCCGGGCATGACCCCCCTCAGACGCTCGCCGCGTACGCCGCGATCTCGGCGCGCAGGCCTGCCTTGCCCGCCTCGTCGAGGAACGACGCGTCGACGGCCGCGACCGCGAGGGCCGCGACGCCCGCCCGGTCGAGCTCGAGCAGGCCCGCGGCCAGCTGGTACTCACGGTTCAGCGTGGTCGCGAACATGGGCGGGTCGTCGCTGTTCACGGTGACCACGACGCCGGCCTCGTGCAGCGCGCGCAGCGGGTGCTCCGCGAGGCTCGGCACCGCCCGGGTGGCGAGGTTGGAGGTCGGGCAGACCTCCAGCGGGATCCGGTGCTCGGCCAGGTGCGCGACCAGGGCCGGGTCGCGCACCGCGGAGGTGCCGTGCCCGATCCGCTCGGCGCCGAGCAGGCGCAGCGCGTCCCAGATCGTCTCCGGGCCGGTGGTCTCGCCGGCGTGCGGCACGCTGTGCAGCCCGGCCGCGCGGGCGGCGTCGAAGTGCGGCTGGAACTGCGCGCGCGGGACGCCGATCTCGGGACCGCCCAGCCCGAACCCGACGAGCGCCTCGGTGCGGTGCCTCAGCGCGTACTCCAAGGTCGCCTCCGCCGCGGGCAGGCCGAGCTCCCCGGGGATGTCGTAGATCCAGCGCAGGCTGATCCCGAAGTCGCGCTCGGCGTGCACGCGGGCGTCCTCGATGGCCTCGGTGTAGGCCTCGATCGGCACCCCCGCCAGCACCGAGGTGTACGGCGTGCAGGTGAGCTCGGCGTAGCGGACCTGCTGGCCCTGCGCCATCTCCCGGGCCACCTCGTAGGTCAGCAGCCGGATGTCCTCGGGGGTCCGGATCAGGTCGACGACCGCGACGTAGACCTCGATGAAGTGCGCGAAGTCGCGGAAGGTCATGAACTCGCGCAGCACCTCGGGGTCGGCGGGCACCGTGCCGGGATGCCGGGCAGCGAGCTCGGAGACGATCCGGGGCGAGGCCGAGCCCACCTGGTGCACGTGGAGCTCGGCCTTCGGCAACCCGGCGATGAACTCCGAGTGGTCGCCCGGCGCGCTCAGGAGATGGCCTCGTTGAGCTTGTCCGCCATCTCCTGCAGCGTCTCGCCCTCGAGCACCTCGCCGTCCACCAGCGTGGTCGGGGTGCCGTTGACGCCGTTCTTCGACATCTCGTCGGTGGCGTTGGCACCCCACTGCTCGAAGACCTTGTCCTCGATCGGCTTGCGGATCGCGTCCTCGTCGGCGCCGGCCTCGACCGCCATCTCGATCAGCTCGTCGTCGCTCTGGCCGGGGCCGCCCTCGGCGGGCTGCTGGTCCATCAGCATGTCGTGGAAGTCCCAGAAGACGTCCTTGCCGGAGGTGTCCAGGACGACCAGCGCGGCGTTGAGCGCACGCGAGGAGTACTCGTTGGTGGAGGCCTGGTCCAGGAAGGACACCAGCCGGAACTCCAGCTTGATCTTGCCCGCCTCGACCGCCTCGCGCAGGTCGTCGCTGACGACCTCCTCGAACATCGCGCAGTTGGGGCAGAGCAGGTCCTCGTAGATGGTGACGGTCTTGGGCGCGGACTCCTCGCCCAGCACGATGCCGTAGTCGTCGGTGGTGCCGGCGGGCGCCGCGGAGGGCTCGCTGCCGGTGCTGTCGCGTGAGGCGTTCCACCACACCCCACCTCCCACGATCACCACGAGCACGGCGATCACGGCACCGACGATGGCCAACCGGGAGTTGCGCTCACGCGCCCTCTGCTCCTGCAACGCCGCCGCCGCACGCTCCGCGCGGGACTGCTGGCTAGCCTTCTTCGACATTCGTCATTCCTCTCGTGACCGGGCGGGAGAGCCCGAACAGCCAATTGTCGAGCGCAAGCCTGGTGCGGGGGCGCCAGGCGAGCGCGAGGGAGACCAGCATCAGCACGACGTCGCGGGCGATCTCCCCGGGGTACTTGTCCTCGGCCCCCGCCTGCACGCCACCGCCGCCGAAGCACCCGCAGTCGATGGACATCCCGCGCGCCCAGGCCGCGGAGATGCCCACGATGAACGCCGCGTTGAGCAGCGCCGAGATCAGCGCGTTGAAGCGCACCAGCAGTCCGAGGACCAGGCACACGCCGACGACGACCTCGAGCACCGGCAGCAGGTAGCCCACCGCCGGGACGATCGCCTCGGGGAGCAGGTCGTAGGCCCGCACCGCGCGGACGCTGGCCGCGGGATCGGGGATCTTCAGCGCCCCGGCGACGATCCAGATGCCACCGACGACGACGCGCCCCAGGAGTCCCAGCCAGTGCCACACGCCTCGACCCTAGACGGCTCGGCTGAGGGCTTGCTGAGCAACACCCTGCAAGCAGGCCATAAGTCCCGTGGGTAGTGTGGTTGATCGTGAACGAACGACTTGTCTGGATCGACTGCGAGATGACCGGCCTCGACCTGCGCGCCGACGCCCTCATCGAGGTCGCCGCCCTGGTTACCGACTTCGACCTGAACGTGCTGGGCGAGGGTGTCGACCTGATCATCAAGCCCCCCGCCGAGGCGATCGACCAGATGGGTGACTTCGTGCGCGACATGCACGAGAAGTCCGGTCTGCTCACCGAACTGGAGCGCGGCCTCACCCTGGGCGAGGCGGAGGAGCAGGTGCTCGGCTACATCCGCGAGCACTGCCCCGACGGCAGCCGCCCGCCGCTGGCCGGGAACACGGTGGCCACCGACCGGGCCTTCCTGGCGCGCGACATGGTGACGCTCGAGTCGTTCCTGCACTACCGGATCGTGGACGTCTCCTCGATCAAGGAGCTCTCCCGCCGGTGGTTCCCCCGGGCCTACTTCCAGGCCCCGGCCAAGCGCGGCAACCACCGCGCCCTGGCCGACATCCAGGAGAGCATCGAGGAGCTTCGCTACTACCGCGAGGCCGTCTTCGTGCCGCCGCCGGGCCCCGACAGCGAGACCGCCCGCGCGATCGCCGCCCGCCACGGCGGGGCGCTGACCGGGCTCGCCGATCCCGCTCCGACCCCCGGTGGTCAACCCGGCGTCTGACACCCGTTACACTTCTTCTGCGTTCCGGCCCTGCGCCGGAACCATGGTGGGCGTAGCTCAGTTGGTAGAGCGCCGCGTTGTGGTCGCGGATGTCGCGGGTTCAAGTCCCGTCGTTCACCCCAAGCAAAAGACCCCCTCTCCCCTGCACGCAGGAGGGAGGGGGTCTTTTCTCGTTCTCAGGCCGCGATCAGCGGGTCCAGGATCCGCTCCACCCGGGCGAGCGCGACGATGCGCCGTACGGCGGGGCTCACCGGCCCCACCCGCAGCCGGGTGGGCGCCCCGCGGAACTGGCGGTGCGCCGCGATCAGCACGCTCAGCCCCGCGCAGTCGGCGAACGTGACGCCGGCCAGGTCGAGCTGGAGCCGGCGACACGAGGCCCGGTCGACGTCCTGCAGCGCCAGGGTGAGCCGGGCGGCGGCCGGGAGGTCGAGCGCACCAGTGACGCGGATCGTGGTGGTCGGGCCGGAGAGCGTGGTGATGCTGGCGTTCATGACTCTTCTCTTCTGCGCGTGCCCGAGACGGGAACAGGGACGACGCACCGACAACCCTGCGCCGCCGCGCAGGTTACGCGGCGCGCGGTGGTGGTCTAGGCCCCGGCGGCGTGCGGCTGCAGGAAGAGCAGCTGGGCGGTCTTCTGGGGCAGCTCGACGACCGGCCCGCGGGAGAAGCCGAGCCGCGCGAAGCGGGCCAGCGCGGCGCCGTTGCGCACGTCGGGGTCGGCGACCAGGCGTCGTACGCCGGGCGCCGCCAGCGACCTCGCCAGCAGCGCGGCGACCACCGTGGCGGTGAACCCCGGGCGAGGGTTCCTGGCCTCGGCCAGGAAGAGGTGGATGCCGAGGTCGCCCTCGCGGACCGGGTAGGTCTCCCCCACCGCCTCGGCGCGCGGGTCGTAGTCCTGGAACAGCGCCACCGGCTCACCCTCGAGGCGGACCAGCCAGGCGTGGTGCGTGGGCTGGCGGTCGATCCAGGCGTACACCTCGCCCACCTCCTCGACGGTGTGGTCCGCCATCATCCAGAAGCGGGCCCGCTCCTGGGTCACCCAGGCGTGCAGCAGCGCGGCGTCGGCCGGCGGGTCCACCGGCGCGACGTCCAGGCGGCCCAGGTCGGGCAGCCGGGTGCTCCAGGTCATGCGTGCTCCTCGCTCAGTAGGGCCCAGTCGGTGACGACCGGCACCAGTCGGGCCTCCAGCCAGGCCCGTTGCTGGTCGTCGTGGTGCGGGCTGCGTGGGTCGCCGGCGGCGCCGAGCGGCACCACCCAGAGGCTGGCCGCCGGGTCGGTGAGGTCCCAGACGTAGCGCGCGGCCGATCCGCGCCAGCACTCGTCGGTGAGGCCGGGCAGCGACGAGGTGCACCGGACGGTGTCGTTGTCCCCGGACAGCGGCGCGGAGGCCAGCGCGGGCGGGTGCAGATCGGCGTCGGCGACCTCGAAGGCATGCACCGGGGTCAGCACGTGCCTGGCTCCCCAGGGGTCGAGGTGCTCCGCCGCGTCGTCGAGGGCCTGCGTCGCGGCCCGCGCCACGTCGAGCCCGAACGGCCGGTCCGCGGCGAGCAGCGCCTCCAGGGCCAGGCCCACCCGGGCCCGCACATCCAGCCAGGGCCGGAACGCCTCGTCGTAGGGGGCGGGGGTGGCGGCGAGCTCGGCGAGCGGGCCCTGGGCCACGAGCCGCTGCGTCAGGGCCGAGCGCCAGGCGGCGAACGCCGCCGCCCCGGGCGAGTCGGCGTCCATCCGGCCGTCCCACGCCAGGATCAGGGCCCGGACGCCCTGTCCGGGGCCGTCCGGGCGCAGCCCGCGCACGTGGTCCTGGAAGGCCGGCGCCGCCAGCAGCAGGGTGTCGCCGTGCATGGCGGCGAGGTCCTCGGCGCACAGCCCGGTGCGCCCCTCGAGCAGCTGGGCGAGCCGGTGGGCCCGGTGCGGTGGCGCGAACTCCACCCCGAGGCGCGCGCTGTGCGGGCCGCGGCGCTCGTTGGCGGTGACCACGTGCCCGACCGGTGCCACGTCCTCGCGGTGGTCCTCGCCCAGCCAGCCGGTCCACTCGCCCCCGGGCGCGTCGGCGGGCACCACCGTGTGCCGGTTCGCCTCCGCCCGGACCGGCACCCGGCCGGCGATCCGGTAGCGCACCGTGCCCGCGGTGTCGGCGACCAGCACGTTGTTCACCGGCTCCACCCAGTGCTCGAGGGCGGCGTCGACGTCGTCGGCGGTGCGCGCTCGCAGCAGCGGCAGCAGCGCGTCGAAGCCGCACTGGCCGAGCACGTCGGGCGGGGTGCGCAGGCTGATCGCCCGGCCCTCGCCCACCTCGCCGGAGATCACCGGGCCACGCGCGGTGAGCACCACCTCCACCGTGGCCGGCTCCGCGCCGCGCACCAGGATCGTCTCGGTGTGGCTGCGGGCGGGCTCCCAGCCCTGCGGCCCCCGGGCCTCGACCCGGCCCTCGCCGTCGCGGCGCAGCCGCTCGGCGTACAGGTCCTGGGTCTCCGCCATCGCGTTGGTGATCGCCCAGGCCACCGAGCCGGCGTGGCCGAAGTGCTGGATGCCCGGCACCCCGGGGAAGGCGAACCCCACGACGTCGAACTCCGGGCACGCCAGCCGGACCTGTGCGTACACCCCGGGGGCCTCGATCACCCGGTGCGGGTCGCCGGCCAGCAGGGGGCTCCCGCTGGCGGTGCGCTGCCCGCCCACCGCCCACGCGTTGCTGCCGCTGCTGCTCGGCCCCTCGTGCGAGAGCAGGTCGGCCTCCTCACCCAGCACGCTGCGGGCATGGGTGCGCCACAGCTTGGCGGTGAGGTTGGCGAACAGCAGGTGCTGGGAGAGGAACACCGCCACCGGGGTCCACGGCTCCCAGGCGAGGGGCTGCGCGCCGAGCGCCGCGAACTCGGGGGTCTCGGCGTGCAGGGCGTCATTGACGCCCCGCACGTACGACGCGACGAAGGCGCGCGTCTCCTCCCCCAGCGCGGCATGGGCACGCTCGGCGACGACGGCGATCCCGGCGCGCCGTGCCAACCGGTCCCAGGCGAGTGCCGGGGCGCCGAGGAGCTCGGCGCTGGTCCCGGTGGCGCGTCGGCGCTGGTGCTCGAGCTGCCAGGAGCGGTCCCGCGCCATCGCCACGCCCTGCCCGTGCGCGGTGTCGTTCGCGTCGCGGCCCAGCACGTGCGCGATGCCCCGGGCATCACGGAAGATCCGGGCCACGCCGCCCCCCCCCTGTCGATGAAGTTAGGACACCCTAACCCCCCGGTCGGTCACCGGCGGCTAGGTTGGCTCAATGCCGACATCTCGCAGCCACTATGACGTCGTGATCGTCGGAGGAGGGCACAACGGGCTCGTCTCGGCGGCCTACCTGGCCCGGGCCGGGCTCTCGGTCCTGCTCCTGGAGAGGCTGGCGCGCACCGGCGGCGCCGCCGTCTCCACGCCGGCCTTCCCCGGCCTCGCGGCCCGGATGTCGCGCTACTCCTACCTGGTCAGCCTGATGCCCGACGAGCTGATGGCCGACCTCGACCTCGATGTCCGGCTCACCTCGCGCTCCACCGCGTCGTACACCCCGACGCTGCGCGAGGGACGACCCGGCGGCCTGCTGGTCGAGCGCCCCGAGGGCGAGGCCACCCGTGCCTCCTTCCGCGCCCTGACCGGCTCCGACGACGAGTACGACGCGTGGCGCGCGCTCTACGCCGACGTCGCGGCCCTGGCCCGGGTGGTGGCCCCCACCCTGCTGCAGCCGCTGCCCCACGAGCGCGCGGTGCGCGAGCAGATCGACCCCGGGGTGTGGCGCGACTTCGTCACCGAGCCGCTGGGAGCCACGATCGAGGCGCGGCTGCGCGACGACACCGTGCGCGGCGTGGTCGCCACCGACGCCCTGATCGGCACCTTCGCCTCGCTGCACGACCCCTCGCTGATCCAGAACCGGTGCTTCCTCTACCACCTGATCGGCAACGGCACCGGCGAGTGGCGGGTGCCCGTGGGCGGGATGGGCGCCCTCACCGACGCCCTGCGCGCCCGCGCCGCCGAGGCCGGGGCGGAGATCCTCACCGGGGCGGGCGTCAGCTCCATCCGCGCCGACGCGGCGGGCGCCGAGGTGACCTGGGACGGCGACGAGGGGCGCCGCTCGGTCACCGGGCGGCGGGTGCTGGCAGGCGTCGCCCCGTGGGTGCTGCAGATCCTGATGGGCGAGCCGGAGGACCCCGCCACCAAGCCGGAGGGCTCCCAGCTGAAGGTCAACATGCTGCTGGACCGGCTGCCGCGGCTGAAGTCGGGCGTCGACCCGGCGGTGGCCTTCGCCGGCACCCTGCACCTCGGCGAGGGCTACGCCGACCTCGAGGCGGCGTACCGCACGGCAGCCGAGGGGCGGCTGCCCGAGCGGCTGCCCGGGGAGGTCTACTGCCACTCGATCAGCGACCCCTCGATCCTCGGCGACCCGCAGGACGCGGGCCGGCAGACCCTCACCTACTTCGGGCTGCACACGCCGGCCTCGGTGTTCGCGCGCGACCCCGAGGGCGTCAAGGCCGACGCGCTTCGGCGCGCCCGGGTCTCCCTCGACGAGCACCTCGCCGAGCCCATCGACGGTTGCCTCACCCGCGACGCGCACGGGGAGCCGTGCATCGAGGTCAAGATCCCCCAGGACATCGAGCGCGAGCTGGCCATGCCCGGCGGGCACATCTTCCACGGCGACCTCGACTGGCCGTGGGCGCCGACCCGCTCCCGGCTGGAGACCCCGGCCCAGCAGTGGGGCGTGCAGACGCCCGTCGACTCGGTGCTGCTGTGCGGCTCCGGGGCGCGACGCGGCGGCGCGGTCAGCGGGATCGCGGGCCACAACGCCGCGCAGGCGGTGCTCGCGCAGGCCTGAATGCGGCCGTGCGGCGCCCCCAGGGGCCGGTTCACCCCCCCCTCGATTTCCCCTCTCGGAGAAGGCGCTGTTAGAGTTCATCTCGCTTCACGGCGTGCGCCATTAGCTCAATTGGCAGAGCAGCTGACTCTTAATCAGCGGGTTCGCGGTTCGAGTCCGCGATGGCGTACCACCCAGCAGGCCCTCGTCCGACACAGTCGGCCGGGGGCCTGCTGCGTTGGGTCGCGAGGCCGGGGCCTAGTCTCACGCCCGAGATGGGTAGACACGGGTTGGCCAGACATCGGGCGGAGATGACGCCCTCATTGTCCAAGCCCCAGCGCTGGGCGGCCCTGGCCGTGCTGTCGGCGAGCCTGCTCGTGGTGTCGATGGACATGACCGTGCTCATCGTCGCCCTGCCCGACCTGGCGGCCGATCTGGCGCCCAGTGCGGACGAGGAGCTGTGGGTGGTCGACGCCTACTCGCTGGTCCTGGCCGGGCTGCTGGTCTCGATGAGCGCGCTGGCCGACAGGTGGGGCCGCAAGCGGATGCTGCTGGCCGGGTTCGTCGTCTTCGGCGCCACCTCCGCGCTGGTCGGGCTGGCCGACAGCCCGGGGGCCGTGATCGCGGTGCGTGCCCTGCTCGGGGTGGGGGGCGCGATGATCATGCCCACCACGCTGTCGCTGATCCGCAGCGTCTTCACCAACCCCGGGGAGCGGGCGAGCGCCCTCGGCGTCTGGGCGGCCACCTCAGCCCTCGGGATCGCGGTCGGGCCGATCGTCGGGGGCCTGCTGCTGGAGCACTTCAGCTGGCAGGCGGCCTTCCTCGTCAACGTGCCGCTGATGGTGGCCGCGATCGTGGCCGGAGCCGTCATCCTGCCGGAGGCCCGCGACCCCGACCCGGGACGCTGGGACTACGTCGCGGCCGTGCTCTCCGTGGCCGGCATGAGCACCCTGGTCTGGGCCGTGAAGCGCTTCGGCAAGGAGGAGAGCCTGACCGACCCGGCGGGGTGGGCGGCGGCCGGTCTCGCCGTCCTCCTGCTCGGCTGGTTCGTGCTGCGCTGCCTGCGCCGCCCCGACCCGCTGCTCGAGGTCCGGCTCTTCGCGAGGGCCCCCTTCGCCGCCGGCACCCTCGCCGCGCTGACGTCGATGTTCGCGATGGTCGCGGCGCTGCTGTTGATCACCCAGTGGCTCCAGCTGGTCGAGGGGCACTCGCCGCTCGCCGCCGGCGTGCACCTGCTGCCGCTGGCCGCAGGCGCCGCTGTCGCCTCGGCGGCGGCGCCGTCGCTGGCCGCCCTGATCGGGGCCCGGAGCACGCTGGCCGGCGGCCTGGGCGTGGCCGGTGTCGGCCTCCTCTCGCTGTCGCTGGTCCCCGGAGAGCTGACCTACCCGGCGGTGGCCCTCGCGCTGACGCTGGTCGGCGCGGGCGGAGGATCCCTGGCGATCGCCTCGGCCATCATCATGGCGAGCACCCCCACCGAGAAGGCGGGCAACGCCGCCGCCATCGAGGAGACCTCCTACGACCTGGGCACGGTGCTCGGCGTCGCCGTGCTGGGCAGCATCGCGTCGGTGACCTACGGCGCCCGCCTCGACCTGGGCGCGCTCGTCTCGCAGGGCCTGGACCCGGCCCTGGCGGCTGCCGCCGAGGACTCGCTGGGCGCCGCCGGCGCGATCGCCTCGAGCGCCGGGCTCCCCCAGCTGGCCCACCTCGCCAGCGCGGCGTTCGCCGAGGCCCTGACCCAGACCGGGCTCATCGGCGGGGTCACGCTGCTGGTCGTCGGGCTGCTCGTCTTCGCCCTGGTCCCCCGCGGGTTCGACCTGAGCGAGCAGCGCGACTGAGCCGGGCCCGACCGAACGCTCCGGCCGCGGCAGCTGTCGGCGCAAGCACCTCGCCGCCCACTGACGCGCCAGGGCCAGGTTTGGCCGCTCCCGATCGGGTTACCGGACCTCGGTCACCGAGCTAGGAGGAACCATGCCTGAGTGGGGCTGGATCATCATCGCCGTCATCGTCGTGCTCGCGCTCGCCGCGATCGCCGTGGCGATGAGCAAGAAGTCCAAGGCCAAGAAGCGTGAGCAGGCCGCCCGACTACGACACGAGGCCGCACGCCGCGAGCCCGAGTTGAACAAGCGCACCGCCGAGGCACGCGAGATCGACGCCGAGGCGGCCCGGATGCGCGCCGAGGCCGACCGCAAGGCGGCCGAGGCCCAGCAGCTCGAGGCAGCGGCGCGCGAGCACCAGCAGCGCGTCGAGGCCGACCGCGCCCAGCACGCCGAGCAGCTGCGTCGCGCCGAGCAGCTCGACCCCCGCGGCACGGCCGCGGCCGACGAGCAGGCGGCCGCCGCCCACGTCGACCCCGCCACGACCGGCACCGGGTCGACCAGCGCAGGCACCACCGGCACCGGCGTCGATGGGAGCGTGGACGACAGCAGCACCCGCGGCAAGCACAGCATCTGAATCAGCACAGCATCTGAGGCAGCATCAGACCGGCCCGGAAGAAGTCACGCTTCTGCCGGGCCGGTCGTGTGTGTGCCCACCTGGGTCGGTGGGCTACCTCAGAGGTAGAGCCCGGTGGCGGTGTCGCCCAGGCGGTCCGCGGCCACCGCATGCACGTCGCGCTCACGCATCACGACGTACAGCTCGCCGTTGACCTCGACCTCCGCCTTGTCCTCGGGGTCGAAGAGCACGCGGTCCTCCTTCTCGACCGAGCGTGCCTGCGGTCCGACCGCGACGACCCGCGACCACGCCAGGCGCCGAGCGCCCATCGCGGCAGTGGCCGGGATGACGATCCCGCCCGAGGAGCGCCGCTCCCCCGCGTCGGTGTCGACCTCCACGAGGATCCGGTCGTGGAGCATCTTGATCGGAGTCTTGTCCGTCACGAGGCCGGCGTTCAGCGGGTGATCTTGCGGGCGAGCACGAAGAACGCGATCGTGCCCAGCACGCCGCCCGCGACCTTGATGATGTTGTCGGTGCGGGGAGCACCGGTGGCCTCGTCGACGAAGTAGGCCTTCACGGTCGTGATCTCGCGTCGCACGATCGTCTTGGGGCTGGCGCGGTAGACCAGCTGGTCGATGGTGGAGGCGAGACGCTCGCGGGTCTCCTCAATCTCGTGCTCGAGGGAGGACATCTCCTGGCTCACTTCTCACTGCTCCTGGGGACGTGGGGACGGACGGGTGGGTCGAAGGCTATCAACCCTTGGCCCTCTGCGGCGGCCCCGTGCTGCGCGGGTCGAAGCCGAACGGCAGCTCGAGCCGGTTGGCCCTCATCAGCGCGTCGTCGGTGAGCACGTCGTACGTCGCCCCGTCGGCCACCACGACGCCGTCGTGCAGCACCACCGAGCGGGCACAGAGCTCGAGGGCGTAGGGCAGGTCGTGGGTGACCATCAGCACCGTCACGTCCAGCGAACGGAGCACGTCGGCGAGCTCGCGGCGCGAGGCGGGGTCGAGGTTGGAGGACGGTTCGTCGAGCACCAGGATCTCCGGCTCCATCACCAGCACCGTGGCCACCGCCACCCGGCGCCGCTGGCCGAAGGAGAGGTGGTGCGGCGGACGGTCGGCGAAGTCCGCCATCCCGACCCGGTCCAGGGCCGCCATCACCCGGCGCTCCAGCTCCGCGCCGCGCACCCCGGCGTTCGCCGGCCCGAACGCGACGTCCTGGCGCACGCTCGCCATGAACAGCTGGTCGTCGGGGTCCTGGAAGACGATCCCGACCCGGCGGCGGATCTCGGCGAGGTTGCGCTTCTCCACCGGCAGCCCGCTGACCGCCACCGAGCCCGCTTGGGCGCTCAGGATCCCGTTGAGGTGCAGCACCAGCGTGGTCTTGCCGGCGCCGTTGGGCCCGAGCAGCGCGACCCGCTCCCCCGCGTGCACGTGCAGGTCGACGCCGTAGAGCGCCTGGTGGCCGTCGGGATAGGCGTAGGCGAGACCTCGTACGTCGAGCACCGGCACGCTCATCGACGTCCCCCGAGGTCGGGCAGGGTGCCGGTGTAGCCACGCGAGATCATCGCCAGGTGGACCCGCTCGCCGCGCTCGTAGGAGCGGATGAACAGCGCCCCCAGCGAGCGGGCCAGCACCGGCCAGTAGCGCGGCGAGCGCGGATCGCAGCCCCGTGACCTCATCGAGGTCACCATCCGGCCCAGCTCCGCAGTGACCACGTCGAGGTAGCGGATCATGAAGCCCATGATCTGCACGATCAGGTCCGGCATCCGCAGCCGCTCCAGGCCGCGCAGCAGGTCGACCGGCTCGGTGGTGGCGGCCAGGGTCAGCGAGGCCATCACCCCGAGCGTCGCCTTGGCGAGGAAGCCGAAGGCCGCCACCAGTCCCGGCTCGGACAGCGCGATCCCGGCGACCTCGACCCGCGGGCCGGTGGCGATGAACGGCATCAGCACCGCGAACACCACGAACGGGACCTCGACGACCATCCGCTTGGCGACGTAGCCGACGGGCACCTGCGAGGCGGCGATCATCGCGAGCACGACGAGCAGGTAGCCGCCGAAGACGGCGTACCAGTCGTGCGGCGTCGCCACCACCAGCAGCATGAACGCCACCAGCGCCACCAGCTTGAGGTGCGCCGGGGCCCGGTGGACCCGGCTGTGTCCGTGGTAGTGGAGCCGGTGGCCGTGACCGGCGCCCACCTCAGGCGTCCTGGTCCGGGTCGCGGCGCCGGCGCAGCCCGTAGGCGAGGCCCCCGGTCACCACCAGCACGACGGCCGCCCCGACGACGCCGGCGACCGCGCCGCTGAGCCGCTCGTCCTCGACGCCCTTGGTCTGGTAGTCCGAGAGCGGGCTGTCCGCGGCCGGGGAGTCCTCGGCCTGCTCGAGGAACCCGGCCTTCTCGGCGACCGACTCGAGCCCGTCGGGGTGGCTGCTGGCGTAGAAGCTCAACACCGCGGCGATCACCAGGGACACCAGCAGCCCGGTCCACCACAGGGCGCGGGTGGAGACGCGCCTCCTGGCCGGGGTGTCGGGCCGGGTGCTCATGCACGCTCCGCGGTGCGGATCTCGAGGGTGCGCCGGGCCAGCGCCCGGCGCGCGCCGTACACGAGGTCGGGGCGCACCGAGACCACGCTGCCCACGACCAGGCCGGTGATCAGGGCCTCGCCGACGCCGATCAGGCTGTGCCAGCCGATCATCGCGGTCGCCAGCGTGCCCACGTCGACCGGCGCCGTACCCCCGACGGCGAAGAGGCCGGTGAACACCAGCGCCGCGACCGGCACGCTCACGAACGCCGCCAGCGCCGCGGCGGGTGGCACGCAGGCGATCCGGCGCGGAAGGACCGCGAGCAGCGCCCGGAAGATGAGCCAGCCGACGCCGACCCCGACCAGGGCCAGCAGCGTCACGTTGGTGCCGAGCGCGGTGATCCCGCCGTCGGCCATCAGCAGCGCCTGGACCAGGAGGACCACGCTGACGCACAGCACCCCCACCCAGGGGCCGACCAGGACCGCGGCGAGGGCACCGCCCATCAGGTGCCCGCTGGTGCCGGCGCCGACCGGGAAGTTGATCATCTGGCCGGCGAAGATGAACGTAGCGACCAGCCCGGCCATCGGGGCGGTCCGGTCGTCGAGCTCGTTGCGCGCCTGGCGCAGGGCGACCGCGACGCCGACCGCGGCGACGACGCCGGTGGTCACCGAGGTCGGTGCGTCCAGGAAGCCATCGGGGACGTGCATGCGGGTACCTCCTGGCGCCGTCGGTAGGTTTGGTGCGGCCGCCGTGACGGTCATGTCATACCCACACTACAGATCTGCACATTACGTGCGGTGACCGTTCGACAGGAGAGCACCGTGCCCGAGTCCGTCCGCCTCGCTCCCGGCGACCCCGCCCCCGACTTCACGCTGCCCGACGACACCGGGCAGCCGGTGAGCCTGGCCGACCTGCGCGGGCGCAAGGTGATCGTCTACTTCTACCCCGCCGCGATGACGCCCGGGTGCACCAAGCAGGCCTGCGACTTCACCGAGAACATCGCCTCCCTGCAGGCGGCCGGCTACGAGGTCCTCGGCATCTCGCCGGACAAGCCGGAGAAGCTGGCGAAGTTCCGTGAGCGGGACGCGCTCACGTTCCCGCTGCTCTCGGACCCCGACAAGGCCGTGCTCACGGCGTACGGCGCGTTCGGCGAGAAGAAGCTCTACGGCAAGGTCGTGCAGGGCGTGATCCGCTCGACGTTCGTGATCGACGCCGAGGGCCGAGTCGAGGTCGCGCAGTACAACGTGAAGGCCACCGGGCATGTCGCCAAGCTGCGTCGCGACCTGGGCCTCGCCTGACCCCTAGACTGCAGCCCGAGCGCCCGTAGCCCAATGGCAGAGGCAACGGCTTTAGGTGCCGTCAAGTGAGAGTTCGAATCTCTCCGGGCGCACTGGCCACGCGAAACCCGCACTTACCACGTGTTCCTACGCGTGGTAAGTGCGGGTTTCACGAGTTAACTCGTGAAACCCGCGAGCCACCGGCGCCCCTCACAAGCCACCCTCCTCCCGCAGCCGCGGCTCGGTGCGCCCCTCGGGCCGCACGCCCTGCTTGTCGGCGTAGAACGCACGCACCAGGTCCATGTCGGCCCGGACGTCGCCGGTGGGGGTGAAGGTGGGGCCCATCCCGAGCGTGCGGGTGGGGCCGTCGACGAAGCCGAGGCTGATCGGCAGGCCGGTCTGCTGGGAGATCCGGTAGAACCCCGACTTCCAGTACTCCCCCTTGCTGCGGGTGCCCTCGGCGGCCAGGCAGAGCAGGAACGAGTCCTGGGTGGCGGCGGCCTCGAGCAGCTCGCGCACGGTGGCGCCGGGGTTGTCGCGGTCCAGCGGCACCCCACCGGTGGCGCGCAGCAGCCAGCCGACGGGGCCCTTGAAGAAGGACTGCTTGATCAGCAGCTGCGGCTGTACGCCGTTGCTCCAGGCGATCAGCAGGGTCAGCACCCAGTCCCAGTTCGAGGTGTGCGGCGCGCCGACCAGGATGCCCTTGGCCGGCACCGTGCCCACCAGGCGCCAGCCGATCAGCCGGATCACCGCCCGGGCGAAGGTGCGGCGCAGCCCGAAGGGGTGCCGCCTCACGAGCGGTCACCGGCCAGCGCGGCAGCCACGGCGGGCGCGATCTCGCGCAGCGCCCGGCCCCGGTGGGAGACCGCGTCCTTCTCGGCCGGGCTCAGCTCGGCCGAAGTCCGCTCGGGGTCGACGTGCTCGTCGGCCACGAAGAGCACGTCGTAGCCGAAGCCGCCCTCGCCACGCATCTCGCGGATCACCCGGCCGGTCATCCGGCCCTCGACGACCTGCTCGCTGCCGTCGGGCAGGCAGAACGCCACCGCGCAGGTGAAGTGCGCGCCGCGCCGCTCGTCGGGTACGTCGCGCAGCTGGGCGAGCAGCAGCCGGTTGTTGGCCAGGTCCTTGTCGGTCGCGTCGGCGTCGCCGCTCCACCGCGCGGAGAGCACCCCGGGCATCTCGTTCAGCGCGTCCACGCACAGTCCGCTGTCGTCGGCCAGCGACGGCAGCCCGGTGGCGGCGACCCCGGCCCGGGCCTTGAGCAGGGCGTTGCCCGCGAACGTCGGCTGGTCCTCGACCGGCTCGTCGTACCCCTCGACGTCGTCGATGCCGAGCACCTCGACGTCCGGGGCGTGCTCACGCAGCAGCCGCTGCATCTCGACGATCTTCTTGCGGTTGCGCGAGGCCAGGAAGACGCGGCTCACGCGCCGATCTCCCGGGCCAGAGCCTCGTGCTGCATCAGGGTGAGGTCGGCGCAGCCCTTCTCCGCGAGCGCGAGCAGCGCGTCGAGCTCGGCGCGGTCGAACGCCGCGCCCTCGGCGGTGCCCTGCACCTCGACGAACTTGCCCTCGCCGGTCATCACCACGTTCATGTCGGTCTCGGCGCGCACGTCCTCGACGTAGGGCAGGTCCAGGCGCGGCACCCCGTCGATGATGCCGACGCTGACCGCGGCCACCGACCCGGTCAGCGGCTGCCCCTTGAGGGCACCCTTGGCGCGCAGGTGGCTGACCGCGTCGGCCAGCGCCACGTAGGCGCCGGTGATCGCCGCGGTGCGGGTGCCGCCGTCGGCCTGCAGGACATCGCAGTCGAGCACGATGGTGTTCTCGCCCAGCGCCTTGTAGTCGATCACCGCGCGCAGGGAGCGGCCGATCAGCCGCGAGATCTCGTGGGTGCGCCCACCGATCTTGCCGCGCACCGACTCCCGGTCGGAGCGGGTGTTGGTCGCCGCGGGGAGCATCGCGTACTCCGCGGTGACCCAGCCCAGCCCGGAGCCCTTGCGCCAGCGCGGGACTCCCTCGGAGGCCGACGCGGCGCACAGCACCCGGGTCTTGCCGAACTCCACCAGCACCGATCCGGCGGCGTGGTCGAGCCAGTTGCGGGTGATCGTGATCGGGCGCAGCTCGTCGTCGGCGCGGCCGTCCACGCGGGGTGCAGGAGCAGAGGAGGTCATGCGCAGGACCCTATCCGGCGACCGCCCCCACGCGTCTCAGTGGAGGGCGACCGTCAGCAGGATCGCGGAGTCCTCGTCGGCGTGCACCGAGTGGCGCTGCTGCGGGATCGGGATGAGCTGGCCGGCGCTCAGCGTCCAGCTCTCGTCCCCCGCGACCAGGCGCACCTGTCCGGCGAGCACCTGGAGCACGGCGGCCGGCGGTGCGTCGTGCTCGGCCAGCTCGTGCTCGGCGGCCAGGGCGATCACCACGGCCCGCATCGTCGAGCCGGACATCACCGTGCGCGCCGTCCGCCCGGCCGGGTGGTCGGGCAGGGTGCCGATCAGCTCGGTGGCCAGGTCGCTCAGCAACAGCGGGTCTCGGGTGGTCGGCTGGGTCATGCGGGTTCCCTTCGTGGACGGACCCCGAGTGTCGCGCAGGCCGCCGCTGGGCGGAAGCCGCGACACCCGGGGTCCCCCGCTGGTGCTACTTGGGCTCGGAGCGGAGCACCCGCCGCCCGCCGATGACCATCGGGAACACGATCCAGATCACGGTGGCGACGAGGACCCGGGCGATGTCGAGCCCGCCGATGTCGCCGGACTCCAGGAACGGAGCGGTGGCGTACTGCAGGTCGATCCACGGGATCAGGTCCTGGGCCCAGTCGAAGACGAAGTAGAGCGTCGAGTAGACCATCAGCGGCAGGAGCAGGGCCACCACGTAGAAGACCGTGATCGATCCCGGGGTGTTGAGGATCACCGTGGCCAGCCCGAAGGCCATCAGGAAGTACAGCAGCTGCACCAGCACCAGCCCGATCAGGGAGCGGACCCCCAGGTCCCACTCGGCCTCCCGGCCGACGAGCGCCGCACCGACCAGGTTGGTGATCGCGCCGAGGATGATGGCGACCGCCAGGGTCGCCAGGGCGAGCGCGACGACCGCGGCCGCCTTGGCCAGCAGCACCCGCAGCCGGTTCGGCTCCAGCGCGAAGGTGACCAGGCCGGTGCGCTGGCTCCACTCGCTGGTGACCGCGAGGATCGGGAAGACCGGGAGCAGCAGGGAGAGCGGGATCGTCAGGATCTGCGACAGATCGTTGGCGGTGACCTGCGCGTCCTCGAGCGCCACCACCAGGAGCGTCAGCCCGATCGTGCCCAACAGCATCAGCAGCGTGATCAGCAACAGCCAGAACCCGCCGCGGGTGTCGAACATCTTGCGCCACTCCACCGCGGCCAGGCGGGCGAACGGCACCCGGGCGGTGCCGGAGACGTCGAGGCCTCCCCAGCCGGAGCGAGGTGTCTGGACGGAGATCGGATCGGTGGTGCTCATGCGTGGACTCCTTGCTGGGTCGCGGCGTCGGGGTGGCCCTCGCGCTGGGTGCCGGCGGTGAGCTCGAGGAAGAGATCCTCCAGGCCCGCGCTGCCGGTGCGCAGGTCGGTCAGCACGACGCCGGCCTCCAGCGCGGCGCGGCCGACGGTCTCCGGGCTGGCCTCGACGCGCAGCTCGGAGCCGGAGGCGGTGACCGCCACCCCCTGGGCCGACAGGGTCCGGCCCAGCGCCTCGTTGTCCAGCGAGGTCACCAGCGCGGACTCGGTGCCCGCGCCGGAGAGCAGCGAGTCGCGGTCGCCCTGGGCGACGATCTTGCCGCGGCCGATCAGGATCATCTCGTCGGCGATCTGCTCCACCTCGTTGAGCAGGTGGCTGGAGAGCAGCACGGTGCCGCCGCGCTCGGCGTACCCGCGCAGCAGCCCGCGCATCCAGCGGATGCCGGCCGGGTCGAGTCCGTTGGCCGGCTCGTCGAGGATCAGCACCGACGGGTCACCGAGCAGGGCGTGCGCGATGCCCAGGCGCTGGCGCATGCCGAGGGAGTAGTTGCGGATGCGCCGCTTGGCCTCCGTGGGCGAGAGGCTGACCAGCTCGAGCATCTCGTCGACGCGCGAGGACGGCAGTCCCATCGTCTTCGCGCCCAGGCTCAGCACCTCGCGGCCGGTCCGGCCGGCGTGCTGGGCGGAGGCGTCCAGCAGGACTCCCACGTGCCGGCCGGGGTTGGGGATGTCGCGGTAGTCCATCCCCCCGATCGTCGCGGTGCCGCGGGTGGGGGCGGTGAGCCCGACGAGGATGCGCATCGTGGTGGTCTTGCCGGCCCCGTTGGGACCGAGGAAGCCGGTGACCTGTCCCGGCTGGCACACGAAGCTGACATCGTCGACGGCGTTGAAGTCGCCGTAGCGTCTGGTGAGTCCTTCGACCTTGATCATGGCCCCTACCCTGCCGTGCGCGGCCCGCGCTGGCCATCCGACACGAGGCGCGGGCCGCGAGACCAAAGTAGGGGGTGGCCCACTCCCCGCGCCGCTGCCGGCTCACCGCCCGGGGCACCTAGCCTGTCCGCGTGGAGTCACCCGTGCCCGAGGAGTACCAGCCGCCCCTGCGGGCCTGGCAGCACCTGTGGCGCCTGCTGGTCTGTGCCGCGTTCTGGGCGCTGGTGATGCTGCCGGTCTCCAGCGAGCAGCTATCCCTGCATCCGACCCTGTTCTGGGTCGACCTCGCCGTGGGGATCCCGTGTTTCGCGCTCGTCCTGGGGCGTCGTCGGTGGCCGGTCCCGGTCGCCGTCGTCACCGCTGTCGCCAGCGCCGTCTCCGGCCTCGCCGCCGGCCCGGCGACCCTGGCCGCGGTCTCCCTGGCGACCCATCGCCGGTTCGCGCAGATCGCGATCGTGGCCGCGATCAGCCTGGTCGCGGCCCAGATCTGGACCGCGACCCGGGAGAACATCGGCACCACTCCCCTGTGGGTGATGCTGCTGCTGAACGCCACGGTGATCGGCGGGGCACTGGGCTGGGGGATGTTCATCGGCTCGCGCCGCGAGCTGATCTGGACCCTGCAGCGCCGCGCCGAGCGGGCCGAGGCCGAGCAGGCGCTGCACGTGAGCAGGGCGCGCGACACCGAGCGGGCCCGCATCGCGCGCGAGATGCACGACGTGCTGGCCCACCGGATCTCCCAGGTGTCGATGCACGCCGGCGCGCTGGCCTTCCGTGAGGACCTGGGCGTCGACGAGATGCGCCGGGGCGCCGCCCAGGTGCAGCAGACCGCCCACCGGGCGCTGGACGACCTGCGCGGCGTCCTGGGGGTGCTGCGCGGTCACGAGCCGGCTGCCGGGCTCGACCGCCCGCAGCCGACGTACGCCGCGGTGGCCGACCTGATCGCGGAGGCCCGCGCCGGCGGGGTCCGGGTGGACTTCGCCGACGACCTGGCCGGTCCGCGTGAGGAGGTGCCCCAGACGGCGGGGCGCACGGTCTACCGGATCGTGCAGGAGGGGCTCACCAACGCCGCCAAGCATGCCCCCGGGGCCCTCGTCCAGGTCCGGCTCAGCGGCTCCCCCGAGCAGGGGCTGGACGTGGTGCTGCGCAACCCGATCGGCTTCCGCCGCGGCTCCACCCCCGGCGCCGGCCTGGGCCTGATCGGGCTGCAGGAGCGGGCCGAGCTCAGCGGCGGCCGCCTCGAGCACCACCGCGACGGTGACGCGTTCGTGCTGCGCGGATGGATACCGTGGGCGCCGTGACCCGAGTCCTGATCGTCGACGACGACCCGCTGGTGCGCTCGGCGCTGACGCTGATGCTCGGTGGCCGTGCGGACCTCCACCTGGTCGGCGAGGCCGGCGACGGACGCGAGGCCCTCGACGCCGCCGCCCGGCTCAGCCCCGACGTGGTGCTGATGGACGTGCGGATGCCGGTGCTCAACGGCCTCCAGGCGACCCGGGCGCTGTGCGCGGCGCCCGACCCGCCCAAGGTCATCGTGCTGACCACCTTCGACGCCGACGAGTACGTCGTGGAGGCGGTCGCCGCCGGGGCCGACGGGTTCCTGCTCAAGGACACCGAGCCGGCCCAGATCGTCGCAGCGATCAGCCGCGTCGCCCAAGGCGAGCCGATCCTGTCGGCCTCGGCCACCCGGACCCTGATCAGCCGGGTGCGCAGCGAGACCGTCCCCGAGCGCGACGAGCGCGCCGACGAGCGGCTCGCCTCCCTCACCGAGCGCGAGCGCGAGGTGGCCGTCTGCGTGGGCCGTGGCCTCAGCAACGCCGAGATCGCCCGCGAGCTCTACCTCTCGGTGCCCACGGTCAAGGCGCACGTGTCGCGGACCTTCGAGAAGCTGCAGGCGACCAACCGGGTCCAGGTGGCGATGTGCGTGCACGCCGCCGGCCTGGTGTGAGCGCTCAGACCTCGACGACCGCGCCGGCGACCGCCAGGGACAGCGGCCCCGCCCAGGTCTCGCGCGCGTCGGCGAGCACGTCGCGCCCGTCGTACCAGGGCGGGATGTGGGTCAGCATCAGCCGGCCGACGCCGTTGCGCGTGGCCACCTCTCCGCAGTCGGCGCCGGTCAGGTGCAGGTCCTCGGGGTTCTCGACCCCGCTGCGGAACGACGCCTCGGCCAGCAGCAGGTCGACCCCCTTGGCGGCGCGGTCCAGCGCCTCGCACGGCCCGGTGTCCCCGGTGTAGGTGAGCGTGCGCCCGGCCCCGGTGACCCGCAGCGCGTAGGCCGGCACCGGGTGGACCACCGGGACCGGGTCGATCCGGAACGGCCCGACGGTGAAGGGGCCGTCGTAGGTGCGGAAGTCGAACTCCTCGCCCATGCCCGGCTCCTCGGGCAGGTCGTAGGCCCGGGCCAGGCGCGCCGCGGTGCCGCTGGGTCCCCACACCGGGATCCGCGGCTGCGCGCCGGTCGGGTGGTACTTGCGCATCACGTAGTAGCCGCACAGGTCCAGGCAGTGGTCGGCGTGCAGGTGGCTGAGCACGACCGCGTCGACGGCGAGCGGGTCGACGTGGCGGTGCAGCGCCCCCAGCGCCCCGTTGCCCAGATCGAGCAGCACCCGCCACGTGCGGCCCTCGTGCGGGGCCTCGAGCAGGTAGCAGCTCGCCGCCGAGTCCGGCCCGGGATAGGAGCCGGAGCAGCCGACGACCGTGAGCCTCATCCGGCCTCCCCAAAGCACGCGCAGTGACAACGACTGCCCAATGTAGGGCCACCGCACGTCCGAGGGTTAGCAAAGCGAGCCACCTCACGCCGAGATCGCGGTCACGTGCGTGAACGCCGCCGGCGTCGTAGCGTGGTGCGATGACGCCGCGGAGGTCACCGGCCCGCCGCCGCCTCACCGCGCTGGCCCTCGTGCTGGTCACCGTCGTGGTGGCGGCGCTGGTCTCGGCCAGCGCCCCGCCGCCGCGCGAGTGCCACGGGCGCACCGTGGCGCGCGGCGCCGTGCGCGCCGTGGTGGTGGTCTCCCTGGACGGGCTCACCCCGGTCGCGATCCGCAGGCTCGGGCGGGCGGGCACGCCGGTCCTGCACCGGCTGGTCGCCCGCGGCGCCTCCACGATGAACGCCCGCACCGAGGTCGAGCAGACGATCACGCTGCCCAACCACACCGGCATGATGACCTCGCGCCGCGTCGACGCGCGCCGCGGCGGCCACGGCATCGACTTCAACGAGGACCGTGGCGGCACCGTCCACGACCGGGCCGGTGGCCGGGTGCAGTCGGTCTTCGACGTGGTCCGGGCCGCCGGCGGGTGCGGCGCGCTCTTCGCCACCAAGCCGAAGTTCGACCTGCTGGCGCGCTCGTGGCCGAGCATCGCGCGCTACGCCCGGCGCGAGGACGACACCGCGCTGGCCCGGCTGGCGGCCGCCGACCTGCGCCGCACCTACCGGGCGTTCACCTTCGTCCACCTCGCGGGACCCGACTCGGCCGGCCACCGCGCGGGCTGGCTCTCACGTCCCTACCTACGCGCCGTGCGCCACGCCGACCGGGATCTGGGTCGGGTGGTCGCCGCGATGCGAAGGGACCGGTGGCTGCGCGCCCACGCCGCGCTGGTGGTGACCGCCGACCACGGCGGCCGGGGCACCGGGCACTACGACACCGCCGACTCGCGCAGCTTCCGCGTCCCGTTCATCGTCCGGGGCCCGCGGGTGGCCGCTGGGGCGGACCTCTACGCGCTGAACCGCGACTACGCGCGCCCGGGCTCGCGGCAGCCCTCGTACGGCGCGCGACGCCAGCCGGTGCGCAACGCGGACGTGGCCAACCTCGCCACGGACCTGCTCGGGCTGCCGGCCCTGGCGCACAGCGAGCTCAACGCCCGCCAGAACCTCGACGTGCGCGCGCCGAGACGGCGCTGAGCTCAGCGGGCGCGCAGCCGGTAGGCCGGCGCACGTCCGATCTGGACGCGCTCGAAGCCCGCGTCGAGGTTCAGGGTGGTCTCGGCGCCGCCGAGGAAGAGGTACGAGCCGGGCCCCATCACGCCGCGCAGCCGGCGCAGGATCCGCTGCTTGGTGGGGACGTCGAAGTAGATGAGCACGTTGCGCAGGAAGACCACGTCCATCTGCGGCAGCGCCGGCCACGGGGCGTCGAGGTTGACCAGCCGGGTCTCGACCATCCGGCGCAGCGGCTCGGCGACCTGCCAGTGCGTCCCGACCCGGGTGAAGTGCCGGGCCAGGTGCTGGTCCGGCAGACCGCGGTCGACCTCCAGCTGGCTGTAGCGCCCGGCCCGGGTCCGCTCGAGCATCTCCTCGGAGATGTCGCTGGCCACCAGGTGGGCGCGCCATCCGGGAGCCTGGGCGAACGCCGCGGCCAGGAGCATCGCGATGCTGTACGGCTCCTGCCCACTGGAGGCGGCGGCGCACCAGATGTTCAGCGTGCGCTGCGCGCGTGGCTTGTCCATCAGCTCGGGCAGCACCGTCTCGGCGAGCGCGGTGAACGGGTGCACGTCCCGGAAGAAGGAGGTCTCGTTGGTGGTCATCGCCTCCACGACCCTGGCCCGCAGCGGGCCGGCGGGGCTGCGGCGCAGCTCGCGCACCAGCGCGGAGATGGTCTCGCTGCCGGTGACGCGGGCCACCGGCAGCAGCCGCGACTCCACGAGGTACTCCTTGCCGCGCTCCAGGACGATGGCCGAGTCGGTGCGGACCACGGAGCTGATGAAGTCGAAGTCCGCCGGCGACATGGTGCTCATCGCGTCCCCCAGGTGACTCGCCCGGCCATGATCCGCCGGGTCAGCGTGGCCGCGATCGCGTCCAGCGCGACGACCTCCGCGACCACCCCGGCCGCCACCGCGGCCCCGGGCATCCCCCAGACCACCGAGCTGGCCTGGTCCTGGGCGACGACCTGGCCTCCCGCCTCGCGGATCGCGTGGGCTCCCTTGACGCCGTCGGAGCCCATCCCGGTGAGCACGGCGGCCAGCAGGCCCCCGCCGTACACCTCGACCGCGGAGCGGAAGAGCACGTCGACGGCGGGACGACAGAAGCTCTCCGGGGTGCCCTGGTCCAGCGCCACGGTCGTGGCCAGGCCCCGGCGGCGCACCCGCAGGTGCCAGTCCCCCGGCGCGATCAGGACCCGTCCCGGCTCGACGACGTCGCCCTCGTGGGCCTCCGCGACGCTCAGCGCGCACGTGGCGTCGAGGCGCGCGGCGAGCAGCCGGGTGAAGGTGGCGGGCATGTGCTGGACCACCAGCACGGGCACCGGCAGCGAGGCGGGCAGCGCGGGCAGGATGGTGGCCAGCGCGTCGGGCCCCCCGGTGGAGACGCCGATGACCAGCGCCTCGACCGGCCGGGGCGGCCCGCCGGCGGCGACCGGTGCCGCGGCCCCCGGCGCCGGGGCCGGGGCCGGGACCGTCGGCACCGCCGGCACCCGGGCACCGCACAGCGACCTGATCCGGGGCACCAGCTGCTCGCGCACACTGGCCAGGGACGCGGTCACGCTGCCGACGTTGGCGGGCTTGGTCACGTAGTCGCTCGCACCGAGCTCCAGGGCGTTCAGGGTGGCCTGCGCCCCGTCCTCGGTGGGCGTGCTGAACATGATCACCGGGGTGCCCGGGTAGTCCCGGCGCAGGTGGCGCAGGGTCTCCAGCCCGTCCATCACCGGCATCTCGACGTCGAGGGTGATCAGGTCCGGGTTCAGCTGGGGCATCTTGGCGAGCGCGATCCGGCCGTTGGCCGCGACGCCGACCACCTGGATCCCCCCGGCGGCGTTCAGGACGTCGGTCACCAGCCGGCGGACGACCACGGAGTCGTCGACGACCAGGACCGAGATGGGTGTCATGAGGTGCTGGGCCTGCCTGTTCGGGTCGGTCGGCAGCGTCGAGTGCTCGGCGCTCGGAGGGGTGACGGCGTGGCGCTCAGCAGCGGAACTGGCCGACCAGGTGCTGCATCTGCGCCGCCATCCGCGACAGCTCCTGCGCCGCCGCCGCCGTGTCGTGGGCGCCGCTGGTGGTGTCCGAGGCAGCGCGGGCGACCGAGGTGATGTTGGCCGCGATCTGCGCGGACCCCGTCGCCGCCTCGCTCACGTTGCGCCCCATCTCGTTGGTGGTCGCGGTCTGCTCCTCCACCGCGGAGGCGATCGTGGTCTGGGTGTCGTTGATCGAGGCGATGATCGACCCGATCTCGGCGATCGCGGAGATCGCCGCCGCCGTGTCGACCTGGATCGCCTCGATCCGGGCGCCGATGTCCTCGGTCGCCTTCCCGGTCTCCTGGGCCAGCTCCTTGACCTCGTTGGCCACCACTGCGAAGCCCTTGCCGGCCTCGCCGGCACGGGCCGCCTCGATCGTCGCGTTCAGCGCCAGCAGGTTCGTCTGCTGCGCGATCGAGTTGATCGCCTTGACCGAGTTGCCGATCTCGGTCGACGAGGCCCCCAGCTTGGCCACCGTCGCGTTGGTCGCCTCCGCCACCGTGACCGCCCGGGCCGCCACGCCCGCGGCATCGGAGGCGTTCTTGGCGATCTCCCGGATCGAGGCCGACATCTCCTCGGTCCCGGTCGCCACCGTCTGCACGTTGTGCGAGACCTGCTCGGCCGCCGCCGAGACCAGGTTCGCCTGCTGCGCGGACTCCCCGGCCGCCCCGGTCATCTGCGCCGACACCGCCGAGAGCTCCTCCGAGGCCGACGAGAGCGCCTCGGCGTTGCCGCCCATCGCGCTCATCGACTCCCGCAGCCGGCCCAGCGCGGTGTTCAGCGCGATCCCCATCCGGCCGACCTCGTCGGCGGAGTCCACCATCAGGTCCTGCGACAGGTCGCCGGCCGCCACCGCCTCCAGCACGGCCACCGTCCGGCGCAGCGGGCGGGTCAGCGTCCGGGCGATCAGTAAGGTGAGCAGGCAGGCGATCGCGATGCCCGCCACCAGGGCGATCACCACGATGACGTTGAGCTCGGACTCGAGCTGCGCCGCCTCGTCCTCCTTCTCCGCCACGGCCTCGGTGATGCCGGTCCTCATCCCCTCCAGGACCTGGTCGAGCGCGGCGTTGGACTGCACCACCCGGGGCTTCAGCCGCTCCGCGGCGGCGCGGTCGCCCAGCGCAGCCTGCACCATCTCGTCCACCAGCGCGTTGTTCGCGTCGAGGCTGCGCCGCAGGTCTGCGAACGCGCCCGTCAGGTCCTCGCCGGACACCTCGATGCCGGCCAGCGCGGTGAACACCTCGTCGACGGAGGCGATGTCGTCGGCGGCGTCCTGGGCGACGGCCGTTACGTCGTCCTCGAGGAGCGAGCGGTAGGCGGTCCCCTTCAGCTCGCTGTTGCGCAGGTCGAGATGGAAGAGCGCGGCCTCGATCCTCCCCATCGAGAGCGCGGCCTCGTCGGCCGCGGTCACTCCCCGCATCAGGTACACCGACAGCGAGCCCACCAGCACGGCGGGCAGCAGGCAGGCCGCCGCCAGCGTGAACATCTTGCGGTCGGCCTTGAGGTTGCGGAAATAGGCACCGAGGGACGTGGCCGGAGAGCTCATCGAAGGTCCTTGCAGTCGAGCGCCCCGAGCGCGCAACAGGTGGGGGTGGGGGGCACGTGAGGGAGTCTCACGCGGGGGCGGGGACGACGTCCCCGACCGTGGCGGCGAGCTCGGTGTCGAGCACGAGCATCAGCTGGCCGTCGAGCTTGCAGACCCGTTCCACCAGGGCGCGGATCCCCGCCGGGACGGTGCCCGGGACGGCCTCGAAGCTGGCCGCCGGCGGCTCGAGGACGTCGCCGATCTGGTCCACGAGGAGGCTGACGGCCCCCTCGGCGGTGCGCACCACCACGTGCACCCGGGCAGCGCCGCCGGTGCCCGGCGGCATGGCCAGGCGTACCCGCAGGTCGATGGTCGTGACGATCTGGCCTCGCAGGTTCAGCAGGCCGCAGACCGCGGCGGGGGCCAGCGGGACGACGGTCATCTCCTGCTGGCGCAGCACCTCCTGGACGGTCTCGACCGGGATCGCGAAGAGCTGGCCGTCGAGCAGGAACGTGCAGAACTTCTCGGACATGTCACACCCCCACGAGGTCGCGGGAGGCGGCGGGGGTGAACAGCGACGGGTCGAGACCGGTGACCGCCCGGGCCACGTCGACCAGCTCGGTGACCCGGCCGCTGACCACCGCCGAGCCGCGGTGGCCGCCGGTGTCGAGCGGGCTGCGCACGTCGAGCCGGGCGTCGACGATGTCGAGGATCTGGGTGACCACGAAGCCGACCAGGACCCCCTCGTGCAGGCAGACCACCACCTTCGCCGACTCGGCGTCCGGCTCGCCGTAGGCACCGAACACGGCGTCGAGGTGGACCAACGGCAGCACGGTGTCGCGGTACTGCACCACCGGGTGCGGTCCTACCCGCTCGATGCGGCCGGTGGGGAACACCTCGAGCCGGTCGACGGCGGCCAGCGGGAGCCCCACCCGGCGTCCGTCGCAGAGGCCCACCAGCAGCAGCTGCACCTGGTCGGCGTCGGGCGTGGCGCTGGCCTCCTGCTCGCGCTCACCGCGCCCGGCGGTCGCCTCGCTCAGCACGCCGGAGCGCTGCGCCAGCGACATCGCGTCGAGGATCAGTGCCACCTGGCCGTCGCCCATGATGGTGGCGCCGGCGTAGAGCGGGACGTGGCGCAGCTGCCGGCCGAGCGGTTTGACCACGATCTCCTCGGTGTCGCTGATGTCGTCGACGATCAGGCCGAACTGCCGCTCGTCGGCCTGCAGCACCGCGATGAACGTCGTCTGCGCGGGCGACGGGTCGAGACCGAGCTGCTCGCGCAGGCTGACCAGCGGCAGCAGCCGGCCGCGCAGCCGGTAGACCGGCGTGCCCTGGATGCTCTCGATCCCGGGGCCGTTCGCGCCGTGGCCGCCGTTCTCCAGGCGCACCAGCTCCAGCAGGTTCACCTGTGGGATCGCGTAGCGCTGCTGGCCGGTGGTGACCACGAGAGCGGGGATGATGGCCAGCGTCAGCGGGATCTTGATCCGGATCGTGGTGCCCTCGCCGAGCACGCTCTGGACGTCGACCAGTCCGCCGATCCTCTCGATGTTGGTCTTCACCACGTCCATCCCGACGCCTCGCCCGGAGACGTGGGTGACCTTCTGCGCCGTGGAGAACCCGGGGGCGAAGATCAGCCCGAGCGCCTCGCGCTCCCCCATCCGGGCGGCCGCCTCGGCGCTGAGGATCCCCCGGGAGACCGCTCGCGCACGCAGCCGGTCGGGGTCGATGCCGGCGCCGTCGTCGGAGATCTCGATGTTGACCTGGCCGCCCTCGTGGAAGGCCCTGAGCACCAGCACGCCCTCCGCGGGCTTGCCGGCGGCCAGTCGCTGCTCGGGGGTCTCCACCCCGTGGTCGACCGCGTTGCGCACCAGATGGGTCAGCGGGTCCTTGACGGACTCCAGGATGGTCTTGTCGAGCTCGGTGTCGCGCCCCTCCATCGTCACCCTCAGCTGCTTGCCGAGCGCGAGCGACAGGTCCCGGACCACCCTCGGCAGCTTGCTCCACACCGTGTCGACGGGCTGCATGCGCGTCCTCATCACGCCCTCCTGCAGCTCCCCGGCGATCACGTTCAGCCGGTGCGAGGTGCGCAGCATCTCGGTGTCCTGGCGGCTGGCGGCGCGCTGCATGATCTGGTTGCGGGTCAGCACCAGCTCCCCGACCAGGTTCATCAGCGAGTCCAGGAGCTCCACGTCGACCCGGATCGTGCTCTCGGTGACCGAGCGACGCTCCGGCTCAGACTCCACCACCGGCTCCGCCGTCGGCGCTGCCTGCACGCTCGCCGGTGCCTCCTGCAGCGCGGTCAGCCGGCGCACCAGCTCGGTGTGGTCGCCCTCGCCCTCCGTGCCGGTCGCCTCGATCTGGGCCAGGATGCGACGTACCGCGTCCACCATGTCCAGCAGCGCGCTGGTGATCTCGGGGGTCAGCTCCAGCAGGCCGTCGCGCAGCCGGCTGAGCAGGCTCTCGCCGACGTGTGTGACCGTCTCGAGCTGGCCCAGCGCGAGGAAGCCGCTGGTGCCCTTGATGGTGTGGATGCTGCGGAACACGCTCGAGAGCAGCGCCTGGGAGCCCGGGGCCTGCTCGAGCTCGACGAGGTCGTGGTCGAGCTGGTCCAGGTTCTCGTGGCTCTCCACCAGGAACTCCTGGATGATCTCGTCCAGGTCATCCATCTGCGTGCCTGTCTCGGGGGGCTGCACGAGAGGACAGATCGGCCGTCGGCGGGCGTTGCTTAGCCAACCGGGCGGAGAATCTCCCGCGGGCGACGTCGCGTCAGCGTACGGCGCGCACCTCCGAGGCGCCCGGCCACGCGTTGAAGCGACAGCCGGCGAGACCCTTGGACTGCGGCATCATCACCGGCGCCGGGTTGCGCCGGCCGGTGCAGCCGCGGTGGCCCAGCCCGAGCCAGTGGCCGGTCTCGTGGTTGACGACCATGTGCCGGTAGTCGCGCAGGCTGCCGCCCCCCGCGCGCCAGGCCCGGCTGGCGTGCTTCCACCGGTCCTGGTTGATGATCACGTAGCGGCCCACCCGGCAGCTCCACTGCGCGCTGCACCCGGGCGAGAAGTCGGGCACCCGGCGGGCCGCGCTGAGCACGAGCGTGAAGTCGCCACCGCGGCGCACCGCGCGGAAGGCGATGCCGCCCCTGCGCCAGCCGCGCGCGTCGTCGTAGGTCTCCTGGGCCAGCCGGCGGAAGCCGGCGAGGCTCGTGCTGATCCGCCCCCGCGTCTCGACGTGGTAGGTGACCGTGCGGGTGGGGCGCCTCGCCCCGGAGTCCGACGCGGGCTCCACGAGCGTGAGCTGCGCCGGTGCCTGGCGCGCCGGCCCCGGGCCCTGGCCCAGGCCGGAGGCGGCCGGGCCGAGCAGCACGGCGGCGAGGAGAACCGCGAGGGCGAGCGCGCCGTTGCCGCTCAGGCCCAGAGCTGGCCCTCGAGCCGGTCCTCGGCGTCGTCGACGGTGCCCTCGTAGGCCCCTGTCGACAGGTACTTCCAGCCGCCGTCGCATACCACGAAGGCTATATCGGCACTCTCCTGCGCCTTGACCGCCTTGGCGGCCTGCCCGAGCGCGGCGTGCAGGATCGCGCCGGTGGAGACCCCGGCGAAGATGCCCTCGAGCTCGAGCAGCTCGCGGACCCGGCGCACGGCGTCACGTGGGCCCACCGAGAAGCGCGAGTCGATGAGGGAGGCGTCGTAGAGCTCGGGGACGAAGCCCTCGTCGAGGTTGCGCAGCCCGTAGACCAGTTCGCCGTAGCGGGGCTCCGCGGCCACGATCCGCACGTCCGGCTTGGCGGCCCGGAAGAACCGCGAGACGCCCATCAGGGTGCCGGTGGTGCCGAGGCCGGCCACGAAGTGGGTGATCGAGGGAAGATCGGCCAGCAGCTCGGGGCCGGTCCCCTGCTCGTGCGCGAGCGCGTTCGCCTCGTTGCCGTACTGGTAGAGCATCACCCAGTCGGGGTGCTCCGCGGCGACCTGCTTGGCGACCCGGACGGCCTCGTTGGAGCCGCCGGCGGCCGGCGAGGAGACGATCTCGGCGCCCCACATCCGCAGCAGCTGACGGCGCTCCTGGGAGGTGTTCTCCGGCATCACGCAGACGATGCGGTAGCCCTTGAGCTTGGCCGCCATGGCCAGCGAGATCCCGGTGTTGCCCGAGGTCGGCTCCAGGATCGTGCAGCCGGGACGCAGGGTGCCGTCCTTCTCCGCCTCCTCGATCATCCTCAGGGCCGGGCGGTCCTTGATCGAGCCGGTCGGGTTGCGGTCCTCCAGCTTCGCCCACAGGCGCACCTCGGGGCTCGGGGACAGCCGCGGCAGACCGACCAGCGGAGTGCCGCCCACCGAGGCGAGGAGGTTGTCGAAGCGCATGCGCGCACCTTCCAGTCAGCGCAGGAAGCGCTCGGGGTCGAAGTCGTCGAGCGGGATGATCCGCACCCGCGGGAGCGGCACGTTGAAGGCGGCCACGTCGTCCTCGAGGTCGTGGATCTGGACCCCGAGCGCGGTGAAGCGCTGGTTGACGAACTCGCGCAGCGCCAAGACCCCGACGCGGCGGCGGCCGTCGAGCAGCGCCTCCACCTGCGGCACGAAGTCACCGTCGTGGCTGACCAGCAGCACGTCGGCGTCGCGTTCGACCAGCGCCGTCAGCGTGCGCTGCAGACCGATGTCGACGACCTTCTCGTCCGAGCGCCCCGACAGCGGCACCGGCCGGTAGTCCATCGCCAGCAGCGCCTGCACGAAGCTCGTCGGCAGGGTGCCGTTGGAGGCGTTGAGGAAGAACAGCCCGGTGACCGGCTGGCCCCACAGCTTCTCCGCGTAGGCGGTGACCCGCTCCCAGCGCGGCCGCTCCTCGGGCTCGGGTCGCCGGTTGAGGACCGTCAGCCCGAGGGTCGCGTCGATGTTCTCGCCGTCGACGAGAACGAACGTGCGACGCGAGGCGCTCACCGGCTCCATGCCGGGTCGCTCAGCGAGCGCCGCCGGCGACCGCCGGCAGCACGACGACCTGGTCGCCGTCGGAGAGGGGGGCCTCGAGGCCACCGATGAAGCGGACGTCCTCGTCGTTGATGTAGACGTTGACGAAGCGGCGCAGGTCCTCGCCCTCGATCAGCCGCGCGCGGATGCCGGGGTGGTTGGCCTCGAGGCTCTCGATCACCGCCGAGAGGGTCGCGCCCTCGGCGGGGACGGCCTTCTCGCCGCCGGTGTACGTGCGAAGGATCGTGGGGATCCGGACCTCGATGGCCATCAGCTGGGGCTCCTTGCCGGTAGGTGCTCGACGACGTTGACCTCTTCTTCGGTCACCTCGCCGTCGACGATTCTGTAGGACCTGAACTCCACAGGGCCCTCGTTATTCCCGTGCTCACGGGTGCTGAGCAGCACATAGTGCGCGCCGGGCTCGCTGGCGAGCCCGATGTCGGTGCGCGAGGGGTAGGCCTCGGTGGCGGTGTGCGAGTGGTAGACCACCACCGGCTCCTCGTCGCGCGCCCACATCTGCTTGTAGAGGGCGAGCAGCTCGGTGGAGTCGAACTCGTAGAACGTCGGGCTGCCCGCGGCGTTCACCATCTCGACCAGCCGCTCGGGGCGGTCGCTGCCCTCCGGACCGGCGACGATCCCGCATGCCTCGTCGGGGTGGTCGCGCTTGGCGTGGGCGACGATCGCGTCGTACGTCGCCTGGTCGATGGTCAGCACCGCGCCAGCCTAGGCGAGCCCGTTCGGCGTTCGCGCCACCGGCCCAGCAGGCGGTCGATGGTGAGGCATGTGTAACCCCTCCGTAGCCTTGAGGCATGAGCACTCTCGCCCCCGACCTGCAATCCGCCTACGACACGGTGCTCGAACGGAACCGCGGCGAGCGCGAGTTCCACCAGGCGGTGCACGAGGTCCTCGAGTCTCTCGGCCCCGTCATCGCCAAGCACCCCGAGTACGCGCGCGGGTCCGTCATCGAGCGGATCTGCGAGCCCGAGCGGCAGATCATCTTCCGGGTGCCGTGGACCGACGACACGGGCCGTGTCCAGATCAACCGCGCCTTCCGGGTGGAGTTCAACTCCGCGCTGGGCCCGTACAAGGGCGGCCTGCGCTTCCACCCGACGGTCAACCTCGGCATCGTGAAGTTCCTCGGCTTCGAGCAGATCTTCAAGAACGCTCTCACCGGGCTGCCGATCGGCGGCGGCAAGGGCGGCTCGGACTTCGACCCCAAGGGCCGCAGCGACGCCGAGGTGATGCGCTTCTGCCAGTCGATGATGACCGAGATGTACCGCCACCTCGGCGAGTACACCGACGTCCCCGCCGGTGACATCGGCGTGGGGCACCGCGAGATCGGCTACCTCTTCGGCCAGTACAAGCGGATCACCAACCGCTACGAGTCCGGCGTGCTCACCGGCAAGGGCCTGTCCTACGGCGGGTCCCAGGTGCGCACCGAGGCCACCGGTTACGGCACCGTCTTCTTCACCCGCGAGATGCTCGCCACCCGCAACCTCGACCTCTCCGGGCGGCGCGTCGTGGTCTCCGGCTCCGGCAACGTGGCGATCTACGCCGCGCTGAAGGCCCAGCAGCTCGGCGCCCAGGTCGTCGCCTGCTCCGACTCCGGCGGCTACGTCGTCGACGAGGACGGCCTGGACATCGACCTGCTGCGCCAGGTCAAGGAGGTCGACCGCGGCCGGGTCTCCGACTACGCCGCCCAGCGCCCCAAGGCCACCCACCACGCCGGCGCGTCGGTGTGGAGCGTGCCCTGCGAGGTTGCGCTGCCCTGCGCCACCCAGAACGAGCTCGACGCGGACGCCGCCCGGGCCCTGGTCGCCAACGGCGTGCTGGCCGTGGCCGAGGGCGCCAACATGCCCTGCACCCCCGAGGCCACCGACGTGCTCACCGGGGCCGGGGTGCTCTTCGCCCCCGGCAAGGCCGCCAACGCCGGCGGGGTGGCCACCAGCGCCCTGGAGATGCAGCAGAACGCCTCGCGCGACTCCTGGCACTTCGACCACACCGAGGCCCGTCTGGACCAGATCATGGTCGACGTGCACGAGCGCTGCGCGGCCGCGGCGGACGCCTACGGCGCCCCCGGCAACTACGTGGCCGGAGCCAACATCTCCAGCTTCATGAAGGTCGCCGACGCGATGCTCGCGATGGGCGTCATCTGAGGTCGCGGGTCGCCGCCGTCACCCGGTGACGGCGGCGATCAGGGTCTCCTGCAGGTAGCCGATCCACTCGTAGATGTCGTGGGCCTGGGTCCGCGGGTCGTCGTCGGGCAGGGAGTACCAGTACTCCTCGTCGCCCTCGGTGACCTCGAGGCGGGTGGCGAGCGCCAGCCGGAGGTCGGTGAACGACCGCATCCACGCCAGCGCCGTCTCCGGGTCGAGCTCCACGTCGATGTGCAGCCCCTCCTCGGTCAGCTCCGGCGGGAGCCCGGCCTCCTCGAGGGTGTCGATGATCGTGCAGGCAGCGGCCGCCTTGCCGTCGCGCAGCGCGCCCTCGGTGAACCGGCGGAACTCGCCGGCCGCCTCCTCGTCGTCGGCGTAGGCGGTGGGGAACAGCCGCGCCAGCACCGGGTCCTCGGGGGCCGTGGTCGGGCCGGAGAAGTCCATCATCGCCTCGAACGGGTCGAGGCCGTCCTGCGGGACCGCCCGCTCGTTGCGCAGCAGCTCGACGAGCTGGGAGGCCAGCGAGCGCAGCAGGTCCGCCTCGAAGCCGGTGAAGTTCGCGATCACCCGGCCGCTGCGGCGGTGGCGCTGGAACCCGCTCATCCCTGACGCTCCATCGTGGCCCACAGCCCGTACTCGTGCATCGCCTGCACGTCGCGCTCCATCTCCTCGCGGGTGCCGCTGCTGACCACCGAGCGCCCGTCCTCATGCACCTCCATCATCAGCCGCTCCGCCTTGGCCTTGTCGTAGCCGAAGTAGGTGCGGAAGACGTAGGTGACGTAGGACATCAGGTTGACCGGGTCGTTCCACACGATGGTGACCCATGGCGTGGACAGGACGGTCATCTCGTCCGGGATGGTCGTCGGGTCGACCTCGACGGAGCTTGCGGCAGACACCAACACAGACACGCCTCCATCGTGGCACACCCCGGACAGGTGCTCGGCGGAGGCACCGCGGCCCCCTAGGCTGGCGCGCGTGAAGTCTCCTGTGAGCGACTCGACTGCGCTGCTGACCGACCACTACGAGCTGACCATGCTGCAGGCGGCCCTGCACGCGGGCACGGCCGAGCGACGCTCGGTCTTCGAGCTCTTCGCCCGCCGTCTGCCCGAGGGCCGGCGCTACGGCGTGGTGGCCGGCGTCGGCCGCGCGCTCGACGCGTTCGAGCGCTTCCGCTTCGACGAGGAGTCGCTGGCGGTGCTGGCCGACATCGTCGACGAGCGGACGCTCGAGTGGCTGGCCGGCTTCCGGTTCTCCGGCGACATCTGGGGTTACGCCGAGGGCGAGGTCTACTTCCCCTACTCCCCCGTCCTGGTCGTCGAGTCGACCTTCGCCGAGGCGGTCCTGCTGGAGACCCTGCTGCTGTCGATCTACAACCACGACTCCGCCATCGCCGGCGCCGCCTCGCGGATGACCTGCGCCGCCGGCGAGCGGCCCTGCATCGAGATGGGCTCGCGGCGCACCCACGAGGAGGCGGCCGTCGCGGCGGCGCGCGCGGCGTACGTGGCGGGCTTCCGCAGCACCTCCAACCTCGCCGCGCGCCAGCGCTACGGCGTGCCGAGCACCGGCACCAGCGCGCACAGCTTCACGCTGCTGCACGACACCGAGCGCGACGCCTTCCGGGCCCAGGTCGACAGCTGCGGGGCCGGCACCACCCTGCTGGTCGACACCTACGACATCGCCGAGGCGGTCCGGCTCGGGATCGAGGTGGCCGGCACCGGACTCGGCGCGGTGCGCATCGACTCCGGCGACCTCGGGGTGCTCGCCCGCGACGTACGCCGCCAGCTCGACGACCTCGGCGCGCACGACACCCGGATCATCGTCACCAGCGACCTCGACGAGTATGCGATCGCCGCGCTGGCCGCCGCCCCGGTGGACGGGTACGGCGTCGGCACCCAGCTGGTCACCGGGAGCGGGCACCCCACCTCCGGCTTCGTCTACAAGCTGGTCGCACGCGAGGGCGACGACGGCGAGATGGTGCCGGTGGCCAAGAAGAGCAAGGACAAGGCGTCCCTGGGCGGGCGCAAGTCCGCGCTGCGCCGGCTCAGCGCGGCAGGCGTTGCGGAGGCCGAGGTCGTCGGCATCGGCGTGATCCCCGCCGACGACGGCGACGACCGCCCGCTGATGACTGAGCTGGTGCGCAAGGGCGAGGTCGTCGGCCGCGAGCCCCTCGAGGCCGCCCGGGCCAGGCACCAGGCGGCACGCGCCGAACTGCCGGTCCCCGCCCAGTCGATGTCGCGTGGGGAGCCGGTGATCGAGACCCTGCATGTGTGAGTGCGGGCGGCCCGCGACGTACTAAGGTCCCCCCATGGTGCGCGCCCTGATCATCGTCGACGTCCAGAACGACTTCTGCGAGGGCGGCTCGCTGCCCGTCGCCGGTGGCGCCCAGGTGGCCGCCGACATCGCCTCGCTGCTGCATCGGCGCCGCGACGGCCTGCCCGGCGTCGAGGATTACGCCTACGTCGTGGCCACCAAGGACCACCACGTCGACCCGGGCCACCACTGGTCGAGCGAGCCCGACTTCGACAGCTCCTGGCCGGTGCACTGCGAGGTCGGCACCGCGGGCGAGGCGTTCCACCCCAACTTCGACCCCGAGCCCCTCGACGCGATCTTCCGCAAGGGTGAGCACGCGGCCGCCTACTCCGGTTTCGAGGGGCGTACGGCGCAGGGGGCGCCGCTGGCGGACTGGCTGCGCGAGCGGGGCGTGCGCGACGTCGACGTGTGCGGCATCGCCACCGACCACTGCGTGCGCGCCACCGCGCTGGACGCCGCGGAGGCCGGCTTCACCACCCGGGTGCTCCTCGACCTGTGCGCGGGGGTGGCGCCCGAGACCACCGAGCGGGCGGTCGCCCGGATGCGCGAGGCCGGTGTCCTCGTTGGCTGACCTGGAGACCCGCGTCACCGACGGCGCCCTGTGGATCACCCTCAACCGGCCCGAGCAGTTCAACGCGCTGAACGACACGATGGCCGACGGCCTCGCCGAGCTCGTCGAGCAGGCGACCTCGCGCGAGGAGGTGCGGGTGGTGGTGCTGAGCGGCACCGGGGCCGCGTTCAGCGCCGGGGCCGACCTCTCCGGCGAGGACGCCCACGAGCACTTCGACGTCACCGCCCTGGACCGCGCCAACCGGATCATCCGGGCGATCGTCTCGATCGACAAGCCCGTGGTGGCGGCCGTCAACGGGGTGGCCGCCGGGGTCGGCTGCTCCGCCGCGCTGGCCTGCGACCTCGCGGTGGCGAGCGAGTCGGCGTCGTTCCTGCTCGCCTTCGCCCGGGTCGGGCTGATGCCCGACGGAGGCGCCAGCGCCACGGTCGCGGCGAGCATCGGCCGGGCCCGGGCGATGCGGATGGCGCTGCTGGCCGAGCCCCTCACCGCCCGCGAGGCCCACCAGGCGGGGCTGGTCAGCCACCTGGCCTCCGACGAGGAGTTCCCCGCGGTCGTCGACACGATCGTGCGGCGGCTGGTCGCCGGCCCGCCGCTCGCCTTCGCCGCGACCAAGCGCGCGGTCAACGCCGCCACCCTGCACCGACTCGAGAGCGCGCTGGAGAACGAGCGGCGCGGCCAGAGCCTGCTGCTGCGCACCGGCGACGTCGCCGAGGGGATGCGTGCGTTCGGCGAGAAGCGCCGGCCGGTGTTCCGCGGAGAGTGACCCCGCCCCGGCCGGCGCGTCTGCCTAGCCGGTGATCGTCACCGCAGAGGTGCCCGCGACCAGGCGCCAGTCGACCGACTCGAACAGGGCCGGGTCGATCACCTCGTTCTCGATGACCCAGTCGATGAGCAGCTGGCGGATCTCCACCTGGGCGTTGTAGAGCACCTCGGCGTCCCGCACGTGCGGGAAGTTGCCGCCCCCGGACTGGCGGTAGTTGTTCACCGCCAGCACGAACTCCTGCTCGGGTCGCACCGCCTCCCCGGCGTAGGTGAGGTTCCTGATCCGCGCCCCGGGCGCCGCGCTGATGTCGATGTCGTAGCCCAGGTCGGCGTCCAGGCCCGCGACCATGTCGTAGTTGTAGTCCGGGGTGCCGTTGGGCGCGGTGTCGGTGACGGCGTTGGTCACCTCGGCGATCGTGAAGGGGCCCGCGCCGGTGACCTGCTTGAAGTAGCGCGCCGAGAACTCCAGGTAGTCGGTCAGCTGCGCGCCGGTGATCCGGACGCCGAGCAGGGTGTTGTCAAAGACGTAGAGGCCGGCCACGTCGCGCACGGTCACGTCCCCGGCCGGGAACCGCGCGGTCCGGCTGAACGGTGCCGCGATCGACAGCACCGGAAGCGCGGCGGCGGCGCTGCCGGCCAGGGCCTTCTTCACCGCGTCGGCCTGGACGTAGTTGATGAAGTCGATGATGGCGACGTCCTCGACCATCGCCCGGCTGGCCAGCAGCTCGGTCGTGGAGGACCCGACCACCGAGTTCACGTACTCCACGACGGTGGCGTGCTGCTCGCGCACGGCCGCGGCCACCGCGGGGTGGGCGTCGACGGTGTTGGAGTTCAGGGTCTGCGCGTGCGCCGAGTCGACCCGCCAGCCGCCCTTGCGCCACTCGAGCCGGAAGTCCATCACCGCCAGCCGCATGCCCCAGTACAGCGGCTCGCACAGCAGCACCTCGCGGCCCGTCGCCTTGTTGGTGACGAAGCGCTCGCCGATCTCCTTGTGCGCGTGGCCCACCAGGATCGCGTCGACCCCGGGCACCTGCTCGGCCACCAGGCTCGCGGCGTTCTCGGGGAACGGCAGCGCGTCGCCGTACGACGAGCTGGTGTCGGCGCCGGAGTGGGCGGAGATCACCACGACGTCGCAGCCCATCCGCTTGAGCCGCGGCACGAACCGCTTGGCCTGCTCGACCAGCCCGGGGAACTCGATCCGGCCCTCCACGATGGCCTTGTCCCAGATCGCCACCCCCGGGTTGGTCAGGCCGAGCACCCCGACCTTGAGCGGGTAGCCCCAGGAGGTCTTGAACCGCTTGATCAGGTACGGCGCGAAGACCGGGCGCTTGGTGGCCGGGTCGACCGCGTTCGCGGCCAGCAGCGGGAAGTTCAGCTGCGACTCGAAGGTGCGCAGCGTGTCGATGCCGTAGTTGAACTCGTGGTTGCCCAGGGCGGCGGCGTCGTAGCCGACCAGGTTCATCGCCCGCGCCATCGGGTGGACGGCCCCCTGGGTGATGGGGTCGATCCGGGCGTAGTAGTAGGCCAGCGGGGTGCCCTGGATGGTGTCCCCGGCGTCCAGGGTGAGCAGGGGCTCGCCCCGGCGCTCCTCCTTGAGGGCCTCGACCAGCGTCGCGATCTTCGCCAGCCCGATCTGGTCCCCGGCCTGGTTGGAGAAGTCGGTGTCCTTGAAGTAGTCCCAGTTCAGGACGTTGCCGTGCAGGTCGGTGGTGCCGAGCACGGTGAGCCGGGTGCGCGGGCGGATCGTCCGGCCGCGCAGTCGCGGCCGGGCCTCGGCGCTCGCGGGCCACGCCACCATCCCGGCGGCAGCCAGCGCCGCGCCGCCGGACAGCACCGTGCGCCGCGTCGCCGGGGCGGACCCCGCCGGCTGCGGGGAGGACGAGGGGACGGACGCCGGCGGGCCGGCCTGGTGCTGCTCAGACATGGGACTCCCGAGATCGAGGGGTGAGGAGGTCTCATTACCCCCTGCTCCCCAGCGGCGGTCAAGCAGCAATCGCGCCGCAGTCGGGTCACGGATCGATAACCTCCTGCACGGCGCGGCCCCGTCTGTAGTGTCATCACACCCTGGCCCGTCGAGCGGGCCGTTCTCGGGCGCCGACGGGGGGCGATGATGCTGGGCCGATCCGCCCTTGCCCTTGGCCAACCCAATTTCCGTCGCTTCGTCGCCGCCCGCGCGGTCAACCTCGCGGGCACGACGATGGCCCCGGTCGCGCTCGCATTCGCGGTGCTGAGCATCGACGACTCCCCCAGCGCCCTCGGGGTCGTGCTCGCCGCCCACAGCATTCCGCTGGTCGCCCTGCTGCTGGCCGGCGGCGTGCTCGCCGACCGGGTCGGCCAGGCCACGGTGCTGCGGGTCAGCAACCTCCTCGCCGGGCTCAGCCAGGCGACGACGGCCACGCTGGTCATCACCGACAGCGCCCAGCTATGGCAGCTCGTCGCGCTCGCGGCGATCAACGGCACCGTCGCGGCCGCGGCCATCCCGGCGATGTCGAGCGTGGTGCCGCAGCTGGTGACGTCGTCGCTGCTGCAGGAGGCGAACGTGGTGCTGGGGATGACCCGCGCCGCGATCGCGGTCCTGGGCCCCTCGATGGCCGGCGTCCTCGTGGTCGCACTCGGTCCGGGCTGGGCGCTGGCGGTGGACGCCTCGGCCTGGCTGGTCTCCGCAGCGCTGCTCACCCGGGTCCGGCTCCCCAGTCGGGCTCCGGGTCGCCGCTCCGCCTCGGTGGGAGCCGAGCTCCGCGAGGGGTGGGCGGTGGTGCGGAGCACGAGCTGGCTGTGGGTCGTCGTGCTGGCGCTGACCGTGCTGAACGCCATCCAGAGCGGGGCCTGGTCCACCCTGGGCCCCGGCCTCGCCGGCGCCACCCTCGGCCCCCAGGGCTGGGGCCTGGCGCTCTCGGCCTTCGCTGGGGGCCTGCTCGTCACGACGCTCGCGCTGAGCCGGATCAGCCTGCGCCGGCCGCTGCGCGCGGGCATGCTCGGCTGTGCCGTCTCCGGGCTGCCCATCGTGGCGCTGGGCTCGGGCCCCGACCTCGTGACGCTGGTGGTGGCCGCCTTCCTCGGTGGCGCCGGCATCGAGCTGTTCAGCATCGGCTGGCACCTGGCGATGCAGGAGAACGTCGCCGAGGAGGTGCTCGCCCGCGCGTACTCCTTCGACGCCCTGGGCTCCTTCGCCGCCCTCCCGGTGGGCCAGCTGCTCTTCGGCCCGCTCGGGCACGCGTTCGGGGTCCGGCGGGTGATCCTGCTCGGTGGGCTCCTCTACGTCGCGATCGCGCTGCTCACCCTGGCCAGCGCCTCGGTGCGCCACCTCAGCCGACGCCCCATTTCTGTGCCAGTGCCCTGATCACCCGCTCGTTGCGCGCCGTCGCGGGCCCGAGCAGCCGCTCGACCCGTGCCGCGTCCAGCCCGCTGCCCAGGTAGGTCGCCCCGACGAGGAGGTGCACCGCCCGCCCTCGCACGACCGCGCGGTGCTCGTCGTAGCGCAGCGCCTCGAGGGCAGCGACGCCGTCGGGGTCCGGGTCGTGCTTGAGCAGGCACACGTAGTGTCCGCCGCCCTCGGGCCCCGACGCGGCCAGCTCGGCGGCGTCCGCGGCGACGGTCGCGAGCTCGTCCGGGCGCAGGACGATGGTCGGCACCTCAAACCCGCGGTCGGCCAGGAAGACCCCCTCCAGCGCCTCCTCGACCCTGGTCCGCGAGCGCATCCGGGTGCTCAGCCGGACGTTGCCGGTCTGGATGTGCGTCTCCACCGGCCCGAAGCCGGCCTCGCTCAGGCAGGCCCGGAGCTCGGCCATCGGGTACTTGCGCCGGGCACCGAGATTGATCGCCCGCAGGAACGCCAGATAGGTTGCCATCGGGTCATCGCCTCCGCCACGCGTTGATCTGGTCACTTCGCCGCGCCGCTGCGCGCCGGTTGGTCTAGGGTTATGCGCCATGACACCCCGCGCAATCACCTCCGCCTTCGCCATCACCGCACTCGCGACCGTGCTTGCGGGCTGCGCGAGCGACACCGACAAGGTCACCACCGACGCCGGCGTCGAGCTGATCAAGGACGGCAAGCTCACCGTCTGCACCCACATGCCCTACGAGCCCTTCCAGTACCAGGAGGGCGGCAAGGTGGTCGGCTTCGACGTCGACCTGATGAACCTGGTCGCCGAGGAGCTCGACCTCGAGCAGGACATCTTCGACACCCCGTTCGAGGGCATCGAGACCGGTCAGGCCATGTCGACGGGCAAGTGCGACATCGCCGCCGCCGGCATGACCATCACCGATGAGCGCTCCAAGGTGATGGACTTCGCGGACCCCTATTTCGACGCCACCCAGGCCCTGCTGGTGCCGGCCGGCTCCGACATCAAGTCCCTCGACGACCTCAAGGGCAAGTCGCTGGCGGTGCAGGTGGGCACCACCGGCCAGAAGTACGCGACCGAGAACGCCCCCGACGGCGTCGAGATCCGCGACTTCGAGGACCTGGCACTGCTCACCCAGGCGGTGAAGAACGGCCAGGTCGACGCGGGCATCAACGACAACACCGTGCTCTACGACTACGTCTCCAAGAACCCCCAGGTCGAGGTGGCCGCGGAGTTCGACACCGGCGAGCAGTACGGCTTCGCGGTGGCCAAGGACGGCAACGACGAGCTCATCGACGCCGTCAACGAGGTGCTCGCCAAGGCCAAGGACGACGGCACGTACGACAAGATCTACAAGAAGTACTTCGGCGACGCCCCGGCCAAGTGATGGCGATGAGCCCGCGCAAGCGCGCGCAGATCGTCCGGTGGATCCAGTACGCCATCCTGCTGGCGGTCCTGGGCGGCTTCGCACTGGTCGCCAACTGGGGCGAGCTGCAGCGCGCGTTCTTCGACGTCGACGTGATCCGGGAGATGTTCCCCGAGATCATCACGACGGCGCTGAAGAACACGCTGCTCTACACCGCGTGCGCGTTCGCGTTCGGGCTCGTCGTCGGCCTGCTGCTCGCGCTGATGCGGCTCTCCTCGGTGGGGCCCTACCGCTGGATCGCCACCGCGGTGATCGAACTCTTCCGCGGCGTCCCGGCGCTGGTGGTCTTCATCGCGTTCTACTACGGCATCCCGATCGCGTTCCCGGGTCGTGAGGTCCCCGGCGGCATCCTCGGCACGGTCACCGTGTCCCTCGGCCTGGTGGGCGCGGCGTACATGGCCGAGACGATCCGGGCCGGCATCCAGGCCGTGCCGAAGGGGCAGACCGAGGCGGCCCGCTCGCTGGGCATGTCGCACACCCGCTCGATGATCTCGATCGTGGTCCCGCAGGCGTTCCGGATCGTGCTGCCCCCGCTGACCAACGAGCTGATCCTGCTGACCAAGGACTCCTCGCTGGTCTACCTGCTGGGGCTGAGCACGACGACCCTGGAGCTGACCAAGTTCGGTCGCGACACGCTCAACCAGGAGAAGAGCATGACCGCCCTCCTCGCGGTCGGCGTCTGCTACCTCCTGATCACCGTCCCGTTGGCGATACTGGTGCGTCGCCTCGAAGCCCGCGCAGAGAAGGCCCGCTGATGAGTCATCCGACCACGAGCCCCATGCGCGAGGCGCACGCCGGCTCGGCGATCGACGTGATCGACCTGCACAAGTCGTTCGGTCTCAACGAGGTGCTCAAGGGCATCGACTTCCACGTCGACCAGAGCGACGTGGTGTGCGTGATCGGCCCCTCGGGCTCGGGCAAGTCCACGCTGCTGCGTTGCGTGAACCTGCTCGAGCAGCCCACCTCGGGACGGATCTTCGTCGAAGGCGTGGAGATCACCGACCCCGACGTCGATGTGGACGAGATCCGCAGCCGCATCGGCATGGTCTTCCAGTCCTTCAACCTCTTCCCGCACCTGTCGGTGCTCAGCAACCTCACCATCGCCCAGCGGCGCGTGAAGAAGCGCGGCAAGGAGGAGGCCGTCGCTATCGCCCGGCGCAACCTGGCCAAGGTCGGGCTCGCCGAGAAGGAGGACGCCTACCCGGCGCACCTCTCCGGCGGCCAGCAGCAGCGCGTCGCGATCGCTCGGGCGCTCGCGATGGACCCGGACATGATGCTCTTCGACGAGCCAACCTCGGCGCTGGACCCCGAGCTGGTCGGCGACGTGCTGGCGGTGATGAAGGACCTGGCCACCGAGGGGATGACGATGATGGTCGTCACCCACGAGATGGGCTTCGCCCGCGAGGTGGGCGACAAGCTGGTCTTCATGGACGGCGGCGTGATCCTCGAGCAGGGCGACCCCGCGGCGGTGCTGGCCGACCCCCAGCACGAGCGCACCCGGTCGTTCCTGTCCAAGGTGCTCTGAGCGCTCACAGGTTGCCGCGGGCCTCCTGCTCGCGCTCGATCGCCTCGAACAGGGCCTTGAAGTTGCCCTTGCCGAAGCCGAGCGAGCCGTGGCGCTCGATGAGCTCGTAGAAGACCGTCGGGCGGTCCCCCATCGGGCGGGTGAAGATCTGCAGCAGGTAGCCGTCCTCGTCGCGGTCGACGAGGATCCGGCGCCTGCGCAGCTCCTCGATGGGGACCCGCACCTCCCCGATCCGGGCGCGCAGCTCGGGGTCCTCGTAGTAGGAGTCGGGGGTGTCGAGGAACTCGATGCCGTTGCCGCGCAGGACGTCGACGCTGCGCAGGATGTCGTTGGTGGCCAGCGCGATGTGCTGGCACCCGGCGCCGTCGTAGAACTCCAGGTACTCGTCGATCTGCGACCTCTTCTTGGCCACGGCCGGCTCGTTGAGCGGGAACTTCACCCGGTGGTTGCCGCTGGCCACCACCTTGCTCATCAGCGCCGAGTAGTCGGTGGCGATGTCGTCGCCGATGAACTCGGCCATGTTGGTGAAGCCCATCACCCGGTTGTAGAAGGCCACCCACTCGTCCATCCGGCCGAGCTCGACGTTGCCGACGCAGTGGTCGACAGCCTGGAAGAGCCGCTTGGGGTGGCCCTCGCGGCGCTCCACCCGGGTACCGGCCGCGACGTAGCCGGGCAGGTACGGCCCCGAGTAGGCGGACCGGTCGACGAGCGTGTGCCGAGTCTCGCCGTACGTCGCGATCGCGGCCAGCCGGACCGTGCCGTGCTCGTCGGACTCCTCGTGCGGCTCGACGAGCACCGTCGCCCCGTGGGCCCGGGCATGGGCGATGCAGCGATCCACGTCGGGCACCTCGAGGGCGAGGTCGACGACGCCGTCGCCGTGCCGGCGGTGGTGGTCGAGCAGCGCGCTGTCGGGGGTGACGCCGCCGGTGAAGACGAAACGGGCCGAGCCCGAGCGCAGCACGTAGCTCTTGGAGTCCCGCACCCCGGTCTCCGGCCCGCGGTAGGCCTCGAGCTCCATGCCCAGCGCGAGCTGGTAGAAGGTGGCGCTCTGGGTCGCGTTGCCCACCACGAACCCGATCGCGTCCAGGGCGGAGACCGGGAACGGGTCCTGCGCCGGGTCGTGTTCGACCAGGCCCACCAGCTCGCGCAGCTGCTCGAGGGTGAGCCCGGCGCGCAGCTCGTCCGCGGTCAGCTCGTGGTGCTCGGGCCGGTCCTGGCCGGGGCCGGTGTGCCGTGTCGTGGTCATGCGCGCCACCCTGACCGCGCCGCGCAGGCTGCGCAACAGTGCGTGCGAAGAGTGGGCAGTCTGTCCAGCCAGCGCCGGTTTCACTGCGCATCGGGTTGTCACCGTGCCCCGCCGGCACGAGGATGCCTGCATGGACGACCTCGACCACCGGCTGCTGGTGCTGCTCTGCGACGAGCCGCGGATCCCGATCCTCGAGGCGGCCCGGCGCCTCGGCGTCGCCCGCGGCACGGCGCAGGCCCGGCTGGACAAGCTCGTCGCCCGAGGCGTGGTGACCAGCTGGGGGCCGCAGCTGTCCACCGAGGCGCTCGGCTTCCCGGTCAGCGCGTTCCTCACCCTGGAGATCCGCCAGGACCCCACCCGCGAGGGCGGCCACGACCGGGTCACCGCGCACCTGGCCCGCATCCCGGAGGTGCTGGAGGCGCACACGATCACCGGGGCGGGCGACCTGTGGTGCCGGGTCGTGGCGCGTTCGAACGCGGACCTGCAGCGCGTCATCGACCTCGTGCTCTCCGACGCGGCGATCACCCGCGGCTCCACCGTGATCGCCCTCGCCACCCAGATCCCGCACCGGGTGCTGCCGCTGGCCGCCGCCAGCCTGGGGCCCGCGGCGCCCTAGCCGAGCCGGCGGGCGACCTCGGCGGCGGCCGCCACGACACGCGCGGAGACCTGCGACTCCTCCAGGTCGCCCATGGTGACGATCCCGACGCTCGCCTCGAGTCCCGGCACGCCCGGCAGCGGCGCCGCCAGCCCGCGCGCACCGGGCTGCAGCTCGCCGTAGGTCACCACGTGGCCGGCTCCGTCGGCCTCCCGGCCGGCCAGGATGGCCCGGCCGGCGGCCCCGAGGGTGAGCGGGTGCCGGGCACCCACCCGGTAGGCGACGTGGAAGTCGGTCCACGACGGCTCCACGACCGCGAGCGCGAGCGCCTCCTCACCGTCGGCGACGCTGAGGTGGGCGGTGCAGCCGATCTCCTCGGCCAGCGCGCGCAGCACGGGCGTGGCCAGGTCGCGCAGCACGGGCTGGACGGCCGAGGCCAGGGTCAGCACGCCGAGCCCGACGTAGAGCCGGCCGTGGCCGTCGCGGCGGACCAGGGCGTGCTGCTCGAGGGTGCTGACCAGCCGGTAGACGACCGTGCGGTTCACCCCGAGCCGGCCCGCGAGCTGGGTGACGGTGAGTCCTCCCGGGGTCCCGGCCAGCACCGCCAACACCTGCAGCCCCCGGTCCAGCGTCTGGGAGGTCTCCGCCACCATGCGCCGAGTGTAGGGCGCGGGCGGTAGGACGCCCGGGGGAAGCGGGCTCAGGAGCTCTTGCGCAGCGCCCACTCCCGGATCCGGTCGATGCGCGCGTGCAGCTGCTCCGCGGTGGCGATCGCGGCCGCCGGTCCCCCGCACTCCTTGCGCAGCGCGGCGTGGGTGACGCCGTGCGGCTGGCTGGTGCGGTGGTACCAGGCGGCGACCAGGCCGTTGAGCTCGCGGCGCAGCACCGCCAGCTGCTCGTGGGTCGACACCTCGCTCACCGTGTCGGCCGCGGACGGCGCGGGCGCGCTCTCCTTCTGCATGCGGGCCCGGTCGCTCTGTCGGGTCTGCAGCAGCTCGCGGACCTGGTCGGGCTCGAGCAGCCCGGGGATGCCCAGGAAGTCCATCTCCTCGTCGGAGCCGACGTGCACCTCCCCGGCGTGGCCGAACTCGCCGCCGTCGTAGAGGACCCGGTCGAACGTGGCCTGGGAGCCGATCGCCTCGTAGGCGAACTCCAGCTCGGAGGAGGCCGACTCGCTGGCGTTGGCCTGCGCGAGCAGGTCGTCCTCGGCGGCGAAGATGTCGCCGTCCTCGCTGACCTTGCGCTGTAGGACGTGGTCGCGCTCGACCTCCATCTCCGAGGCGTGCCCGAGCAGCGACGGGACGGAGGGCAGGAACACCGAGGCCGTCTCCCCGCGCCGCCGGGCGCGGACGAAGCGGCCGACCGCCTGGGCGAAGAACAGCGGCGTCGAGATCGTCGTCGCGTACACGCCCACCGCGAGGCGCGGCACGTCGACGCCCTCGGAGACCATCCGGACCGCGACCATCCACCGGTCGTCGCTCTCGGTGAACGCGGCGATCTTCTTCGACCCGGTCTTCTCGTCCGAGAGCACCACCGTCGGTGCCTGGCCGGTGATCTGGCGCAGCAGCTTGGCGTAGGCGCGGGCGGAGTCCTGGTCGGAGGCGATGACCAGCCCACCGGCATCGGGCACGTGGCGCCGTACCTCCGAGAGCCGCTTGTCGGCGGCCTCGAGCACCGACGGCATCCACGAGCCCTGCGGGTCCAGCGCGGTGCGCAGCGCCTGCTGCACCAGGTCCTTGGTCATCGGCTCGCCGAGCCGGGCGGCCACCTCGTCGCCGGCGCTGGTGCGCCACTGCATCTCGCCGGAGTAGGCCATGAACAGCACCGGGCGCACCACGTGGTCGGCCAGCGCGTGGGCGTAGCCGTAGGTGAAGTCCGCCCGGGACCGGGGCACCCCGTCGGGACCGGGCTCGTAGGTGACGAACGGGATCGGGTTGATGTCGGAGCGGAACGGCGTGCCGGTCAGCGCGAGACGGCGCGCCGCCGGCTCGAACGCCTCGCGCACCCCCTCGCCCCAGGAGAGCGCGTCACCGGCGTGGTGCACCTCGTCGAGGATGACCAGCGTCTTGTAGTTCTCGGTGCGGATGCGCATGGCCAGCGGGTTGACCGCCACCCCGGCGTAGGTCACCGCGATGCCCACGTAGTCCTTGGAGGTCCGGCCCTTGCCGGCGGCGTACGTCGGGTCGATCGGGATCCCGGCCCGGGCGGCCGCCTGGGCCCACTGGGTCTTGAGGTGCTCGGTGGGAGCGACGATCGTGATCCGGTCGATGACCCGTCGACTCAGCAGCTCCGCGGCCACGGTGAGCGCGAAGGTGGTCTTGCCTGCCCCCGGGGTCGCCACGGTGAGGAAGTCGCGCGGCGACTCCTCGAAGTACTTCGCCATCGCCGCCGACTGCCAGGCGCGCAGCGAGGGCGCGGTCCCCCACGCCGCACGCTCGGGGTAGGCCGGGGAGAGAGCCGGGGCAGGGACGGCGTCAGGCCGCCCCGTCACGCGTCCGGGCCCGAGCCGTCGCCGTCCTGCATGGACTCCCAGATCTCCTTGCACTCCGGGCACACCGGGTACTTCTCGGGAGCCCGGCTGGGGACCCACACCTTCCCGCACAGCGCGATCACCGGCGAGCCCATCACCATCGCCTCGGTCAGCTTGTCCTTGGGCACGTAGTGGGAGAAGCGCTCGTGGTCACCCGCGTCGGTCGGGACCGTGCGCCGGTCCTCGAGGACGTCGGTGTCGCCTGAAGAGAATCCGAAGGTGCTCACGACAGAGCAGTCTAGGTCAGTTCAGCTCGGGATCCACCGGCCGTGTGGAGTGCCAGGCCAGCTCGCCGGGCTGACGGCGCAGCACGTCGCGCCACAGGTCGCCGGTGTCGGTGCGGAACGCGTCGTCGGGATCACCCGGGACGACGTACCAGCTGCCCTCCTCCACCTCCGCGCGCAGCTGGTCCATCCCCCACCCGGCGTACCCCGCGAAGATCCGCAGGTCCGAGAGGCTCCCGTCGATCAGCTCCACGGGGGCGTCCAGGTCGATCATCCCGAGCGTGTCGAAGACCTCACGGAAGCCCACCGGAGCGTCCTCGGCGTCGCGCAGCCGCCCCACCGCCAGCGCCCCGTCGGTGCCGACCGGGCCCCCGCGGAAGAGCACCTCCGGCTCGATGACCACGTCGCTCCACCCCTCGAGCACGTCGGCGACCAGGACCGGCGTGGGCCGGTTGAGGACGACGCCGAGGGCGCCGTCGGGGCCCACGTCGAGCAGCAGCACGACGGTGTCGGCGAAGTTGGGGTCGATCAGGGCCGGGGTCGCCACCAGCAGCGTGCCCGCACGCAACTCGTCCATGCCTCCATCATGACGCGACCGCGAAGAATCATGACGCGACCGCGAAGAATCATGACGCGACCGCGAAGAATAGCGACGCCCCCGGCGATGATGCGCCCCGCCCGACCTGAGGCGCCGGGCCCGGGCCCGCCCTAGACTGCGCGGATGAGCAAGCCCTCGGCACCGAAGCTGCTGGGCACCAAGGGCACCGCGGCCCCGGGTGCCAGCCGGCGCGCCCAGTACTCCGCCTCGACCAAGCGGGCGCTGGTCGAGGTGGCCGAGGAGCTCTTCACCGAGCAGGGCTACGCCGGCACGTCGCTGGACGCGATCGTGTCCGGCGCGCAGGTCACCAAGGGCGCGCTCTACCACCACTTCAGCGGCAAGCAGGCGCTCTTCGAGGCCGTCTTCGAGAAGGTCGAGACGGAGTCGTCGAAGACGATCCAGCGGGCCCTGCGCGGCGAGAGCGACCCGTGGGAGAAGTCGCTGGCCGGCCTGCGCGCGTTCCTCGCCGTGGTGCGTCAGCCCACCTACCGCAGGATCGTGATCCAGGAGGGCCCCTCGGTCCTCGGTTACGAGCGCTTCCGCGAGCAGGAGGAGCGCTCCACCTTCGCCAACGTCGTCGACATCGTCCGCGCCGTGCTCAGCGCGGGCACCTGGGACCTCGACGAGGAGATGCTGCAGACCTTCGCCAGGATCTTCTTCGGGGCGATGTCCTCGGCCGGCGAGTCGGTCTCCACCAGCGAGGACCCGCACGCGGCCAGCGCGCGCGTGGAGACCGCCATCGGCTTCATCCTGGCGGGACTGCGCGCGCTGGTCGACTCCGGGGTGGAGCTCCCCCGCACCGACCCGGAGGCCTGAGCCTCACTTGAAGGTGACGTCGCCCCCGGTGGCCGGCACCAGCTCGATCCAGGTGTGCCCGGCCGGCACGGTGAGCTCGCCGGCCTTGGTGCGCAGCTTGAGCGCGCCGTCGAGGCCGGACTTGCTCCAGGTGCCGCGCACGGCACGCCCGCCGTGGAACAGCAGGGCCTCGCCCTTGCCCGAGAAGATCGTCTCGGGGACCGGGTTGCCGGCCATGTCCTTGTAGCCGGCGTCGCCGACCTTGACCCGGAGCACCAGCACGTTGTCGGCCGCGAAGTCGTCGCCGTCGGCGGCCAGCGAGCTCTCGTTGGTGTAGCCGCCCTTGGCGAACGACCAGTTCGTGGTGTGCCCACCGGAGAAGGAGGCCGACACGGTCTTGGCGGGCTGCCCCTTGGGGAAGTCCGCCTCCTCGCCCCAGGCCAGGTAGTCGTCGGGACGCGCCTCGTCGGCGTCGATGGCCTTGGCCACCGAGCCCAGGTCCGCGAAGACGTTGTACGGCGCGGAGCGGGCCGAGTCGCGGCTGATCCCGCGCGCGCCCTCCTCGAAGAAGGGGATGCCGGCCTTCTTCACCCGGGCGATCGTGACGCCGGCGGCACCGCTGGTGACCACCGAGCCGTCGACCGGGGAGACGATCCCGATGTCGCTGGCGCGCATCGAGCGGACCGGGCCCACCTTGTCGGGGAGCTTGGAGTAGAAGAAAGCGGCCAGCCGGGTGCTCCCGCCCTCGACCAGCTGCTCGACCACGAGGTCCGCGGAGCCGAGGCCGAGCTGCGGGCTGCCCGAGGAGGTGTTGTCGATCTTGACGACCATCACCGGGTGGTCGCGCGTGGCCCCCTTGTCGCCCTTCGCGTCGAGCCCGGTCAGCGGCCAGACCGCGTTGAGGCTGGCCCCCTCCGAGACGTCCTGGCCCTTCGGCGGGCCGGACGAGTCGTCACCGCCGCCGCAGCCGGCGAGCATCGTGGTGGCGGCGACCAAAGCGACGACGGAGAGACGGACACGGTGCACGGGAAGCTCCTGCAGGATCGAGCGGGGAAGGGTTCTGAGCAAGTGTGCGGGCGCGCCGCCCGTCGGCCAGGGAGGCGCGCCCGCGGTGACGGGCGCGCTCAGCCGAGCTTGGCGCCGCCGTCCACGTAGAGCGTCTGGCCGGTGATGTAGGAGGCCTCGTCGCTGCACAGGAACGCGGCGGCGGCCGCGATGTCCTCGGGGAACCCGACCCGCTTGACGGGGTTGGCCTCCGCGTTGAGCTTGCGGAACTCCTCCACGTCCATCTTCAGCCGGGCGGCGGTGGCGTCGGTCATCTCGGTGGCGATGAAGCCGGGGGCGATGGCGTTGGCGTTGATCCCGAAGGGGCCGAGCTCGATGCCGAGCGTGCGGGTGAAGCCCTGGACGCCCATCTTGGCGGCGGAGTAGTTGGCCTGGCCCCGGTTGCCCAGCGCGGAGACGCTGGAGAGGTTGAGGATCTTGCCGTACTTCTGCGCCACGAAGTGCTTCTGGGCCGCCTTGGTCATCAGGAACGCACCCTTGAGGTGGACGTTCATCACGATGTCCCAGTCGTCCTCGGACATCTTGAACAGCAGGTTGTCGCGGGTGACGCCGGCGTTGTTGACGAGGATGTGGATGCCGCCGAGCTCCTCGACCACGCGGGCGATCGCGGCGTCGACCGAGGCGGCGTCGGCGACGTCGCAGCCGATCCCGATCGCCTTGGTGGCGCCGAGACGGCCGGCGGCCTCGGCGGCGGCTGCCTCGTCGAGGTCGATGATGGCGACCGAGGCGCCCTCGTCCGCGAAACGCTGGGCGGTGCCGAAGCCGATGCCGCGCGCGGCTCCGGTGATGACTGCGACGCGACCGTCAAAACGACCCATGTGACTACACTCCTCGACGCTGGTGGGGTGGACCGATCGTCACTCTAGAGCCGCCCGCAGTCGTGCGGCGTACTCCCCCCGTTCCTCGGGCGAGGCGTAGCCGTGGCGAGGCCAGAAGAACCCGCGCAGCCCGTCGCCCTTGGTGCGCGGCACGACGTGCAGGTGCAGGTGCGGCACGGACTGGCTCACGGTGTTGTTGACGGCCATGAACGAGCCCTGCGCGCCCAGCCCCTCGACCATCGCGGTGGCCAGTCGCTGCCCGGCGGCCAGGAACGGGTCGCGCAGCGGCGCGGGCAGCTCGGGCAGCGTCTCGACGTGGGCGCGCGGCACCAGCAGCGTGTGGCCCTTGAAGACCGGGCGCTGGTCCAGGAAGGCCACCAACTCGTCGGTCTCCAGCACCTTCTCGGCCGGGCTCTCCCCCTCCGCGACGGCGCAGAACACGCAGCTCATCAGTGGCACACCCCGGCGCACCGCGGCGCGCGCAGGACCCGGCCGCTGGCGGTGATCGCGTCGAAGTGGTGGCTGTCGCCGGTGCCGTAGGTCCAGCGCAGCCCGTGCCGGTCCAGCAGCCGGACCACCTGGTGGCTGCGCGAGCGCCAGGCCACCCGGGCGTGGCTGCGGCTGTGCCACCAGGTGTTGGGCACCAGGCCGGTGCGCGAGCGGTAGGGGTTCTCCCACGGGTTGATGTCCACCGAGCGTCCGTAGGAGTGCGGCGAGCGGACCCCGGGCTTGTTGACGACGTCGCGGCAGTTGAACGCCGAGCTGTTGCCGGCCGCCATCGAGGCGTAGTCGTTGCCGCCGCGCAGCTTGCGCGAGTAGCCGAAGCGGTCCACGCGGTACATCGAGCGGATCGGCAGCTTGGCGTCGTACATCGCGCGCAGCGCCCGGGCGACGCGCTCGGCGGCCGAGGCGGCCACGATCATCTCGCCGCGGCGCCGGTAGCCCTCGTAGTCCCAGTAGTTCACCCGCAGGTGGCGCAGCCCGGCGCGCCCGACCGGGCAGCCGCGGCGCCAGGAGACCCCGCGCATCTGCCTCCACACCTTGGTGGAGATGGTGCTCACCGTGGGGTTGGCGCCGACGCCGACGGCGTGCGGCTGCTTGGGCAGCTTGCGGCGCGGCTTGGGTGCCTTGGCCGGCAGCGTGACCGGGACGCCGGGGGCCACGTTGTCGATGGCGAGGACCCCGCTGGTGTCGCCACTGACCCAGTCCAGCCCGTCGGCGACGGCGCGCCACCGGCTGTCGCTGCGCGGGGTGACCGAGACGGTGGCCTGGCCCTGGGCGTCGGTGCGCACCTGCGTGTGCGCGCGCCACGTCCCGCCCGCCCGGGTCTGGACCCGCACCGGGCCGCTGACCGGCTCGCCGTTGCCGCTGACCCAGCGCAGCCGCAGGACGGCCGAGCGCTCGTCGACGACCCGGCCCGGGCCGGACAGGGTCAGGGTGCTCCCCCGCTTCACGAGCGCGACCTGGACCGGTGCGGACGTCGAGGGCGCGTACGTCGCGTCCCCGGCGTAGCGGACCCGGAAGACGTTGTCCGCGACGACGCGCGACATCGTCGCGTGGGCCGTGGCGCGCCCCTCGGCGTCGGTGACCGCGTCGCTGGCCACCGGTTCCCAGACGCCGCCCACCCGCCGCTCCACGCTCAGCGGAGCCCGGCCGATCGGCCGCCCGTCGGTGCCGGTCAGGCGCAGGCTCAGCGTGCTCGCAGCGCCGGCCGCGGCGGCGGTCCCGCTCAGCGACGCCGTGGTCGCCTCGGGCATCGCCGCGTGGGCGGTCAGGGGGGTCAGGGGCAGCAGGGCGAGCAGCAGCAGGCTCCACAGAGCAGGGCGGAGCCGGGGGCGCGATGACATGGTTCTCCCGAGAGCAGGGGCAGGTGCCGGGTCATTGTGCCGGTCCAGACCACCGGCTGCCAGCGCGGGCGGCTCAGTACGGGGTGGTGCGGGCGATCGCCAGTGCCCGCCTCATCACGAACGGGTCCGCCTGCATGTGCAGCCACGGCCGGCCGAACCACAGGTAGCCGTCGACGTGCGTCAGCGCCTGTGCGCGCTCGGTGGCGCTCAGCCCCCACCGCGGGTTGGCCACGTCGGTGGTCGGCGGGATGCCGAGCGTCACGCAGTGGGTCTGCGTCCTGGTCCGGCAGGTGTCGGCGTTGTCGGGGTGCGAGCCGACCGCGTCGCCGAACAGGAAGGGCCGCCCGTTCTGGGCGGTGTTGATCACGAAGTGCTTGCCCGGGACCCCACGCCTGGCCAGCTCGGCGACCAGCCGGGTGCCGAAGGCGATGTCGCTGGCGGTGGAGACGTAGTGGGTGGAGTTCAGCGCGAAGCCACGCACGTGCTGGATGCCGGCGGGCATCAGGATCCGGGCGGCCTCGGCCGGGTCGTCCTTGGGCCAGTCGGAGGCGCCGGCGTCGATGTAGACGCTGGTGTGCGGCAGCGCCGCCAGCTTCCTGGCCGCGTAGCCGATCAGCCGCGAGGGCAGCCGGGAGCCGCGCGGGGCGCACAGCGCGAACGGGCCGTCCGGCTGCAGGATGATCGCCGCGTGGGTCTCGCCGACGGCGGCCGCGAAGCGGTTGATCCAACGCCGGTAGCTTTTCTGCTGGGCAGCGCTCGGGAGCCGCTTGCAGGCGGCGTGCTCCCACGGCACCATCCGGAAGATGGTCATCTGGACCATCACCTCGGGGTCTCCCCCGGTGGAGTTGGCGATGTAGTCGCGCACCTTCGCGCCGATCTGGGCATCGGGGATCCAGGCGCCGAACCACTTGGCCTTGGGGCGCAGTGCGATCTTGGCGAGCAGCTGCTTGCGCTTCCCGGTCGCCTTCACGTAGGGCCGCCACGCCTGGTCCGCGTTGCCCTGGTAGACGCCCCACGGGCGACCGGCCAGCGGGTTGTCGACGGCCTGCGCACGCGTCGCGGCCGGAGCCTCGCCGCGGGGTGCGGACGAGGACGCCGGCGCGCCGGTCATGGCGCACGCCAGGACGAGCCCGGCGACCAGGGTGAGCAGCGCGGCGCGCGGGCGCGACGTCGTACGGCGGCGAGGCAGGGGCATGCTCTCGACGGTAGGCGACGGCGCTGCGCCCGCGCAGCCTTCCGACTCAGACGCTGGACGCGCGCCGGGCCTCGTCCTCGTCCACCTTGGCCGCCAGGTCGACCGTGCGCCGGGCGTTGGCCAGCGAGGTGGCCACCACGGTGCCCAGCGGACCGCTGCGGTCGAAGACGGCAGCCGCGCCGACCGCGATCCCGGCACGCTCCACGCGGTCCAGCGCCGAGAGCCCGATCTCCACGCCGACCGGCTCGCGCACCAGCGTCAGCGTGATGTCGGTGTTGATGTACTCCACTCCCCTGGTCCCCCAGTTGCTGACCAGGTTGATCCCGTCCGCGCAAGCCGCGACGGCCTGGAACGGCGTGACCGCCTCGGAGTCCACCACCGCCAGTGCGGTGGTCCACGACTGCTTGTGCGAGGCGTTCTGGTGGGTGCGGAAGTCCTGCGACCAGCCGGCGTCACTGTGCAGGAACGGGACCCGAGGCTCCTCGGAGGGCGGTACCACGTCGGCGGGCGGGGCCAGCGGCCGCTCGGCCGGGGTCCAGACCTCGCCCGCGGCGCTCTCGGTGGGCTTGAGGAACAGCGCGCTGGCCCGCGCGGCCGGACGCCCGCCCTGGGTGAGGACGGCGTCGATCAGGCACAGTCGCGGCCCCTCGCGGACCACCTCGGCGGTGACCAGGCACGGCGCGGTGGTGACGGCGCGGAACAGGTCGGCGGTGTAGCGCGCCGGCTGGAGGTCGGCCCTGCCGGTCTGACCCAGGCACCGCTCGGCCGCCCGGGCGAGGGCTCCGCTGACGGCTACGCCGTGGACGTGGTCGGCGCCCCAGCCGCTGAGCGCGACCTCGGTGGGCACCAGGGCGTCGCCGTCGAGGCGGAAGTAGGTGAGATCCATGGGCGCATCCTGCCCGATCCGGGCACAACGGTCCGCGCAGAGGGGACCTTGTGCCGCGGGCGGGGCGCGCGGACCCGGGAGATCGTGGCGTTATGACGATCACGGGGGCCCCCATGCTGGCTGCGCTGGCGCTCGGCCTGAGCCTGACGCTCACCGGCTGCGCCGGTGAGAGCGACGAGCCGACGGCCGCGGCACCGGACCGCGCCGAGCAGGTGCTGGCCGAGCACGACCTGGCGGGGATGGACACCGCCGAGGTGATCGACCACCTCGACCGGCTCGGCGGCGACGACCGGCCCACCGACCTGATCGCCTCGGTGCGTCCCGACGAGCTGGTGCTCACCTCGGGTGACGACGAGGTGTCCCTGGCGGTCGCCGACGACCGCTTCTACCTGTCGGTGGCGCCGTACGTCGACGAGACCCACGAGTGCTTCAACCACTCGCTGACGACCTGCCAGGGCGAGCTGTCGGAGGCCGAGATCGAGGTCGAGATCGTCGATGCGGACGGGAAGGTGCTGGTGGCCGAGACGCGGACCACGTTCGCCAACGGGTTCACCGGCTTCTGGCTGCCCCGCGACATCGAGGCGACGCTGCGGGTCAGCTACGACGGGCGCAGCGGCGAGGCCGACGTGGCCACCGGGCCGGACGACCCCACCTGCCTGACCACGCTGCAGCTCGCCTGAGCGCCCGGGGAGACCGGGCGCCCAGGCGAGGGCGTCAGCTGCGGCGCCTGATCTCGCGCTCGGTGTCCGCGCGATCCAGCTCGCTCTCCAGCTCGCGCTCGAGCTCCATCGCCAGCTCTCGCTCCAGCTCGAGCTCCAGGTCGTCGCTCTCCGAGGACTTCTTCGGGCGCTCGGGGCGGTAGCGCGGGCCCATCGGAGCCGGCGCCAGGGCCTTCGCACGGTTCAGCCACGGGTCGACCACCGCGAAGTTGAGCAGCAGGGCGACCGCGCCCCAGATCCCGATCACCAGCAGGTTGCCCTCGACGCCGACGCCGTCGAAGTAGACCAGCGAGCGGGCGATGTCCACGGCCGCGGGCAGCGGCAGGACGTCGGCGAGGGGACGGAACATCTCCGGGACCATGTAGAGCGACAGGCCACCGCCGGAGGCGGGCACACCGGCCAGCATGACCACGATCATCACCGGCACCAGGGCGCCGAGCCCGAGGACCCGGATCAGCACGGCGCTGGCCCAGGCGACCGAGAAGACGGTGATCGACCCGAAGGCGATCATCTCGAGCGCGTAGCCGTTGACCGCGCCGATCAGCACGTCGTAGAGGAACCACAGCCACACCGAGATGCCCACCGACCAACCGGCGACCAGCGGGAGCAGCTGACGGGTGCGGGTCAGGTCGGGCGCTCCGCCGCGCATCACCGCGAAGAAGAGGAAGCCGGCCATGATCCAGCCCATCCCGACGTACATGCTGTTGGCGCCACCGGCGTCGTCGTCGGTGAGCGGGGCGATGTCGTCGCTGGCCAGCTCGACTCCGCTGCCGGCCGCGACCGAAGAGAACATCTGGGTGACGGCCGACTGCTGGCTGGCGCCGGCGCCGCCGGCCGTGATCAGCGTGGCGGGTGCGTCGGCGACGGTGGGCAGCACGTACGCCGCCACCAGCTCCTGGCTGCGGATCAGCTCCTCGGCCTCCTCGGCGGACTCCACCACCCGCAGGTCCAGGTACGCGCCGAGGTCCGGCTCGAGACCGGCCACGACCTGGTCGGCCTGGGCGGGCTGACCCACCACGGCGACCGGCATGTCGTGGACCTCGGGCTGGTGCATCGACAGGCTCATCACCGTCACCACGGTGACCACGATGCTGAGCGGGAAGAGCGCGACGGCGATCAGCCGGGTGCGGTAGCGCCGCACCGGACCACCGGACAGCGCCGGGAGCGGCGCGTCGGGCTCGGTGTAGAGCGGCCCGCCGACCACCAGGTGGCCGGAGCGACGCTCCTTGAGCACCGACAGGCCCACACCGACGACGAGCCAGAGGACCAGGGTCAGCAGGTGCCCGCCGAAGCCGGCACCGTCGAAGTAGATCGCCGAGCGCAGCGCCTCACCGGCGGCCGGGAGCGGCAGGACGCCGTTCAGCCACTGGATGAACTCCGGCATCGTGTGCACCGAGAGCGCGAGGTTGGAGGACGGGACGCCGAAGACGACCAGGAGCAGCATGCCCAGCAGCACCGCGAACGGGCCGAGCACCTTGGTGAACAGCAGCTGGACGTTCGCGACCGCGACCGTGGCCAGCGTGCCGACCCCCAGGAACAGCGGGAAGTGCCCGTCGACGGCGCCGACGATCGGGTCCAGGATCAACCAGATCAGCGAGCTGGTCAGCACACCCCAGCCGATCGAGAGCGGCAGGAAGCGGCGGACCCGGAGCAGGTTCGGGGTGCCCATCAGCAGGCCGCTGAGCGGCACGTAGCCGGCGAGCATCATGCCCATCGCGGCGAACAGCACCATGGTCCCGGATCCGTCGCCCTCGGGCAGCGGCTCGATGTCGACGGTGTCGACACCCCAGGACTCGGCGACGGCGGCCGAGGTCAGCGTCTGGTCGACGAGCGTGGCCTGCGACGCGCCGCCGGCCATCGCCCGCAGGACCTTGGCCTTGGCGCCACGCTCGGCCGGGACGGTGATCGCTCCCGCGATCTCCTGCTCACCGATGAGCTCCTCGGCGTCGGACGCGTCGTCGAGCAGGCGCACCTCGAGTCCGCCGTCGGAGCCCGACTCGAGCTTGTCGGCGAATCGCTCAGCGGCGGCGCCCTGACCCACGACGGCGACCGGCAGGTCGCGCGGGTGCGGGTCGTGCATGGTCCCCATGTAGGTCGCGTACATCATGGTGATGATCAGGAACGGCATCACGAAGAGCGCGATCAGCCGACCCTTGCGCTCGGCGGAGCTCTCCGGCGGCGGTGGCGGATACTTCGCGTCGGCCGGACCTGACTGGTCCGGGGTGGCGTCGGTGTTCGTGGGCAAGGTCGGTCTCCTCGTGCGGCGCCCCGTGCAGGGGTCGCGGCAGGTGTATCGGCAGAGCTCGGTCGGGCGGAATGTGCAATACTAAGCCACGTGGCTTAAAACGCCGAAATGACATCCTCGGGATGAGACGACGCACCGATCGAGAGGAACCCCATGCCGCGTCCGGACGCCCGGCAGCCCCTCCTGGATGCCGCCGAGCGGCTCTTCGCCGAGCACGGCATCGCCACCGTCTCGGACCGTCAGGTGGCCGAGGCCGCGGGCAACAGCAACCACTCCGCCGTCCGGTACTACTTCGGCGGGCGTCCCGGGTTGATCCAGGCGCTCCTCGAGCGGCACTACGCGTCGGTGGAGGCGAACCAGGCGCAGATGTTCGAGTGCTCCGAGTCCCTGCTCGGGGACGTCCGGGCGCTGGTCATCCCGCTCACCGACGCGTTCGCCGAGCTCCCGACCCCGTCGTGGCGCGCGCGGTTCCTGCGCCAGGCACTGACCGACCCGTCGACCGCGGACCTGATGCGCCACCGCGTGGGCGGGCAGTACGTGACCTCGACACGCATCGTCGCCTCGGCCGCGGACCGGCTCGCGGACCTTGACCGGTCGGTGATCGAGTCACGGGCCAGGCTCATGGCGCACCTCGTCTCCACCGCCTGCGCCGAGATCGAGGAGCGCGCGGAGCGCTCCGGCGAGCCCGCCCGCTGGAGCGAGGCCGGCGCGTTCCTGTGCGACGCGATCGCCGGGCTCCTCCAGGCCCCGATCAGCAGCTAGCGCCGCTCAGCCGCCCTCGCGACCGTCGGTCGCTCGAACAGCTGGAGTACCCCCGCCACCGCGAAACACGCGGACCCGACGAAGGTCCCCCAGTTCGCCAACCCCGGATCCAGGTCGGTGGAGGTGGAAGGGAGTGTGAACGAGGCGACCCCGGCCACGAAGAAGATGATCGACCCGAGCTGGTTAACCGCGACGATCCACCAGCCGAGGTCGTTGACGACCCGCCAGATCCGACCGTGTCCCACCTCCACGAGGGCGAGGTGGCCCGAGACCAGGAAGCAGACACAACCGACCATGTCGGGCAACCAGATCCCGCCGTCCCTCTGACGTGGAGTGAGGCCCGAGGCGAAAGCCGCGACGAGGCTGGCACCGAAGAGCAGGGTGCCGACGAACAGCACGGCCGCGCTGAGCCAGCCGATCTGTCGCGCCTCGACGGTGAACCAGCGCCATCGGGGCGAGGAAAGCGAGCCGCGCTCGTCGATCTCGGTGGGCGTGTTGGAGGCCTGCAGCAGCGACACGTAGCCGCCCACACTGAAGAGCACTCCCCCGACGAGATAGACCGCGTCGACGTCCCACACGGTCCCGCTGCCCAGCTGCGCCAGTAGCGCACCGATCGCGAAGAGTGCCCCACCGAGCGCGAAGGACGTGGCGGCCACCCGGTTGGCCCGATCCAGCAGGCGTGCAGTCGTCGGATCCGCCTCCACGAAGCCGGCGCTCCTACCCGTAGCGTCGAGCAACTCCATCCGGCCACGACGCCGGGCCGATCGCGACGCCCAGCGGGCCATGGTGCCGTCGGGAGCACTCCAGGTGACCCGGGTCGTGAAGCCGCCGGACCGCTCGACCTGGTTCAGCGCCCAGCGCCCGGGGTGCGCACGTGGGGCATCCGGTGGTGGTGCGGGCTGCTCCGCCATGGCATCGACTCTAGGGCGAGACGCGGCGAATGCGTAGCGAAGTAAATGCACGTAGAGGCCATCACTGACCCGTGGGTCTGTGATGGCCTCTACGTTGAAGTGTTGTCCGGCGGCGTCCTACTCTCCCACAACCTCTCGATTGCAGTACCATCGGCGCTGTGAGGCTTAACTT